>CAIMWS010000530.1 GCA_903845125.1 uncultured Verrucomicrobiota bacterium
GACCAGTTGTTGTCGCTGAACGTGGGGTCGATGCGCACGGGATACACCGCGCCGGCGTCCGCCACCACCACCGCCAGGCGGTCCCCGGCCAGGGCTTCCATCCGCGCCGCCAGTTCCCTGCCCGCGGCATCCACCACGCGCAGCCGGTGGTAGGCCAATTTGCGTCCGGAACCGTCCAAAACCAACTGCGCGCCGCCCTCCGCCACTTCTGCCCGCGCGCCGTGTGAAGGCACGCGGCCTGCCGAGGCCCTGCAGGCCGGATCCGCGGGCCCGGCGTCGGGCTGGTCTGGTCCATCCAATGCCTCCACCTTCGCCCCCTCCACCGCCAACTCGACGCGCAAATCACCCGGGCCTGCCGGCGGCGCGGCCACCACGAAATCCTGCCGGACGCCCCCCACGCCCACGGAATACTCCTCCACCAGGCCGGGCCGGACGAAGCGCGCCGGCCCGCCCCCACCGCCCACAACCCCCTCCACTGCCAGGAGTGCCACCGGCCCGCCCGCGCGGCCGGCCGCCACGGCCAGCACCTGGAAACGGCCCGCCCCCGCCCCAGGGGCGGTGGATTCCAGCCACAGGCCCCGGCGGGTCACCGTGCCCGCGAGCTTCTGGAAATCACATCGCAGGCGCACCGTGCCGTCCGCCGCCGCCGCCACCGTCAATCCTTCGCCCCTGGCCTGCTCCGTGGCCGCTGTTTCCAGGCCGGCCCACGCACCCGCCGGCGGGGCCTGGGTTCCGACGGCCGCGCCTCGCGCCAGCGAGGCGGCCAGGATGGCCAAGCCGATGGTGGCGGCCAGGCCGGGGCGGAGTTGGTTAAGGGCAAGGCTGAACCTCCGGGTGAGGTTCGTCCGGTTCAAGGGGAAGGTATTATTCAGGTTCATAGAATTAATCACTTGGTTTTCATTTTGGCGGCGTCGGGTGCAGCGGGTGCGGATAAAGCGAGCGGGGCCGGCAGCGGCTGGCCGGCCTGCGGGAGCATGACCAGTTGGGCCTGGCAGGGCGGCGCCACCGTGTTGAGCATACGCTCGTGCGGCGAGCCGTAGTTGGTGACGAGGAGATGCTCCATCAGGGGATCATTGGCATAGGCCGGCTTCGTAGACGCGGGCAAAGCCACCGTGGATTTGGCATTATCCAGCCGCCCCGGGCCCAGTTGGAACCGGCCCGGCTTCACCCAGGCTGGCTCGGGCAGACAGATCCGCCCGCCAAAGGAAGCTGCACCGCCAGCCTTCAAAAGGCATGCTCATATCGCCCATCAACCGCAAAGACCTGGGCTGCTGTACGCCAGAATAGCAGAATAGTGTAGCGCCAATAACGCAACGTAGCGATTGCTCATGGACTACACTCTATTTTTTCACATCATGCCGTCGATCAATATTTTAAGAATTTTTTTTGATCCGTTTTTGAAGACTTATGTGTAATGATTTCACTACAAAGCACATCCGGGGAAAACCCTACAATTTGTAAGCTGTGGCTTACAGCCATGGCTTACATTTTTTATGCAGGGTTGATAGTTTAGCGCCAAATATGCAACATGGCGATGACTCATGAACCACACCCTATTTTTCTCACACCATGCCGTCGATCAATGTTTTAAGATGTTTTTAAATCCACCTTGTAGGAATTTCCTACAAATCGGTAGTTTTGCAGGATATTCCCGGATAGCGCAGGGGTGTTTTTTTGGGGGGGACGCGGAGCGAAACGGGGGGGAAAAACACTTATGGGATCCGGAAGGGGAGGATGTTTGGTACCTACCCCCCGCAAATGGTGGCGGCCAGCGTTCAACCGCCTGGGATTTATCAGCTTCCTGCCTGCCCCCCGTTTTGGGCGCCAAGGAGGCCTTTTTTCAGGGCGGATCTGCCGTTTATCCCTGCATATCCGGACCAGCGGCCAATTGCCGAATGGTTTTCCAAAGGCCAGACAAGGCTGCAGCCACGATGGTTGGCGCGGGTCCCAGCGTGGCTTATGGGCTGATCCTTTTCGCCAGGCGCAGGCGCAGTGTGCTTTCGAGCCGGTCGCCGGTGGCGATCGTTTTGCCTTCGCCGTAATTACTGGTCCACTCCCCCAGGCCGCAGTAGGTGCCGCCGTACCAATCGTTGATGTAAAAGGCGATGCGGTCCGTCTGCACTTGGGCGCGGACATGCTGCGAGCCGCCGGATTCCACCCAGAGGCCGGGGCCGTCCGGGTAACCCAGCGAGGCCCATTCAATATGGCGTTTGGTGGAACGGAAATCGTTGCAGCCCATGGGGGAGTTGTCCGCCGCCCAGGGCCACCCCGGAGGCAGTTGCTCCGGATGCCCGGCGAACGCCCGGGTGGCGCCCAGTGGCCGGCCGATGTGGTCCTCCGGATACACGCCCCACTCCGCCCGCCGCGACCAGCGCAGGCGGTCACACTCCCGGGGCACCGACAGGACCAGGCCTATCTCCCGGGCCACCAGCTTTTCCCCGGTGTAGGTAAACGCGGAGCGCAAGACCAGGAATCCACCCGGGGTGATCGTCAGATCATATCCCCCATCCCATTGCGCATAAGCGCCGCGCCAGCGCGCGTGGATATTTTCCCCGGCGGGCTCGATTTCCAATTGCCGCAGGCTCCAGGTCCAGGGATCTGGCAGGGGATGCATGGGGGAAGAGGCGGGCAGGATATGAATGCGCGGCAATTCCAGGAGCAGTGCCTGCCCAAAGACGACTCCCCGGCGCAAGGCGCCGGTGGATTCATCAAACAAGAGGTCGAAATCCGGACCCACGACGCGCCGGCCCGGTCCGGCCAGGGCCGTATCCGGCACGATCCGCAGCTTTCCGGAGGCCGGGCCTTGCAGCTTCGGGAGGGGGGATTCGAACTGGCCGAAGGGCAGCTGAAAGGCGTCCACCAAACGCCCTTGGGCATCCTTGAGATCCAGGCGCAGCACCTGGCCGGCGGCCGGTGTCTGCAGGGTACGGATTTCAATGTGGCCGGGCTGGTGCGGCCGGCCCGCGGCCTGCGCCACACCCTGTTCATGGCCGATCCTCCATTCCACGCGGAGTTCCGAGAGGTCGGTGAAATCGTATTGGTTTTCGACGGGCAGCCGGAGGGTTCCGCCCGGGCTGGGAACGGCCAGGGGCAATTCCTTGATCCGCACCGGGGACTGGAGCTTTTTGGTGATCCAAAACTCCGGTTTTTTGCGCCGCCACCCATCCACCACGCCCCAGGGAGCGTCGCCCACCAAGCCGCGCCCGGGCAGGCGGTACTGGTTTTCGATGAAATGGCTGCGAGTGGCGCCACGCCCATATTCCAGACCCCGGTTGGGCACGCAAAAGAGGTCGTCGGACCACGCCCAGATCTGGGTGCCCGCAATACTGCGCGCCCGCATCATGCGCTCATACACCGGCCCGAGAGGCTCCGCGTAGTAATCCCGTATTCCGGGGTCCACCCACAGCTCGGCCACATCGCGGAAGATGCCTTGGTAAATGCACCACGCTTCATCCCAGAGGACGGGTTTCGTCATCTTTTCCATTTCCACGAGGTCCGGCAGGGCAATGGGGTTGTGACGCGCGTGGATTTCGAGGGAACCGCGATCGTAGCTCCCGGCGTTGGGACGGGCCGGATCGGCCGCGCGCACCCACTGGTGGCTGCGCTCGAAGCCATAGCCAAAAGCGCTTTCATTGCACAAGGACCAGACGAACACGCTGGGATGGTTCCGGTCCCGTGCCAGCAATTCGGCGTTCAATTGCATGATGCGAGGGGTGACCCGCAGATCATCGGCAATCCCAGCCGCAACCCAGCAGAAGGAACCTTCATCCTCCACATAGATGCCCAGCTCATCGGCGATCTTCAGCAACGCCGGAAAGGGCGGGTAATGGGAGGTGCGCAGGGAATTCAGGTTGGCCTCCTTCATCAATTCCAGATCCCGCCGGGTCAGCTCTTCGGTCACCGCCCGGCCCAGGAGCGGGTGCGAATCGTGATGGCACGTGCCCCGGATCTTGACCGGCTGGCCGTTGATCAGCAACTGCCCGCCGCGAATATCAGTCTGGCGGAAGCCAATTTTTTGCACCAGGCGGTCCAGCACCTGGTTTTCCGAGCGCAGGATGATTTCCAGGCGGTAGCAATTCGGGTGTTCGGCCTCCCAGTGCCGCGGAGCGACAACCGCCAGGACCACTTCGGTCTCCACCCGCTGCCAGGGCCCAGCTTGAACGGAGGCCGCGGGAGCCGTGAACGGCACCGGGCGCCCTTCGGGATCGCTCAGGCGGAATTCCAGCGCCGCCGGGGCCAGCGGCCCGCCCGATTCGTTGATTACCGCCAAGCGCACCGCCAGCTCGGCATCGCGGTAGTGGGAATCGAATTTCGGGTCGAAGGCGGCTGCCCCGATATGGGCGCTCGGAACCCGGAAACAAGCGACCGGCCGCATGATGCCCGCCAGGGGGAAATCGGCATACTCGCTCATTTTGTCGAGCTGATCGCTCACCAGAGTGTGCTGAACCACCCGGACCGCCAACAGGTTATTAGTGGCGGTGGCCGCCTCGGTGATATCCACCTCAAACGGCAGCGCGCCCCCCTCGTGCCAGGCCAGCCGGCGCCCGTTCAACCACACTTCCGCCCCGCTGTAAACGCCCTCAAAGCGGAGCTTCAACCGGCCCGGCCCGGCGGGTGCCCGGAATGATTTGCGGTAGCCACCAATCCCCTCCACGGATTGGAATCCCTGCATCTCGAAATGCCCGGGCACCTGGATCATGGGCCAGGCGCGGTCATCGAAGGCCGGCTCCCAGAAACCGGCCGGTGGATCCGCCAGGAACCGCCATTCCCCATCCAGGCTGGTTTTCCGGCCAAGTTCGTTATCCGGAGTCAATCCATATTGGAAACCAGCCGCGTCGAAATCCTGCCGCGCCGCGGATTCCCGGTCCGTCCCGGGAAAAGCGGCTGTGGCCAGCACCCGCCCGAGCAGGCCCAGGGGCATGGGCGCCTGGAAAAATCCAAACTCATCGCTGCGGGCGGTGGCTCGCCAGGGGCCGGCGGCGGACTGACCGGACAAACCCACTTCCACCCCCGCCACCGGGGCGCTGCCCCAGGCATCGGACACAATCCCGATGAAGTGGCCGTCCACATCCGAAGCCAGGCTCACCTGCGGCGGGTGCGAAAACGGTTTTTCGAAAACCTGGACCTCCGTAAAGCTGGGGCCATTGGTGATGTTGGCCAGACGCAGCCGGGTGGTGGCCCGTTGGGGGAACCGGCACACCACGACCTTCGGCAAACGACGGTCGGGATGGCCCAGGTGCTCCAGGGTGATCCAGCCTTGGGTGGCGGCATCCCATGCTTGCAGATCCATTTCCATCACATAGCGGTCGTGCTGGAAAATGAGCACCTCTCCCACCTGGACCGGCTGGTCCCACCGAAGTTCATACCACCCGCCCCGGTTGTGCCCGGGGATGCCCGACCAGCGGCTTTCCGGGTTGCCATCATTGGCCAGGCCGGCCACCATGCCCTGGTAATCTTCGAAAGCCGAAGCCTCCGCCCGAAGGGCGAGGTTGGGCGGCGCCGCACCCGCCTGAGCGTCGGGAATGGCTGCAACCAACGTGCCGGCCGCCCCAGGCCACTCCCCGGGCCAGGAGGCCCCAGCCAGCAAACAGATGGCCAGGAAAACGGGAACATAGCCGATGGCTCTTCCCGGGATGGGAACCGGTCCGGACGGCCCACTGGCTGGCGCCCGCCCCTGGTTTCGCCGCCCTGCATTCTGCCCTTCAAACGTGGTTTCCATAAGCATGTGTATTTTATTTTGGTAGACAAAACCGGCGGACGGCCCCCCCTGAGACGGGTCACCCCGCCTTGCCTGCGGCCCCCGCCAGAATAATCCACTTCTCCACCACCTTGGCGATGGCCGGCTTGGCCGCCCCCAGCATGGTCGGTAGCCAGCCGGTCCGGCCATTGGCGTGCTGCCCGGCATAGGCATCCCGGAAGGCTTGGCACAATTCGCTGGCCACATTGATTTTCACCATCCCCAGCGCCACCGCCCGCCGGATGTATTCCGGCTGGGTGCCGGATCCGCCGTGCAGCACCAAGGGCACCGACACCGCCCGCCGGATTTTTTCCAGACGGTCGAAATCGAACACCGGCAGCTTGGTATAAATGCCATGCGCATTGCCGATGGAAACGGCCAGCGCATCCACGCCGGTCAATTCTACATAGCGGGCGGCCTCGGCGGGATCGGTCAAGGTGGATACATCCCCGCCCTCCACGGTCGATTGATCCACCTTGCCCACCGATCCGATCTCCCCTTCCACCGTCACCTGCCGGGGCCTGGCCCGGGCCACCACCGCCTGCAGCGCGGCGGCGTTCTCGGCAAACGGGCGCGTGGAATAATCGAGCATGACGGACGTGTAGCCGGCGGCCAGGCAATCCTCCACCAAGGCGGGCGAGTCTCCGTGGTCCAGGTGCAGCGCGGCGGGAACCGGATATTTGCCGGCGATCGTGCGGGTGATCTGCGCCAGGGTGTCCGGGGGATTCAGCGGAAACTCGCCCGGGCCGCTCATCAGGATCACCGGCGCGTTCAAATCGCTGGCCACCTGGAGGATCGTCTCGGTGACCTCGGCGTTCCAGGCGCAAAAGGAGGGCACTGCGTATCCGCCCGCGTAGGCCGGCCGCAACAACTGGTGCATGGGGACCAAATTCATTTTCTTTTGTTTCCTGTATCGGCAGCCTTGGGCTGGTGGCCGTTTGCCAATCCGCTGCCTGGCCCAAGGAAATCGCACCCGTGACTAACAGATCAGGCCACCAAATACAATCAAAAGCAGGCGGTTCACTGGTTTGGGAATATTTCTGGACACGCTCCCGGCGGGACGCTTGAATGCACAAAAACAACCTCGGCTATGCGCGAAATAAAATCCAACCTCCACCAATTGAAAGCCGGCGTCATCGGGACCGGATTTATCGGGCCGGTGCATATGGAAGCCTTGCGGCGCCTGGGCGTCCAGGTCGTGGCCTTGTGCGATGTGGCCAAGGGCGCGGAAGCGGTGGCGAAGCGGTTCGGGGTGCCGCAATTTTTTGCCGATCACGTCACGATGCTCGCCCAGTCCGGGGTGGATGTGGTTCACATTGCCTCCCCCAACCGCTTCCATCACCGGATGGCCTTGGATGTCTTGCGCGCTGGCAAACACTGCATCTGTGAAAAACCGCTGGCCATGAACTCCCGGGAAACCGCGGAGATCGTCAAAACCGCCGCAAAATCCAAGACCGTGTTTGCGGTCAATTACAATATCCGGTTCTATCCCGCGGTGCTTCAGCTCCGGGCTTTGGCGGAAAAAGGCGTCCTGGGCGAGCTCATCCATGTGAATGGCTCGTATTTTCAGGACTGGCTCTGCAAACAGACCGATTACAACTGGCGGTTACTGCCGGCCGAAGGCGGCAAGCTGCGGGCCGTGGCGGACATCGGCACCCATTGGATGGATGCCGTCTGCTTTATCATGGGCTGCCCCATCAAATCCGTGTTGGCAGACCTGTTTACCTACCATACCCAGCGGCTGCGCCCCTTGGGGGAGGTGCAGACCTATACCAAGGCTGCCAGCCATCTCAAGTATGCCCCCTACCCGGTGCAAACCGAGGATTACGCTTCCATCCTGCTGCAGTTTGCCAATGGCGCGCGGGGCAACCTGGCCGTTTCCCAAGTGGCGGCGGGCCGCAAGAATTGCTTGCGCATCGAGCTTTACGGCTCGAAAAAATCGGCCTGGTGGGATTCCGAAAACCCCAATTCCATCCACTTCGGCAACCGCGATGGCTGGAACGAAACCGCGTTGCGCAACACGCCCGGTTTCAGCGCCGACCTCGCCGGGTTCACCGATTACCCCAATGGCCACAACGAAGGCTTCCCCGACACCTTTAAAATGAACTTCCGGTGCATTTATAACGCCATCCTCGAAGACCGGAATCCTCGCTGGTTCGCCAACGCCCAGGACGGCCACCAGGAAGTAAAAGTCTGCGAGGCCATCCAAAAAAGCCACCAGGCGAAAGCCTGGGTCAAAGTGTAAATCCGCAATTGATGCCTATGCGCTATTCCTACGAAGACCTGGCCGGAATGATCGATCATTCCCTGTTGCACCCCACCATGACGGATCGCGACCTGGAAGCAGGTTGCTGCCTGGCTGCCCAATACCGGGTGGCCTCCGTTTGCATCAAACCCTACGCCGTGAAAAAAGCCGCGGAACTGCTCCAAGGCACCGGCGTCAAGGTCGGCACCGTGGTGGGCTTCCCGCATGGCGGCAACACCACCGAATGCAAGCGCTACGAAACCGAGGTCGCCTGCCGCGACGGAGCCACCGAGATCGACATGGTGATCAACCTCGGGAAAGCTCTCTCCGGGGACTGGGAATATGTGGAACAGGATATCCGGGCAGTGGTCGTGGAAGCCCACCGCCATGGGGCCATCGTCAAAGTCATCTTTGAAAACGATTTCCTGCCCACAGACGAGCTCAAGGTCCGTCTCTGCCAGATCTGTGAGCGCGCGGAGGCCGAGTTTGTCAAAACCTCCACTGGTTATGGTTTCGTAAAGGGCGCCGATGGCAAATACACCTACCAGGGCGCTACCGAGCACGATTTGCGGCTCATGCGGGCCAACTGCTCCCCCAAAGTCCAGGTGAAAGCGGCTGGCGGCGTCCGCGACTTGGACGCCTTGATCCAGGTGCGCGACTTGGGCGGCACCCGCTGCGGAGCCACCGCCACCGCGACCATGCTAGAGGAATATAAAAAGCGGGCCGCCACAGGCGCCTTCGGCGCCGGCTCATCGAGCCTGGGGACAGGCGGGTATTAAGGAGCCGTCAGGAAATTACCTTTGCCAGCTCGCTGGTTCTTTTGGCGGTTGGCGGCGTTACGCCCTCGTTAACGATCGCAAGGGATCGACTCCTCGCGTGCGTCAGGCCAGCCACCAAAACCCCGGCGCCATACTGGTATGGTTTATTTCCTGGCGGCGCTCAAACCTCAGCCACACCGGTTTCGCCCCCTCGTCCCGCGGCACACCCGCGGGGACATTGGGTTAACTATTGATCGCCGGGAAGCGGTCTGGCAAAGTTCAGCCATGTCTGGCGGGATTCAATTTGCCATTTGCAGCGAGATTTTCAAAGGCTGGCGCATCGAGGACACCCTGGCTTTCGTGGCCAGGACCGGTTACGACGCGCTGGAGATCGCCCCTTTCACGCTAGCCGATTCGGTCACAGATATTCCCTTGGTGGAGCGGCAGCGGATTCGCTCCCTGGCGGCGGCAGCAGGAATTGTCATCTCCGGCATCCACTGGGTATTGGTCAAACCGGAAGGCTTGTATATCAACCACACCGATCCGGAAATCCGCCAGCGCACCATGCGGTATTTTTGCGAGCTGGTCCATTTTTGTGCGGACCTGGGCGGCCGCTTCATGGTGGTTGGTTCGCCCAAGCAGCGCAACATTCTGCCCGGCATGGATTTCCAGCAAGCCTGGGAACTGGCCACCGAAACCTTCCGCGAGCCGGTCCGACTGGCGGGGGAACGCGGTGTGACCATCTGCTTCGAACCCCTGTCGCCGGCGGAGACCAATTTCATCAACACGGCAGCGGAGGCCATCCGCTTTGTGCGGCAGTTGGACAGCCCCAACTTCAAAATCATTTTGGACGTCAAGGCCATGAGTTCGGAGAGCAAGCCCATCCCGCAAATCATCCGGGAATCGGGGTCTGATTTCGCCTATTTCCACGCCAACGACAGCAACCTCAAGGGGCCCGGTTTCGGCGCCGTGGATTTCCAGCCCATTGCCGCCGCCCTGCGCGAGGCCGGCTACCGGGGATTCGCCTCGGTGGAAGTATTCAATTTCGAGGAAGGCCCGGAAGCCATCGCGACCCGCAGTCTGGCTTATCTGAAGAAAGTGTTTAGCGCCCAAGCAGACCATTAAACTCCCCGCATTGTTCCCCTGAATGAAAACCAAAGCCTATGCTCAAGCCGGGGTCGATATCGACCTCGGCAATCGCGTCAAAGCCACCCTGCCCCAACTGCTCGCCTCCACCCATCGCCCCGAAGTGCTGGGCAAAGTG
This sequence comes from uncultured Verrucomicrobiota bacterium, assembly GCA_903845125.1. Taxonomy (GTDB): domain Bacteria; phylum Verrucomicrobiota; class Verrucomicrobiia; order Limisphaerales; family UBA1319; genus CAIMWS01. The sequence continues at coordinate 10,005 of CAIMWS010000530.1, forward strand.
GGCGGCTTCGGCGGCTTGTTCGCCCTCAACGCCAAAAAATTCCGCCAGCCCGTGCTGGTGTCCTGCGTGGACGGCGTGGGCACCAAGCTCAAGCTCGCCTTCGCCATGGGCCGGCACGATACCATCGGCCAGGACTTGGTGAACCATTGTGTCAATGACATCGCAGTCTTGGGAGCTGAACCGCTGTTTTTCCTGGATTACATCGGCACGGGCAAGCTGGAGCCGAAGGTGTTCGAGCAAATCATCCAAGGCTTCGCCCAGGCCTGCGCGGAAAACCGGTGTGCGCTCATTGGAGGCGAAACAGCCCAGATGCCCGGGTTTTACCAGACGGGCGAATACGATGTCAGCGGCACCATTGTCGGGGTGGTGGAAAAACAGCGCATGATCGACGGCAAAACCATCCGCCCGGGTGACGCCTTGATCGGCCTCGCCTCCACCGGCCTGCATACCAACGGCTATTCCCTGGCCCGGCAGATTTTCTTCGAAAAAATGAAGCTGAAAATTTCCAGCCGGCTGCCCGGCTTGGATGGCACGCTCGGCGAGGAACTGCTGAAGGTGCATGTCAGCTATGGGCCTTTGATTCAAAAGCTCATCAAAAAATTCAACCCCGCATCAGCTCCCAAGGCGCCCGTGATCAAGGGACTGGCCCATATCACAGGTGGCGGTTTCATCGACAACATCCCCCGGGTGCTGCCCCGGACCTGCGATGTGCTGTTGAAAAAAGGTTCCTGGGATCCCCTGCCCATTTTTCAAATCCTGACCGAAAAGGGCGGTGTTCCAGAATCCGAACTTTACCAGGTTTTCAACATGGGCATCGGCATGGTGATCATGGTGGATGGCGGTCAGGCCGAGACGGTTTTGCGGTTCGTCCGCCAGCAAAAAATGCCCGCCTGGCTCATCGGTGAAGTGGCCAAAGGCACCGGTCTGTCGAAGGTGGTCTGAGAGAGAGCGCCTGGGTTGCAGGAGGTTTGCCCGCCGGAGGCTATTCCCGGCTGCGGATGCAAGCAACTGGCCGGACTGGATTGGGCCGGTCTTGGAACAGGGCGAACTGGCTCAGTCCAGAGCCTTTTGCCCTTCCGCTTCCTATTGGCGGCGCAGGATCCACTCGTCGAGTTCGGATCGGTTGATTTACTCTCCAGAAACCGCAAGCATGCCGCGGATGTCCCTCACCAGATGCCGGATTTGCAGTTGGTTGAATGGTTGGACAAAGATCGTAATTAAGTCAGTTTCTGGCATGCCGGAAGATACGGCGGACTTCGGCTTGGACCGGTTCCGCCGACCAGTCTGGCTGCGGACTTTGCAGGAACGCCGCCTTGCGCCGGCGCACGGTCCAATAAAGCAGGCGCGCGGCTTGCCAGCGTTGGGCAGGCGTCATGCGCCGCAACACCTCAATCTGCCCGGGGCTTGGTCGTTCGTCCCGCAATATGAAACCAACACCCGATTATCCTCGGCGCTAAAAAAGCTTTTGCGATTCACAGCCCGCTTTTTCAGGATCCGTTCTCCGTTTTTTCAGCCTTTGGCGCATAGCGGCGCATCAAATACCATTTGGCGGTCGCGGCTGGGGCGGCCGCGCGCGGAGTGGCGCGCAAACCACGCTGAACGACTGGGGAAGCATTGGTGCGGGGCGCCACACTGGCATCGACCAGGGTGTTCGCGACTGGTGAACCGATCGGGCGGATCGGTTCCCAAAGCAGCCACAAGTTCCCATCCCGGCGCTTTTCGACCACCGCCTGGCTGGAAGCAGTCTGGTAACGCCATTCGCATTCCAGGCGGGTGAGCCGAAGGTTGAAATTGCGGAGTTCGCCGGGCAGGCTGTTCGGTGCCGTGCGGTAACGGAACTGGCCGCTGGCGAACTGGCCTCCGCTGACCCGGATATCCAGCCAGCTGTGCAGATCCGTTTCCCATTGCCCAGCCAATTCGTCGGCCGTCAGCGGAGGCACTGGATCAGCCGCCTTTTGCATTCCGCAGATGAAAGGATCCGTAGTTTCCTGATCCTGATAATACAGGCCCAGGCTGCCGTCTGCCAGGCGCAGAAGGGTGGCCGTGCCGTTGTGATCCCCAGCCTGCCAGTCGAAGGAGGCCTTATAACCGCTGAACTGGAGGTTGCTGATGGCGCCGGTCTGCATTTGGTTGACATCGGCGTATTTCAAAGTTGCGCCCTGGATCTGGCTGCCTTCAAACTGCGGAAAATCCAGGTCGGCCAGGCGGCCGTTTTCGCATTTCCAAAGGCCCGGCAAATCTTTGGCCTGCAGTGGAGGGCGCTTTTCCCGGTTCATGACCGAAGTGTCGGTGGGACCGTTGGCGGGAGTAATAGCCAATAGAAACAGCCCTTTTTGCTTTTCCAAGACCCCGCGTCCGGAGGCCGATCCGCCCCCCCCCCAGGCAAATTCCAAGCGCGTGCGCAACAGCCGGAGATTCCGCACATCATACACCCGCAAGGCGTCACCACCGACCATTCGCAGGGAACCGCCCTGCGGCAAGGCATCGTTCCCCCACTCCACGTCCAGTTCCCATTCCCGGCCAGCTTCACTCTTCCATAATCCGGCCAGTTCGGACTGGGTGATGGCCTTGGGCCGCAACAATAAGGTTGCCACCGGGCTGGGTATCTCCACCTGTTTCAAACGCCAAGTCCAGTTCTCAAAGTCCAGGTGGAGGTTTAATTGCGGCAGCGATGCCTTGAATTCAATGGGGGTGTCCGCCTCTTGGGCGGTGGTCAGGATGCCGCTGAAAGTCAAATCCTCCAAAGCCGCCCGGAAGGTCTGTATCCCGGAAAAAAATCCGGCCTTGAATTCCCTTGCCTGGTAGCTGTGTATTTCCATGGTGATGGGACCGCTTGTTTTTTCCGAATCCGCAGTGAAGATGTTGGATTTGCCCCGGGTGGAAACGCTTTCCAAGCCGGCCGTCTTCAGCATTCCCAGCAATTCGGATTTCCGCAAGTGTTGCACAAAAGCGGCCGCCAGATCACCGGGGGTAAAAGCATTGGTCACCGTTGGATCCGCCTCCGGTTCCTTCACCGATTGGATGGTTGCCTGGCGGCTGATTTCCTTGTTCAAGGAGCCTAACGCCACCGGCCAATCCACCCATTTCACGGTTTGGGCGGCATCGCCGCGCACGATGGCATTATGCAGGTAGCGCAGGCAGTAATAGGGATAAAAGAGGTAAAAAATCAAGACCACACTGACCAAAAGCGCCGCGAGCATCAGGTGGCGCCGCTGGGAGCCTGCCTCTGGGCGGGAACTCTCCGGGGATTCGTCATCCTCCAGATCAACCTCTTCTTCCTCGGTATCAGCCACCGGAACTGCGGGCCGGGAGCTTACGGCCGGGGTTTTCTTTTTCGGCACCTCCACCCGGATGCGCGTGCCCTTCGGCAGGGGCGACAAGATCGGCTGGCTGGAGAGGGGTGGCACCGGGGGCAAATTGGGGACGCCATCAGCCTGGCCTGCCGCCGCCGGGCTTTCGTCCATGGCTGGGGCGGGAGCGGGGGGCTGGGGCAGCTTGGCTTTCTCCTCAGGCCGGATTAATTCCCCCAGCGGATAGGCAGTTTCTGAATCTTCCAGGCAAACACGGTCTGATTCAATAAAACGCCCCTCGGCCAAGCCTTCCTCAATCTCCACCTGAGTATAAGGCCCCAGCTTTTTCCCGTCTCGCAGAATATAAAGATTCATCGGCGTTTTTTCCCTTCCAGTGCTCGCAAAAGTGATTTTGGTTCCCTGCTCAATTATCCACTGCGCCATGCGGGCCATCCGCCTAAATCCGGCTCAACCACACCCCCAAGATCATCCAAGCCCCCGGTATTCAGCAAAGCCCCCGGTTTGGGTGATCTTACTGAACAATACTACAACCTTATATCAAAAGGAAACGGGGCACAATGGCTGGATAAAGCCAGGGATCCTGGCGCGGATGCCATTCGGATCAATGCTTATGGCTGTAGCGCTCAAGATCTTTGATGCGTTCAGCCTGTTCAGCCAGGTTGCGTTTCATTTCCTCCATGGCAGGCGTAACCAACTGTTTGAATTCTTCCAGGCGCCGGAGGGCTTGAGCGCTGGCGAGTTGCTCAATGACCGTGGCGCAGGGAGTGCACAAAACCAACTGGTGTTGGTCATTATCCCCCAAGGAAGCATCCTGGCCCAAATCCTGTATTACCCGCAGGGTGTAGGGGGCAACGATGGCCGGGTATTTGGCAAAATGAACGCCCTCGCCTTGATACTCCCGCTGGCAGACATAGCAAATGCGGCGCTTGAGCAGACACTCGCGCATCGTCCGGCTCTTCTCGATCCACCCCGGGTCGCCCGCCTGCTGGAAAAACTCCCACGCGCGGGCCGCATGCTCAGCCGCTGCCTCAGGGCTTTCGGCCATGGTTTTCTGCATGAGCTGCCAATCCGCCATCCCCAGGTGGAAATCGCAGCGTGCCTGCCCAGTGGCCGGCAGCATGTCCTCGGCCCGAAACGGGTAAGTCACCAATGGCTGCGCTCCCAGCTCCTTAAATACGCTGGCGGCATGGAGATGTGCCTGGTTACGAGCCTCAGCATCGTTTTCAGGCAATTGGTTGATGGCCAGTTCAATCAACCGCCCGGCGATTTCCTGTGCCAACGGGATGGTGGACCGGCTTTCGGTTTTGGAGCCAATAACCTCCAATTCAGGCACTTGGGGTAAAATCCCTTGCAACGCATGCAGACGATCTTCCGATCCGGTGGCCAGATAACCATACAAATGCGCGTTGGCCAGGGCGCGGCAGGCCATCTCCGGCTGATTATCTTCGGTGAGTTTCTGAGCTGCATGCTCAAACAAACCCGCGGCCTTTTCAAAACACTCCGGTCCGGCAAGAACCCCCTTGTCAAAGGCCCGTTCATAATGCTCGGCGGAAGTCATCAGCCAACCGGTGGATTTCTTGAAGGAGTCCAGGATGCTCATATTAATCAATTCCGGTAGCGGCAGGGTTTCCCAACCACCTGCCCACCGCCACTTCATCCAAAGGTTATTTGGTCCATTGATTCAATGCTTTGTATGGATTCAAAATAGCCCGGATGCATGGCTCCTTTCAAGCCGAAAACCTGCACTGCGGAACGCGCATCATGAATTCTGATGCCGGAGTGAATTCAAACACCCCAGACGGTCTCATACCACATTCTCCAGGGCTGGCATTGCCTCCCCAAAGTTAATCCGGTGAGACTCCATGTGGTTGTTCCTCGCTATTTCGAAAAAGCGCACATAAATCAATTTTTGCCATTTTGGAAAGGATTTCTGACACGTCCAGGGAAATCACCTCGTGATCCGGGCCAGATTCGCACCGGCGGGGCAAATCAGGATGGCGGGGGGGGCCCCGGTTTAATTCCAAGGCCAATCGCGCGCCAAAACTGGCGGCCACGATCCAGTCAGGTGGATGGGGATCAAACTCCTTTTGGATGGGAGCCAGCGCACTGCGGCCGGCGGTGGCTATATAGGCCATCACCGGTGAAAAATACCGGACACAGGGCGGAGCAATGACTGTCACCCCGGGCAACTGACGCAATCACTGGACTTTGCTGACGCTCGGGCTTCCTCCATAGCCATGGAAACAGATGATCTTCACACGTCTCCCCCTGATCCATGGTGGACAAACCTGCTCCACGCGCTAGGATGCTGCCATGAAAATCCACCAAGTGCTGCTGGAGCTTTTGCTGGTTGCCACGCTGCCGATTTCGCCGGTAACAATCCAGGCCGCCGGTTTTCGCCAACCGGTTCCAACCCGCTCGACGCCGGAGGATCAATCGCTCAATCTGGATGTCTGTGAAAAGCTGGTCAGGGAAGATTGGCTCCGCCAGTGGCAGTCACGGGAAAATCCGGACCGTCCGGTCACCACGTCTGGCGATGCGAGTGGCGCTTGCGATGGTGTGAAGGATGGCAAATATGGTTTTCACACCGGGCAGGAACCCAATCCGTGGTGGCAGGTAGACTTGGGGCAAACCTCCACCGTAGCCCGCATCGTGGTTTTCAACCGGATGGATTACGCTCCCGGCCTGCATAACGCCGATCATATTCGGATCTTAAGCTCCACCGACGGCAGGCAATGGTCGTTGCGGCACGAGCAGGCGGGTCTCCATTTTGGCGGTATCAGCGGTGCCAAGCCACTGGAGGTAAGCTTCCCCCAGCCTTTGGAAACGCGTTTTGTCCGCCTGCAAATCCCGAGTCCCCAACCGATATTCCTGCACCTGGATGAGGTGGAAGTTTATGGACGAGAAGGGTCGAATCTGGCCCTGAACCGACCGGCGGATCAAAGCAGCCTTAGCCCGTGGTCGGTGAACAAGAAACGCCCTCGGTCCGATAGCCAGCGGACTTTCCCCATCCCGGAATACCTGGCGCGTGGCCGCCGCCTGGCGGCTGATCTCCAACAGTCAGGACTGGACTGCCAGGTTCATTTGAAAGCGTTGGATTCGGTGGACAAGCACTACACCCAGCTGGGCGCCAAGGCCGATGTCACGGCCCTGGAAAATCTCTACCTCGATTTGCGCCAGGTAATCCGGCGGATGGCGCTGGCCAATCCAGTGCTCAATTTCAACCGTCTGCTGTTCGTGAAACGATTCACCCAGGAAACCTATCCGGACGTCTGTTTGAACCACATGCCTTGGGTTTCGCGCCCGGGTGGCGACCTTGCCATCCTGGATTCCAGCCCCGGCAAACCACTTTTTTCAGCCTTGGCGGACTTCAAGGAAACGCGAAATTCCCAGCCGGAAGGGAATCCAAGCCCTACCCTGCGGCACCTGCTCCATGGTGCACTGGGACCGGGCCATGTGCATGGAATGGATTTGCGGTTCGATGCCTCGCGGATCGTGTTCGGTTTCGCCATGGCCAAAACCAGCCAGCCGCCGGATGGCTGGCTCGACCGGTCGCAAAGCTACCGTCTCCGCCGCACCGAGGAGCCAATCCATATCTTTGAAATCGGGATGGATGGCCAAAACTTGCGCCAACTCACCAGCAGTGAATGGAGCGATCTGGACCCCACCTATGCCCCCAATGGGGACATCGTTTTCGTTTCGGAGCGCTGCGGCACCTCGCTGCAGTGCAACGAATACGACAAGGACGAAACCAGCTGCAATCTTTACGTGATGAAGCCCGACGGCTCTCAAATCCGGCGGCTGAGCGTGAACAAAGATGGCGATTACCTGCCGCATACCTTGGACGATGGCACCATCGCCTATACCCGCTGGGAATATCACGAGCGTAGTTGGGCTTACATCCAGTCCATTTGGACCATCCGCCCGGATGGCACTGGCGCGGACGCGGTTTTCAAGCAGCACTTCGTCAATCCCTGGGCCTTGGAAGAAACCCGTTCCGTGCCTGGCAGCCGGCAGCTGGTGGCGGTCGCCGCGGGCCACCATACCCTGCCCGTTGGCCCCATCGTCCTGGTGGACACCATGGCTGGCATCAATAATCCGCAGGGGATGACCATCGTGACCCCCAACGTGAAACCGCCGGAAGGCGGCATGGACGGTCTGCCAGTCCCGGAGGGCGGAGTGCTGGATGGCGGTGGGTTTTACAGCCACCCTTGGCCTTTATCATCCAAGTATTTTCTGGTCTGCTATAACTATGGGAAGGAAACCGATGCCACCGGTTACGGGCTTTACCTGATCGATGTGTTCGGCAACAAGGAATTGCTTTACCGCGATCCCGCGGTTTCCTGTTTCATGCCGGTCCCCTTGCGGCCCCGCGCCCGGCCACCGGTTTTCCCGGATGCTTTTGACCCGGCCAGCGAACAGGCCACCTGTGTGGTGAGCGATGCCCGGTTCGGCTCCGAAGATTTAAGCCGGGACCAGGTCCGGTACCTCCGCATCTCCGAGCCTATCGGCTGGCCCTATGACAACACCCTAGGAGGCCAGCGTTACGGTGAGGACCACGGATATGGAGGGCCGGATGCCGAGCGGAAAAACCTCCTGAACTGGACCCCAGTGCGGATTTTGGGCGATGTGCCGGTGGAAGCCGATGGCAGCGCCCATTTTAAAGTCCCGGCGGATACCGCTGTCTACTTTCAACTCCTGGACGAAAACCGTCAGGAACTGCGCCGGATGCGCAGTTTCATCAGTTTTCAACCGGGTGAAGTCCGGGCTTGCGTAGGCTGCCATGAATCCCGCCCGGGCACCATGCACCCGGCGGCCAAATCAGCGGCTGCCAATCGCTCCCCTTCCCCGCCGATCCCCGCGCCTTGGGGCAGCCTTCCGGTTAACTTCCTCCGCGATATCCAGCCCGTGCTGGACCAGCATTGCGTCTCCTGCCACCAAGGGCTCAAGCCCGCCGGGAACCTCGATTTCAGCGGTGGATTAACCTGCATTGATCCTAAAATCCCCGGTTACGGCCACAACCTGGCATTTGAAACCATTATAAAAAGCAACCTGGTGTCACGCTCCCGCGTGCGCGACCAGGACGCCAGCATCACCCCTCCCCTGGCTTATGGTTCGCACAAGAGCCGGTTGATTGCCTGTTTATCTGATAAAACCCACGCGGGGCGGGTGAAGCTGCCCCGGGAAGATCGGTTGCGGTTGACCATGTGGATCGACGCCAACGCCCCCTATCACGACCAATTCGTCAACAAACGTGCCGGCCAAAAGGCTTACGATCTCGCGGCCGATGAAGGCCTGCTTCGGCAGATTTCAGAAGTGCACCAACGGCGGTGTGCTCCCTGCCACAACACCGGCGACGTTTCCCGCCTCAGTTGGATCAACCTCCAAAAACCGGCGCAAAGCCTGTTCCTTAGCGCGCCGCTGGCCCGTGAGGCCGGGGGACGCGGTAATTGCCGGACCACCGTTTATGCCTCATCGCAAGATGCCGATTATCGCCTGCTTTATGATTCGCTGGAAGCTGCCGTTCAAAAGGCCTGGGCCTATCCCCGCCGCGACCTGGCCTCACTTGCAGCCAATCCGCCGAAAACGGCCCTGGCTGAATAACTCCGCCCAAGGCATCCTCAAGTTTCAGGTCAAGATCCCAGCATCCGGCCCCGGAAAACCTCTGTTTGACCGGGGCGCCCGACAAGGGTTTCCCAAGCCTACCGGAAATTTTTCCCCAACAGTTCTTTGACTTTGGCTCCAGCTTCAGCGATGGCCACCAATTCAGCCGCCGTATCGCGCCGCCGCTTTAATTCGACCTTTTGTTGCTCCAAAGTCCGTTTGCTGACCGTAATCCGAGTGGGCAAGCCGATCAGATCGGCGTCGCTGAACTTTTCTCCAGCGCGCAGCGGGCGATCATCGTAAAGCACATCGATGCCCTCTTGCTGGAGTTGGGCATAAAGTTGTTCGGATTGTTTCCGCACCGTTTCATCCTCGAGATTCAGCGCCACCAGATGGACTTGGTAAGGCGCAATTTCCGGAGACCAGGTGATGCCCTTGTCATCGTGGTTCTGCTCTACAAAAGCCGCCGCCATGCGGCTGACACCAATTCCGTAGCAGCCCATGACCACCGGCTGGCTTTTGCCTCCGGCATCCAGGTAAACGCAAGCCATGGCCTTGGAATACTTGGTGCCCAGTTTGAATATGTGTCCCACCTCGATGCCCATGGCTGACTGCAATGTGCCTTGGCATTTCGGGCAGGTGTGCCCCGCCTTGGCGATCTTGAACTCGCCGAATTCAGGCAAAGGCAGATCCCGGCCGAAATTGACGTTGATATTGTGATAATTAGTCTGGTTGGCACCGCACTCGAAATTGACGCGGCCATTGACATAGTTATCAGCGAGGATACGCACCGAGGGCGGCAAACCGATCGGCCCGGCGTAACCCAACTCCGCCCCGGTCAGCTCCTTGATTTTGGCGGCGGAGGCCAATTTCAAACTTTTGCATCCCAGGTGGTTGGTCACTTTGATTTCATTGACATCGCAATCGCCCCGCACCATCACCGCCACCACCCGGTCATCGGCTTCAAAGACCAGGGTTTTGGTGGTTTTCCAAACCGGGATATTCAGGAACTTGGCGAGCGGCTCCACCCCAATGAGCCCTTCACCCAATACGGCTTCCATGGGCTTGGGTTCAGCGTCTTGCGCATGCTCCGCCAAGCGCGAGGCGGCCCGCTCCTGGTTGGCGGCGTAGTCGCAGTGGTCGCAGTAAATGATGGTGTCCTCTCCCGTGTCGGCCAGCACCATGAATTCCTGGCTGCCGGTGCCACCGATGGCGCCTGAATCCGCTTCCACCGCCCGGTATTTGAAGCCGATGCGCTGGCAGATTTTGTGATAAGCCTGGCGCATTGCTTCATAGGATACCTCCAGCCCGGCTTCATCCGCGTCAAAGCTGTAGGCATCCTTCATGATGAACTCGCGGGCACGCATCAGGCCAAAGCGCGGGCGGATCTCATCCCGGAACTTCGTCTGAATCTGGAACACGTTCCGGGGCAGATCTTTGTAGGATTTGATCTCCCGGCGCAGGATGTCCGTGACGACTTCCTCGTGAGTGGGCCCCAGGCAGGACACACTGCCCCGCCGGTCCTTGAAGGAAAACATGATGCCGTCCACCGCCGTATACCGTTCCCAGCGGCCGGACTCCTCCCATAATTCCCTCGGCTGCAGGGCCGGCATCAACAATTCCTCCGAGCCGGCCGCTTGCATTTCCTCGCGAACAATTTGGGAGATTTTGTTCAGCGTGCGGTAAAGCAAAGGCAGGTAATTATATACTCCCGCCGAAAGCTGTTGCATATACCCGCCCCGCACCATCAGCGCGTGAGCGGCAGTTTGGGCGTCTTTGGGCACCTCCCGCAAGGTTTTCCCGAGATGTCTGGATTGTCTCATGTCTTTATAAAAAATGCGTTGTTATTACTAATTTGCCGCTCTCCCGCTGGCGAGATTTATTTCCAACCGGACAGCAGCGGGGTTACCTCGCCCCTTTGGCCAGAGCGTCACCGCCGTCCCACCCGATGGCATCAGGGGATGCTTTTGATGATCACCAGCGTCAGATCGTCCAGTTGGGCAGTTCCATGGCAGAAACGATCCACAGCCTGGTGCAAGGCGCCGAGGATTTGTTGCGCAGGCAGATGGGCGTTTTCCTGAACCACGTTGAAAAAACGATGTTCGCCAAAAAAGTCATTTTCAGCCGATACGGCTTCCAGCACCCCATCGGTCAGCAGGATCAACAAATCTCCCGGCGCCATGGAATATTGCTCGCTGGCGTTATAGGACGCCTCCGGGCTCAAACCCAGCGGGATGCCAGTCCGCTTCAACTTTGCTTTCAATCCACCATCAGCGCCAAAGTGATAGGCCGGAGGATGCCCGGCGCTGGCGTACCAAAAAGCCCGGCTCGGGCAATTCAATTTTACCAGGAACAAGGTTACATACCGCTCATAGCTTATGTCGTCGGATAAGGAACCGTTAGCCCGGGTCAGGATTTCACCCAAATCGCTCCGGTTGCGTGCCAGGATTCTCAAAAAAGCCCGGGTTTCTGCCATGAGCACCGCCGGTCCAATGCCATGACCGGTGACGTCTCCCACAACAATGGCAGAATCCCCATCCTTGAGGGTCAGGTAGTCGAAATAATCTCCTCCAGTGGCTTCGGCTGGAAAACTGGCTCCGGCGATTTCAAACCCGCCCAACTTGGGCGCCGTGGTGGGGAAAAGGCGCTGCTGGATTTCCCGCGCCACCCGGAATTGTTCCTGGTTTTGGCGGATGGTTTGCTCCGCGCGCTTGCGTTCAGTGATATCACGGATAAAGGCCACCAGCAAGTGCTGGTCCTGGACGTTCATGTCGTTGAACGAGATTTCTATGGAAATTTCGTGCCCATCCTTATGTCGCCCTTTGGTTTCCATTGGGGGGCGTTTACAGGGGGCCACAGCGGAGCCCAAAAACTTTTGCACAGCCGCTTGGTGACGCGGTTGCAGAGTCTCGGGCTGCAGCAGTTGCAGTGATTGGCCCACTACTTCCTCCGGGCTAAAACCGAAAATACATTCCACCGCTGGATTGGCAAAGCGGATGATATGGGAGGTATCAATGATCAGCACGGCATCTGTGCAGGTTTCCCATAAGGTGCGATATCGTTCCTCGCTTTCCCGCAGGGACGATTCGGCCTGGCGCCGAGCGGTTCGCACCGAGGTTTCCCTCAATTCCCGCTCCACCGCAGGCACCAACCGGGCCAGGTTGCCTTTCATCAGGTAATCGTGCGCGCCCGCTTTCATGGCGGCCACGGCGGTATCTTCCCCAATACCGCCGGAAACAATGATAAACGGCAAATCCAAGCCACTCACCTGCAGCAATTGCAGCGCTTCCTGCATGCTGAAGCTGGGCATGGAGTAGTCCGAAATGACCACGTCCCACCGTTGCTCCGCCAGCGCCGCGGACATGGCCTCCGCAGTTTCTACACGCCGATGGGAGGGATCGTATCCCCCCCGGCGCAACAGGTTTACCAGCAGCAGGGCATCGAACTCGGAATCCTCAACTATCAAAACACGCAACGGTAATTTCATTTGTGGAGGCATTAAACAGCAACCTTTAGGGCAAACCCGCACGATATGGGTTTGCCGGAGGCAATCGGGCTTGAACTCAATCCCGGTTTTCCATAGCGGTCAGGCCATCAGTAAACAGTCACCTGGCGGACTCAAAGGGAAGGCATCCGAGCCTTACCAATTCCGCACTGGCGATCGCAAAACAAATCCGCTGGCGCCGGCATGGCAAACCGCATCGGGCAGCCCACCACCATCATTCCATTGGCCCTGCTCTTGGCAAAAGGTCAGGATTACAGCTTGCCGTAAAAATCCGCGACTATTTGCCGGAATAAATTTTCGCGGGCCTTAATGATTCTCATTTCCCGCTCCGCGTTTTCAGGTGAATCGCTGGCATGCGCGGCGTTGACCATGATGTTGGACCCGAACTCCCTCCGGATGGAACCCGGAGGTGCTTTCGAAGGATCCGTGGGCCCGAGGACTTCGCGAATTTTGCGAACCGCTTCCGGCCCTTCATATATTAGAGCAATGCATTTCTCGGTGCCCGGCTGCAGCCTGGCTTCCTTGGAGCTCGAACTCGATGGGGAGCCCGCCATAAATTTGATGATATTCTCGAATTGGTTATCACCCGCCAGCGGTCCCAGTATATCGCCCAATTGCCGGGTCACTTCGGAAGGCAGTTCAAATTTCAATTCCTGTTCCAAGGCGTGTTTGGCCTGCAAGCCCACCACGGCATTAAACCGGGTTCGCAACACCTCCCGCACGGGGCCGTAAAACTCCTCAGCCTCCGCCACACTCATGCAGTAGACTTTGATGCCCACAATGAAAAGGCCTGTCCGGGAAAAGAAATCGATCATGTTGCCGGGCCGCCCGGTGGGAAAACGGAAATTGTCTGGCTTGATCAATACCAGCGTGCGCTGGGGTATCTGGGTCGGGGTATAAGAAACTACGCCATCCAGCAACCCACCATCACGGTCCGCGAAGCGTGCCCATAATTGCAGCTTCGCTTTCGCCTCTTCCTCATTGGGGGCAGCCAGAGCAGCGGGCTCAAAGTACACCACTTGATCGTGCTCATCGGTTACCAAGTCGCCATAGGTGTCACGAATGGTCTCGCCACCCATCCTATCCAAGCTGAAATTACCCACCACTTTCCGCACCTTGGCCACCGCGTCCTCGCCCTTGAAAAGCAGAACCATGACCCGCTGACGCCGTTGGGTTTGGGGAGCCGGCCCGATCTTGGTGATCACATATTGACGGATCAGTTCCTGGATTTTGCGATCCTGGGGATCCGCTGAAGAAACCACGATGGATGCGTATTCCTCCACTAATTCCTTGCTCGGCGCATACATTTGCGCGGCCACCAGTTCCAGCCCGGTCCGGCTGATCAACCGGGCCAGGATGCCGCCGGTGCGCGATTTGTGCAGGGAATAAGGGGTAATGATTTCGTATGCTAGTTGTTCAGCCATAAATAATTAAATCTGTTTATTCTTGGGGTGCCGGGTCTTCGGGTGGTTTTGCTGCGGCAACCACGGTATCCGGCCCTGTTTTACCGCCAATAATCTTGAACATCACCGCCCCACAGGTTGGACATTTGCCTTTGATTGCTTTGCGCCCGTTTTTCATGACCTCCTCCAAGGCGTCGGCAATTTCCTTTTTTGCTTTGCACTTAACACAATAACCTTCTGGCATAAAATCTTCCTGGGCGGAACGCTTCACGCATTCCCCCCAGTAAGTGCCTAGCTTATGTATCTTCATGCGGCCCAGTCAACTGCCAAACGGCGCCCATTAGATACTCTGATCAAAATTATTAATTCGTATCTTCCGTAATTCCGTCTTCAGGATCTTGCCGGTGCCATTGCGAGGCAGAGCCGCCAACTGCACCACCCGCCGTGGAACCTTGTAATCAGCCAGCCGTCCGCGCAAAAACTGCACGACTCCCCGCTCGTCCAACTCCTGGCCGTCGTGGACCGCCACGAAAGCCAGCGGTTGCTCGCCTTTACGCGGATCTGGCTGACCAATGACGGCTACTTCCTTGATGCCAGGGAATTCATAAAGCACTTCCTCGATTTCACGAGGGTAGACATTGTTGCCGTTGACCAGCAGCATGTCTTTCTTGCGATCCGTAATATAAATATAGCCTTCCGCATCCATATAACCCACATCGCCCGTCAGCAGCCAGCCATTGTGCAACGCCTCCGCACTGGCAGCGGGTTGGTTCCAGTAACCCTGCATCACGTTCCCTCCCCGGACGCACAGTTCTCCAACCCCGGACGGTTCCAGCCATCGGCCATCGTCGCTGCGGATACGCACTTCCACATCGGGAATCGCCCGGCCGATGGATCCGGCTTTCCATGGCCCAGGAATGGGATTGATCGAAACCACCGGGCTGGCTTCGCTTAATCCGTATCCCTCCAGGAGTGGAAAGGAAAACTTCTGATTGAACTCCCTCAGCAACTGAACCGGCAAAGGGGCAGCACCACTAATGCAAAGCCGCAGCGGCAAGGCCGCCGGCACTGCGGGGTCCAGCATGGTGCGGAAAAAGGGTGGAATGGCGGGCAGGATGGTGGGCTTGCGCAGGGCGATCTCTTGCATGATCGCCTTGGGTTGGTTCAAGGATTTTATCAGGACGATGGATCCCCCCACGATCAGCGGCAGCAGAATGCAAACGCACAGCATGAAACTGTGGAACATGGGCAACAGGAGGGCGAACCGGTCATGATCCACAGCGAGCAAAACTTTCCGGCAGCTTTCAACATTATGCAACAAATTGCCGTGGGTCAAAATGGCGCCTTTGGGGCGCCCCGTGGTTCCGGAAGTGTAAATCAGAACCGCATCATCCTGTTCAACCAGTTCACACCCCGGGCATTGCGAGTTGACTGGCACCTCCGCCCCCACCAGGCTGGCGGCCATAATGCTTTGCAATTCCGGCAAATCCGCTGCCAGCAGAGGAAGCATTTCGGCGAAAGACTCTTCGGTGATCAGCAAATTGACTCCTGCATCCTTTAGAATAAAGCTGATTTCAGGAGCTTTGAGGAAATTGTTGATGGGCACTATGATGGCTCCCAAACTCACCACCCCAAAAAAAACGGGGATGAAATCGGGTTGGTTTTTCAGAAGCAATCCGACACGCATCCCCTTTTGAATGCCAAAATCCTTGCTGAGGATTGCCGCTACCCGCAGGGTCTCCTGCAGGAGGTGCTCGTAAGTTAATTCACTTTCACCCCAGAATACTGCTGTTTTCCGGGTATGCGTCCTCGCTGAAGAAATAAAAGCGCTAGCCAGGTTCATGCAACACCATTTGACAAGACTGGCAGCATTCAAAGGCCCCAAAGCCCAAGCGTCAAGAGTGATTCAAATTATTTTTAATATTCCTCATAAGGCGCCCCCACATGCCCGCCGGAAAGCCAGGGAAATCAGTGGCCGAAGACTGGTCGCGGTATTTCTTACGCGATTAATCAAGTCGCAAACGGGTCACCAGCGGCGCCAAGATCGCCTGCCACTTCGTTGAGTGCGCAGGGACATTCGGTGATTTGCGAATCGGCGAACAGGTTTAAAAGGCATCCGGAACAGGATGGTCAGGACTCCTGGAGTAGCAGCAAAGCCATCGTATTGGCTTGGATACCCCCCAGACCAACGTCAGGCGTAACCGTCTCCAACCAGGCAGCCAACCTGGCTTGGCAGTTATTTAATTTGGGAAGCCAGAAAATTCGACTGCTGAGTCAATTGAGACCTGGCATTTTCCATCGCCACGAAGCCGTTGATCAAATTGGCGCGGTTGCTCTGCACGATCCGTTCCAATTCTTCGATTTGAGTGTCGATTTTGGCAGACTGTTTGGAAATGCTATCCTGGCGGGTGGCCAGCGAACCTTCGTCCTTGGTTAGATTATCAAGGTAAGCGCTTAAGCGGGTGCCCAAACCGGAGCTTGAATCACTAAAAAAGGCTTGGATATCAGTTAAACTGGAAGAGAGTGCTGCATCCAATTTTGTGCTGTCCGAAAGCGTCAGATTATCATCATACCCGTTGGTGCTGATGCCCAAAGAATCCAGGTTGGTGATGGACCCGGTCAGGCCTGATATGGCGGCAAAGGCCGAACTGCGCAAGTTGCCGGCCATGCTGGCCGTTTCCATGTCCCCCGTAAGCATACCAGCGGTCACCTTTCCTTTGGAATCCGTGGAACTGGCAGTATAGGCACTCAGCAGTGATTGCGTGTCATTATATTTTGCAATGAACGAAGTGATGGCGGTCCGGATCTTGCTCGTATCGTTGGATACCGTCACGGAAGTGGTTCCCATTTTCAGAGCGGTGACTGTCAAACCGGAGACTCCGGAACTGTCCGAAGTGATGATATTGGAGTGGCTGAACAGGGTGGGGCCGCTATTGACGGTGTATTCCAAATCGGTACCGCGCGCCAAAGTCGCTCCGCTGAAGTCCAATAATTGAGTGGCGGAAAGAAAGTTACCGGAAACATCCTCCAGCGCGATGCCGATGTCGCCGGAAGTTTTGTTGGTCAATGAGAATCGGTCCGTATTGGCATCATAGCTGGCGTAAACCCCGGCCTTCGACTGGTTGATTTTATTCAGCAGGGTGGTAACGCTTTCGGTATCTGCATCATAGGAAAGCTCAACCCCGTTGATTTTAAAAATTCCCGTCCCCGAAATGTCGGTCGCCAAATTGGCGGTGGCCAAGGTGGAGGAGGTCCTTACCGCCCCCAAACTGCCGTTGCTGGTGATCGAATTGGTGCCATTATTACTGAGTTTGGCTAACGTCAGGAAATTGCTCGTGTCCGTGGCGCTGCCCAAGACGATGGGATCCGTTCCCGTTAGAACGAAAGTGTCGGTTTCGGCATCATACGAGGCTTCGACATCGCCAGTGGCGGTTTTGATTTTGTTAAAAAGCCCCTGCATGGTATCCGTGGTATCCACCTGGATTTGCTGACCATTGATGGTAATAATTCCAGCCGTCACCGCCGATGCGAAGCCCAGCGTGCTCAGTTGCGGTCCGGTGCTGGTGCTGGAGGTGGTGATATTTTCACTATTTAAAGCGCCGCCCACATTGGTATTGCCATTTTGCATGGCCGCGCTGGCCAGCTTGGAAATATTGAAGGCGTAGGATCCCAAAGGGGTTCCGGCCGAGGCCGAAGCGGAAGCCACCGTGGAGTCACCCATGGTTACGGTGCGGCCATCGAAAAACGTCGAATCCTTTAAAGTATCAATGGCGGTCTTCAGATCAGTCAATTTACCTTTGACAGTATCGAGCGCCGTACTGCGTTGCTGTAAAGTGGTTTGCTCCTGGCGCAAATTGGTCTGCGGAGTGCGCTCAATTTCCGTCATTTGATCGACCAGCGTTTTCCAGTCGAATCCGGAAGCCAAACCTGACATTGATAAATCCATAATACTGATCCTTATTCTAACAGTTACCGGAAATTAAACAATCTATGCCCCGCGGAAATGGCTTTCAAAGGCCGCCGGCCGATGGGGCCGCGGCAGCAACGTGCTTGGGCCGTGGGCCAGGTTCCAGCTCTGTCCGCCCAAAGTAAGCCAGTGGCACCGCATGCCCGCTTGGTGCATGACGATTTGGAACCACGGATTATTGGTCATGTCGATTTTCTTTTTCAGCTTCACAATGTGCCTTTCCCCAGCTTTTTCCCGACTGCTAATGGCGACACTCGGATGGCCTTTCCAGCCATCCGAGCTTGACCGTGCAAACCTCGCGGCTGGTTTGCCGATTTCCTTTACTGCAGCAACTTCAGGGCCGCTTGGGAGGTCGAATTAGCCTGGGCCAACATCGACGTCCCTGCCTGCACCAGGATGTTAAAACGGGCGAATTCCGTGCTTTCTTCCGCCACATTCACATCTTTGATCCGGCTATTCGCCGACATCATGTTATCCTTAAGCACCAGGATTTGAGCGTTCGTGTGGGTCAACCGGGCAATATTGGCCCCGACTTGTGCCCTGTCTGTCGCCAGCTGATTAATGGCGTTTTGAACCGTATCCAAAGCTGACTTTGCCCCCGTAGCGGTGGATACACCCAAAGTGCTGGCAGTGGCAGCCAGATACGTCGCCGAACCGAGGCTGATGCCACCCATGGCCCAACTCTGTCCCGTAGCTGAACTGACTCCGTTATCGCTGTCGGTCGTCACCTCTCTGGAGGTTCCATCGAACAACGACACGCCATTGAAGTTCTTCGTGGCAATGTTGGTGATATAATCCTGCAAAGTCACAAACTCCGTGTTATACTTTTGCCGATCAGTATCGGTTTTCGTAATGTCCTGCGACAGGACTGACAACTCGCTCATCCGGTCCAACGCTGACTGCACTTTCGTCAGAAAACCATCCTGTGTCTGGCTGTAAGCAATCGCATTGCTCACATTGGATGATGCCGCACGAATGCGGTTTATTTGTGCGTCAAACCGCAAAGATACCGCCATCCCGCCAGCATCGTCGTCCGGCGATATAATCCGGGAACCGGAGGACAATTTAGCCAACGATTTATTCAAACGAACCGACGAATCATTCAACAACCTGGCGGCATTAGCCGCAGACGAATTAGTATTAATAACCATAACGACCCTTCCTTGAGTCACCCCTTGCGGGGATTTTTTCTTGCGGCATCCTTGCCGCGTAGCAAACCTTGCTCCAAGGGCGTTTGCTTTACCCCGCTGGCTCTTCAAGGTTGCCAGCCACCTGTGTTGTAATTATCGGCAAGTGGAGGAAAAACTTTACCGACTTTTTAAAAAACCAGGGGTGCCGAAGACCCTTCTCCGGGAAAAGAAGAGGATAAATCCGGCTCCTCAATGGACCGCCGAATTCCAATCCAATACACTTATAATAAGTGGGTTGCGCTATACTTTCGGACCCAAAAAACCAGCCTGTATGTCATCCAGCATTTTTACCAAACGGCGACCATACTCCACGTAAGAGTTAAACTGGTTCTCTGCGGAAGCTTTGATGGAAGCATCGTGAAATACCACCGCCAAGTGCGGTTCGATGGAAATCCCGCCCTCATACCCTCTTCCCACCAAATCGGTGAGAATGCGCCGGACTTCAGCTTTACCCTCCCCAGGATAGGTGTAAACCTCTTTCTGATCCTCAGACCAATAAAGGTCCTTCACATGGACGTGAACGATGTGTTCACGGACATGATGGTAAAATTCCCAAGGATCCTGCTTGGGATAAGGCATCGGTTTGCTTCGGTCATGGTTGAAAACAGGATTTCCCGTGTCAAAAACGAGCTTTAAGCCGGGGACTGCTTCGAGCAGTTTCAAGGTGAATGGCCAGCCCATGCCGCCGTAGTTCATACAGTTTTCATGCACTGGCTGCAAACCGGCATCCAGAAACATGGCTGTGATTTCCCGCAGGCGCCGGAATCGCTCTTCCTCCATTTGGTCCGCGGCCTCGCGGATGGCGAAACTCATGATGCGAATAAAACGCGAACCAAGGCGCTGCATCCGCGGAATGGCACGGCGCACCTCCGCCAGGGTGGGTTCAAAGGGTTGATCGATTTTTTTAGCCCAATTGGCTATCGCTGAACCAAAACAATACACTCCAACGCCGGCATTTTCCAAAGCTTGGACAACGCCCTCGAAGGCGGCGTCGGGGATATCATGCAAATTCCCGGGCGGGAATCCAGGAGCCTGGATATTGCGCGCTTCAAGGTATTTCCACCCGAGGGTTTTGGTGGCCCTGATTTGAGATTCCACCGCAACCCCAGCTTCGTCGGCAATACCCATCAAATACATAAAAACCTTTCTTTCATTTTGAGAATCCCGCACCAGGGGATCGGCATTTACCCGGGATCGGGCTTACTTGGTGAATGATCGTGTAAAATCCTCGCCAGTCGCCGCCACCACTTTTTTCTCGAATTTTGAATCGGCGACCAACTGGAGCAATTTGGCTTCGTAAGCAGCGCCATCCAGAGGCAGACCGATGGCTTTATCCAACAGTGAAGAATACAACATGGCGTTGGCCAGTTCGACGCTCGCCACCCCTTCGCGGGCGGGAGCGATCAATGGCACTCCATCCAGGATGGAATCCACAAAATTTTGGGCGATTTCATGGTGCTGTGCACCGGAAGGATCGAAAGGCAGTTCGATATTCCAAACCTCCGGTTTGGCAAAGCCAGCTTTGGCAGTGCGGCCGAATTCCCGCATGGACACCTCGTTGCGAGTAAAGCAGAGCTTGTTCTGCTCCAGAACAAGGCGGCCTCGGTCACCAGCAATTTCCAACCGGTTGGTGCCCGGAGCCTCACCCGTGGAGGTAATGAAAACACCGGTCGCCCCATTGGCATATTCCCAATAGGCGGTCACATTGTCCTCCACTTCAATATTATGATAGCGGCCCAACTGGCAGTAACCCCGTACTTTGGCCGGCATGCCACAGAACCATTGCAGCAAATCGAGATTATGCGGGCATTGGTTCAGCAGCACGCCCCCACCCTCCCCCTTCCAAGTGGCACGCCAACCGCCGCTGGAATAATACGCTTCCGTGCGGAACCAATCCGTGATGGTCCAATTAAACCGGACAACCTCTCCCAAATCACCTTGTTGGATCAGGTTCCGGATCTTTTTATAGCGGGGATCAGTTCGAAGTTGAAACATCGCAGCGAACACCAGCTTGGAATCGGTATGAGCGGCAAGCAAACGCTCGCAATCTGCTTTGTGCACCGATATTGGCTTTTCAACCAGCACATGCAAACCGCTCTGCAAAGCCAGAATGCCAAGGCTCGTGTGCAAATAGTGCGGCGTGGCAATCACGATGGCGTCGATCAAGCCGCTGTGGATCATCGCTTCGGCTGAACCGAAGGTTTTGACTTGGTTTTGGAATGGTTCCAGGTTGGTGGCAATAGCATCACTGACCGCCGTCAACTCACAACGGGCCACTTTCTTATTAAGCAGGTAGGCGGCATGGAATTTACCCATGTTACCCATGCCGACTATTCCGAGGCGAATCTTTTTGTTTTCACTCATGGCATTGCCGATTTTCTCCAACCCTCTGCGGGAAATTATCGGCTTCCCGATGCGCGGTGAGCAAGCCTTTTCTATCAGTTCGAGGCCTGGTGGCAATGGGTGCGGTTTTGGGATGTTTACCGTTTACATCCCAAGGCGCGTTGTTACAATCTCCTTTAGAAAGAACCACCATGAAAAAAATTGAAGCTATCATTAAGCCTTTCAAACTCGAGGACGTCAAAGAGGGGCTGGCCGGTTTGGGTATTGAGGGCATGACCGTCAGCGAGGTGAAGGGATTCGGACGCCAAAAAGGCCACACTGAAATTTACCGGGGCAGCGAATATACCGTGGATTTTCTGCCCAAAATCAAAATCGAATTAGTCGTGGCGGACAATATCGTTCAACCAGCCACGGAAGCCATCATTAAGGCCGCTAAAACAGGTAAAATCGGTGATGGGAAGGTTTTTGTCAGCAGCATCGAAAACGTGATCCGGATTCGCACCGGGGAAACCGGCGAAGCAGCGGTTTGATTCAACCATCGGCAATCGCGATGCTGATCTTTTCGGTTATCATTGCGGCCCAGTTACTTACAGAATTTTTTGTCCACCAATTCAGCGGTGATTTTGCTTTAAAACCGAAGCTATTGGGCTTACCTCTGAGCCTTTTAATGCACAGTCATTCACAACTCAGGTTAAACGCTGGCAGTCGAAATGATTTTCGACCCCTTCCTAATGTGTTGATCATGGGCATTTTGCGTGAGAAATCCAACCTGTGAATAACTTGCGAATAACTGTTAACATGTTGTGCTGGTCAGGATGGGCATCTTCGCTTAGAAATTACCCCCGCGACCTGGATCGGCAAACCAAACGAAAATTTTAGGGCGTGAATCTTTTGGATTACGGGGTTTTATAAGTCATTTAATAAGAATCT
Source organism: uncultured Verrucomicrobiota bacterium (assembly GCA_903845125.1). Taxonomy (GTDB): domain Bacteria; phylum Verrucomicrobiota; class Verrucomicrobiia; order Limisphaerales; family UBA1319; genus CAIMWS01. The sequence continues at coordinate 32,258 of CAIMWS010000530.1, forward strand.
GTTATAAATATGGGATGCAAATTTTTCCCGGTGTCAAACCTGTGGAGCATGGATTCATTGAAGGCATCACGCCACGCCAAAAGGCTCGGGGCGAGGATGTTGCGATCAGGCGGGACGGTTTAGTGAATAACCTGCTAAATTAAACGTGATTTCCCGATGGAAAACGCAGCGGCAAAAAATTGGGACCAGGTAATGGAAATCTTGCGGGGAAAATTAAACCCGGAGATTTTCAAACTTTGGTTTGCGGCAATACAAGCTTCCAACCCGGGCAACGGGGTCATTCGCCTTCATGTGCCAGATGATTTCAGCATCGTCTGGCTGAAGGATAATTACCTCGATTTGATTCAAAACACCTTGATGCATGTTTCGGGCCAGACATGGGATGTCCAATTTCAAGCGGGTTCGATGCCCGTTCCAACCATTCAGGCCAATCCGGCGGCAAAGAAGGAAAAGGCCCGTCCGCGCATGAAGGATGCCTCCCATGGCGGCCCTAATGGGACGCCCGATGCCGCTTTCAATCCGCGTTATACTTTCGAGAACTTTGTGGTGGGCAGCAATAACAACTTCGCCCATGCTGCCGCCCTGGCCGTGGCCCAAGGCCCGGGCAAATCCTACAATCCACTCTTTTTATACGGCGGAGTCGGCTTGGGAAAAACCCACTTGCTGCACGCCATCGGCCAGCATGTACTGCAGACCGTCAAAGGTTCGCACGTTGCTTTTTTATCTTCGGAAAAATTTACCAACGAATACATCGACGCCATTCAAAACAGCCAACTGATGCGGTTCCGCAAGAAATACCGCATGATGGACCTGCTGCTGATCGATGATATCCAATTCCTGGCAGGTAAGGAGCGTATTCAAGAAGAGTTCTTTCACACGTTTAATGCCCTTCACGAAAACCACAAGCAGATCGTGCTTACTTGCGATCGGCCAGCCAGCGAAATCCAAAACTTGGAGCATCGGCTCGTCTCACGCTTTGAGTGGGGCCTGGTGACGGACATGCAACCGCCGGATGTGGAGACCCGGATGGCCATTTTGCGGAAAAAAGCAAATTCCATGGGAGTTGATCTTCCACCGGAAATACTCCAGTTCATAGCGGATCGGATTCGCTCAAATGTCCGGCGTTTGGAAGGCGCCCTCATTCGAGTGAGCACTTACACCTCCTTAAATGGCAAGAAACCCACGTTGGAGTTGGCTGAAGGCTTGTTGCGTGAACTGCTCCATGAAGAGGGCCGCACGGCCATCACTATCGAACTGATTCAGAAGCGGGTGGCCGACTATTTCGATATCCGACTGGCAGATATGGCCAGCAAGCGGCGGCCGGAAAACATCGCCTTTCCCCGCCAGATTGCCATGTTTCTGGCACGCCAGCTCACTGGCAGTTCCTTGAATGAAATCGGCGAAGCCTTTGGCGGACGAGATCATGGCACTGTAATCCATGCCTGCCGGTTGGTTAAGGACCGAATGGAGGTCGATCCCAATGTCCGGCAAACGGTTGGATTCCTTGAAAAACAGCTGGTGCGCTGAAGCTTTCAGCAGGCCATGGGCCGCCATATGAATCAGGCCGGCAATAATTGACGATGGCTGCCATCGAAGTTCACCAGCTCAGCAAAGTTTTTCGCCAATACAAAAAGGAACCGGGTTTGGCGGGGGCCATCCGCGGGCTTTGGCGGCGGCGCTACGAATCAATTCCCGCTGTTAACGAAATCCGATTTGCCATTGAAAGCGGCGAATTCGTGGGATTTTTAGGGCCCAATGGCGCCGGGAAAACCACCACCTTGAAAATGCTGGCTGGCCTGCTCTTTCCTTCCTCCGGCTCCGCCCGCGTGCTGGGATTTGTGCCGTGGGAACGCGCTGATGCCTACCGCCGCCAATTTTCCTTGCTACTGGGCCAAAAAAACCAGCTATGGTGGGATTTGCCTGCCCGTGAATCGTTGGAGCTGAACAGCAAAATTTACGGCCTGTCACCTGAGGTTTTTGCCAAAACCTTGGACGAATTAACCGCTCTGCTGAATGTGGCTGATAAGCTGAATGTCATGGTGCGGGAGTTATCCTTGGGCGAGCGCATGAAGTTTGAATTGATCGCCGCCCTGCTCCACCGTCCCCAAGTCCTCCTGCTGGATGAACCAACCATTGGCTTGGATGTTATCTCCCAAAAAGTGATCCGGGATTTTTTAAAACATCATAATGCACAGCACGGCACCACGATTTTGCTCACCAGTCATTATATGGCCGACATCGCTGAATTATGCCCGCGAGTCATCATCATTGACCATGGCCGGATCTTTTTTGACGGGCAATTAACGGATGTCGTGGACCGTTTTGCGGATTTCAAACTCGTAACGATTCAGTTGGCCGCCGAGCAATCCACCACCGAGGGCAAGCTTCTGGAATATGGTGAAGTGGTTGAAAACGGCCCCAATTGGTATAAAATCAAGGTGAAACGCGAAAAGGTGGTTTCCGCCTGCAAAGCCTGGCTGGACCTTTTGCCAATCCAGGATTTGGATATTCAGGAAATCCCTATTGAAGACGTCATCCGGCGAATTTTTGCGCGCTGATCATGAGGACTGGCAAACGGACCTGCTGGTTTTAGTTCAGGATGTTTGCCGGATGCTTGAAGTGGAAAGGGAAGCGGTACACCGCCGGTTTTTGCAAGCCGTGGAGTGAGTTCCGAGCCTCCCCTTCAGGGATCTGTTAAATGACGGGTAGATTAGTTGATGGACGGCCAAACCATCGTTTTGAAAGGATCATGATGTTTAGCATGCATGGTATAATTGACCATTTTACACGATTGGACCGGCAGGGCCGGAGCCGCAGGTTGGCTGGCATAAGCTCGCCCATCATCCGCCAATTGGCCTGGGAATTGGCCGGCTGCCTTTGGTTTGGGATCCTCGGAGGGTTCCTTTGCGCGCCTCAGCAGGCCGGTGCGGCCCTGCCCATCACCACCCAACGGCAGGTGGTTTTGGCCGCCATGCAGGCCCGCCCCGATGATCCGTGGCCCCGGAGCCAGGGCCACGCCATGCTGGCCTGGCCAGGCAGCCCGGAAAACCTGAAGGCATACCATGAACCAGGCGGGAGTTTCAGCCCGGCAATGGGCAGCTTTGGCATTTCGTTCTGGGTCACTGACGAAGCCGGTTCCTTGGTGGCCACGAGCGACCAATTCCCCACGAATCAAATCCAGCAAAGCTGGCGATTCGCCAATCCCCGCACCATTCCCGCCATTGCCACTGAAACACCTTATTATCACACCACCTGGAGCGGCATCGCACCCGGGACTTGGAACCTTCAATTCCAATCCAAAACCAATGCCAATGCCAGGTATTGGCTGGTTATCCGCAGCGTAGGGCCGGCCGGCGCTCCCATACCCGCTTTGGAATGGAATGGCCGCCAATTAACCGTCAGCAGCCGGTGGGTTATTACCAGTGATCGGCCATGGACCTTGCACGCCTTGGGCCATGAGGGTGATTCCGGATGGACCAAAAGCCAAAACCAAAACCGCCAATGGCGTGCCGCTGACGGTTGGTGTTTCGCGCGATTAAGCCTCCCCGTCTCCCCGGACGCTAAAATCCAGGTCCGAGACCTTGGCCCCATACCTCCCCCATCCTTGGTTTTATCCACGGTGCTGCCCCGGCTGGAATTATCGTTGCCGGATGAACGGTTTGCCGCCTGCCTGAATGCCCAAGTCAGCCAAATACTCATGTCGTTGACAGGTCGCGAAACCCGCTCCGGCGATCCAGCGTATTTCCCGGTTTGCTCCTTGAGGGATGGCGCATACATTGTTTCCGCCCTGGCGGGCGCGGGTATGCTTGATGCGGCCAGGCAATTGGCCACGGGCTTGGTGGAACGTGACTTCTTTGGCCCCACCGGCAGCGATGCCGATGCTCCTGGTTTAGCCATTTGGGCGATCTCAGAGCTAACCTCCCGCCTGCGTGATCCCGCCTTGGATCAGCTTGTGTGGCCCAGCGTGGCTCGCAAGGCAGCCTTGATTCAGGAGATGCAATCCGCCACCTGGCCGATTTTCAAACGGGCCGGATCACCAGTTTTTCCCAAGCATGCCCGCCGCCCAGATATTGAGCTGGTATGCGAACCATCGGATGGCCGATCAATCATGGGGAAAGTGGAGTGGAAGCGCCCCGTGCTTTACAACAATAGCGTAGCGTATCTGGGATACCTCCGCGCTGCTGAAATGGCATTCCGGGTTGGTGATCCTTTAAGCGCGCAAAACTGGCGCAACCTGGCCGCCGAATTACGCCAGGGCTGGCAGGCCGGAATACAAATGCCTGCGGCCATTGAACCCCGCACCTACACCTTTTCCCTCTGGCCAGCCGGAATTCCAGCCAACCTGGACTCTTTTGTTTACAATTTACAGAGCCGCTGGACCCAGGCCCGTGATGCGCAAGGGAAGTTTCGGGCCCATCCTTTTTGGCCTTCGATGGACCTGGCAGAAACCCATCAGTGGCTGCTCTTGGGCCGCCCCCAGTTTGCCATGTCCACCGTGGAGTGGTTTTGGAAGAATCAAGCTTCTCCTGGTCTCTACACTTGGTGGGAAGGTGATGGAGAAGACGATGTATTTCCCTTTTGGCAACGCTGCCGCGGCTGGGTCAAACCCGACTTGATCACCCCTCATTATGGAGTTGCCGCCCAGATGGTCCTGCTGCAATTGGACATCCTCGCTTATGTGGATGAAAGGGGGCCGGAACCGGTATTGGTTGTCGGCGCTGGCATTCCCACTCAGTGGATTGAAAAACCGCTTCGAGTTCGCGGCCTGGCCACCCGCGCCGGTTTGGTGGAGTGGGCTTGGGCCAATGGCGTAATGAAAGTCAACATCCTTGGCAAACGCCTTCCGGTTCGTTTAGGAGCCAATTTCCCCCCGAACGCCACGATACGGCTGTTTTAGCCCTTCAAGCTGCCATCGGACGGGAGATTTCCATCTTTTGCGGACTTAAGCTCTTCCTCCAGATAGGCCACCACATCCTTCAGTTTAATGATATTCTGGGGATTCAAGGACATCAACGTTCGGTGAGCCTCCAGGCTGGTTTCCGCCACTTGGAGCATTCCGGGAGTTTGGTTCTCCTTGGCGGTATATTCCGCCAAGGGTGGAGCACCTTGCACCATTTGGAAAAGGTAACTCACGCCCATATTGTCCAACAAATCGATGATCCTGCTATTGGGATTCATTAAGCGCAGAGAAGGCGCTCCAGGCACGGTCTGGCTCAAGCGCAAACTAAATCCGGCCAAAATCCCCAGAAAGGTGCTGTCCATCATCATGCAATCGGTCAAATCCAGCACATAAGTGGACACAGCCTTTTCCTTGAGGTGATTCAGAATGGACTTGAAATGAACGCTGGCCGCAGCATTAGCCCAACCGATTATTTTCAGATAGGCCAGGGTCGGTTCGACGGCAACCAAAATGCGTGCGGGAGTGATGCTCATTTTACATTACCTGTGACTTAATATGTAACTATCTGACTGGTTCGTCAAGAAACTGACCGGTGGAACCGAAGATTTGGACCGGGCTAACAAGCTCCGCCAGCGATGCCGCCTCCGACAATTTGCACCAGTGTTTGTTGCATCACCAACGCCTCATCCAAATTGCTGAAAATCAACTGCCGGTTGCATTTCAACAAACTTTCCATCGCCTGGATTAACTCCGCGATGGAATACCGCCGGGTTTGAGGCAAAGCCCTGAAAATAACATACGGATGCCCGGAAAGCGGATTAAGGCGTTTATCTTCAGGGAATAAATCTGCCGGCATACGCTCCAATTGCGCCTTGAATCGATTATAGTCGCTCTCTGCTTTAAGGAATCCCGCTCGCTGACATTCTTTTAAAGCCAGCAAAACCCGGATTTTTGAAATGAGCCCATACAATAAGCCGATCGAAGATTTGCTGGAGTCGAATTTCAACTCCCAAAAGGACTCATCCAAAGCCCGCAGCAGCCTGGGTAAATCACGATCCCCCAAAGCTTCCGCCAACTCGAATGCTTTGGCTTGTTTCTGGCGGGTGGTGATCGCCTTGACGTCCGCCAACTCAATATTGGATCGCGAACCGCAATAGAGTGAAAGCTTCTCCAACTCATTGCCTAGCTGGCGCAAATTGGGCCCCACTGAAGAGACAAATTCGGCCAGTGCTTCACCGGAAATGGTTTTGCCCTTCAGTTCAGCCTCAATCCAAGCTTCAGCTTTATGCATCCACTCCTTGTCGTCGATCGACAATTCCGAAAAATTTTCGACTTGGGCCTGCTTCTCGATTGTTTTATAGAAAGTCCGGCGCTTATCCACTTTTCCGGAACTGATTAACAATCGTACATTTCGCCATGGAAAGACTTTGATCTCTTCAGCAAAGCTGCTTAACGCTTCGGTAACTGCCTGACCTCCGGCCACCCGATCTTCACCCAGAAAATTGCAGTTCTGAAACCAAACCACCTTGGTGCCGCCGAAGAAAGGCAGGGTATCCAAAGCCTCCCGCAGGCGGCTTATGGCTTTCAAGGCTTCATTTCCGTTGCCTGCGCTGGCGTCCACGATCTCCTGATCCACGCTGCCGGATTCCTGACACCAGATGTTAAAGACTTGGCGCGCCCTTTTCTTGACGGAAAACTCGTCGTCACCCCAGATGAGCGCGAGGTTCCTGGCCACCTCGGACTTGTTGCGGACAGTCGGACTGGCAGCCATCAGGCCCCTTGCTTTCTGGGGAGGATTATCCGCCCCCCATCCTCCAAGCCCGCCCTGATGGAAGCTTTAGTTTTCATTCAGGTTGAGTTCCCCCTTCCTGGTTGATCCGCTCCAACAATTCGGACATATCCTCAACTTGCTCAAACAAGCCTGCGGCGACAAAAATGGGCCGTTTTTGGCAGGTTGCCAACGCAATGCAATCGCTGGGGCGAGCATCGATTTCCACGATTTTCCGTCCCAATTCGTTTTGTTGCTGCAGGACCAATCGAGCATAATAGGTGGTGGCTTTTAGCTCGGTTATCACCACTCGCTCGACAGAAATTCCAAAACCGCGAAAGATATTGGCCACCAAATCGTGCGTTAACGGACGCTCCTTTGGAGTGTCGCGTAGAAACATGCCAATCACCGCCGCCATATTATGCTCCACCTGGATGACAAAGACTTTTTGCTTGTTCCCGACAAAAATGGCCGCCCCGCTATTCGCTGGCAAAATCCCCCGTATTTCCACCGGCACCAAATCCTTCTTCATAAATCCAGTCTAATCGGAACATCTAAAAAGACAAGCACATGTGCTAACCGCCCGCAGGACATCATTACCCCGGAAAACCGTGCAAACAGCGTAAATATCAACGCATCCTGATATGTTGATTTTTAATTTGCCAACCTCCTTTCCTCCCACTATATTAATCCACCTTGGCTGGCTTTTCGTTCAGCATGTGGACACTTTAAGGTAAAAGATAATGGGCACTGAATTAAACCAATTGAACGCGTTGGAGAAACTCCTGGCGAAGCGGATTGTGATTATCGATGGAGCCATGGGAACGATGGTGCAAAATCACCATCTGCAAGAGGCGGATTTCCGTGGCAACCGATTTGCCGGCCACCCGCGCGACTTGAAAGGTAACAACGACTTGTTAAGTCTGACCCAGCCACAGCTGATCGAGGAAATCCATCGCGCATATCTCCTGGCTGGATCGGATATCATCGAAACCAATACTTTTAATGCCAACGCGATTTCCATGGCTGACTACGGCTTGGAATCGTGCATTTACGAATTAAACTTCCAGTCTGCGCAATTAGCCCGGCGCGCAGTGAACGGCATTTTGGAACGAAATCCCAAACGCGAGGCATGGGTTGCGGGTGCCATTGGCCCTACCAACCGAACGCTTTCGCTGGCCACCGATGTCAGTAATCCGGGCCTGCGCTCCCACACTTTCAACCAGTTCGTGGCGGTTTATACCGAACAAATCCGGGGGCTGGTTGATGGCGGGGTTGATTTGCTGCTTCTGGAAACTTGCTTTGACACGCTGGTGTTGAAAGCAAGTTTGTTTGCGATCGAGGAATACTTTGAGCAGCACCACCGGCGCCTGCCGGTCATGGTATCGGTCACCATTACCGACCAAAGTGGCCGTACCTTGTCGGGGCAGACGGTGGAAGCATTTTGGAACTCCATCAGCCATGCCAACCTGCTCAGCGTGGGGATTAATTGCGCCTTGGGCGCGAAACAAATGCGGCCGTTTATGGAGGAACTGTCGCAGTTGGTGCCCATCAACGTCAGCTGCTATCCCAATGCAGGTCTGCCCAATACTTTCGGAGGCTTTGATGAATCGCCGGAAAACATGGCGGCTGATCTGCGGGAATTTGCCGCCAACGGATGGCTGAATCTCGTGGGTGGATGCTGCGGAACAACTCCGGCCCATATCAGTGCCATAGCCCAGGCCGTTCAAGAATTTGCCCCACGACTCCCAGGCCAGCCCGCGCCGCACACCCGCTTGAGCGGGCTGGAAGCACTAACCATCCGACCCGATGCAAATTTTGTGAACATCGGTGAGCGAACCAATGTTACAGGCTCCCCTAAATTCGCCAAATTGGTGGCAGCGGGAGATTATGAGGGCGCATTGGCCATCGCCCGGCAGCAGGTGGAAAACGGCGCGCAAATCATCGATGTCAACATGGATGAAGCCTTGCTCGATTCTGAGAAGGCCATGGTCACGTTCCTGAACCTGGTGGCCTCGGAACCAGAAATTGCGCGGGTGCCGGTCATGATTGACAGCTCAAAATGGAGTGTTATTGAAGCCGGCCTGCAATGCGTGCAGGGCAAAGCGGTTGTGAATTCCATCAGTTTAAAGGAAGGCGAGGAGGAGTTCCTCCAGCGGGCGCGCCGCATTCGCCGCTACGGGGCCGCCATCGTGGTGATGGCGTTCGACGAAAAAGGCCAGGCGGATACGATGGAGCGCAAGGTGCAGGTTTGTACGCGTGCCTATGAATTGTTGACCCAAAAGGCCGGGGTTCCCCCCCAGGATATCATATTTGATCCCAACGTGCTGACGATCGGCACCGGGATCGAAGAACACAACGCTTACGCGCTTAATTTCATCGAAGGGTTGCGCCGGATCAAAGCTACTTTGCCCTATTGCAAAGTCAGCGGCGGCATCAGCAATTTATCGTTTTCCTTCCGGGGCAATAATGTGGTGCGGGAAGCCATGCACTCGGCCTTCTTATACCATGCCGTGCAAGCGGGCTTGGATATGGGCATTGTCAATCCAGGGCAACTGGCCGTTTATGAGGAAGTGCCCCGGGAACTGCTGCAACTGGTCGAAGATGTGATATTGAACCGCCGTGATGACGCCACGGAGCGTTTGATAAAATTTGCTGAGGCGATCAAGAAAACCAGCGTGGAAGAGACTACCATGGCAGCTGGGGCTTGGCGGCAGGAACCGGTGGAAGAACGGCTGTCCCACGCATTGATCAAAGGCATCGCCGATTTTCTGGAGCCCGATCTGGAGGAAGCCCGCGCCAAATACCCCCGGCCTTTGTCCATTATTGAAGGTCCATTGATGTCCGGCATGAATACCGTCGGCAACCTTTTTGGAGCCGGCAAAATGTTTCTGCCGCAAGTGGTAAAAAGTGCGCGCGTCATGAAAAAGGCGGTAGCCCTGCTGTTGCCTTTCATGGAAAATGAAAAACAATCTTCCGGCAACCGCCCGCCACAAGGCAAAATCCTCATGGCCACGGTCAAAGGAGATGTCCACGACATTGGGAAAAACATCGTAGGGGTGGTCCTGAGCTGCAACAATTACGAGGTCATCGATTTGGGCGTCATGGTTTCGGCCGAAAAAATCCTGCAGACCGCCCGCGAACGCCAGGTGGACATGATCGGCCTCAGCGGCTTGATTACGCCATCCCTGGAGGAAATGTCCCATGTGGCCCGGGAGATGACCCGCGAAGGATTTTCCATACCGCTGCTGATTGGGGGCGCAACCACCAGCAAAGCACATACGGCAGTCAAGATTGCGCCGCTCTACCGCCAACCAGTAATCCACGTTGTAGACGCCTCCAAAGCAGTTGGGGTGGTCAACCAGCTATTGAACCCCCAGTTGAGGCCCGGTTTTGCAGAAGAAAACTGGCAGCAGCAGGAACAGCTTCGCCTGGAATATCAACAAAAGCAAAACCTGGTGAAATTGCTCCCCCTGGCAGAAGCTCGAAAACGTTCCACACCCATCCAATGGACCCCAGAGCAGGTGGCCAAGCCCCGGTTCACCGGCGTGCGCATTCTAACCGAAGTGCCCCTGGATACACTGGCGCCTTTCATTGATTGGTCACCATTTTTTCACACGTGGGAAATCCGCGGTCGTTACCCATCCATTTTGAACGATCCCCAGGCAGGTGTCCGGGCCCGGGAATTATTTACTGATGCCAGCCGGTTGCTGGCCGCGTTGATTCAAAACCGTTCACTCACGGCCAAGGCAGTTTACGGCTTTTTCCCGGCCAACCGGGAAGGCGATGATGTAATCCTGTATCGCGATGAAAACCGGCAGGAGGTCTTGACTCGTTTTCATTTTTTGCGGCAGCAAATGTCGAAGCCTGCGGGCCAGTTCAACCATTGTCTGGCTGATTTCATTGCGCCTTCGACTGGCGGTGCGTCCACGGCTCTTTCCGATTATCTCGGCGCCTTTGCCGTAACTGCCGGCCATGGAGTTGAGGCTCTATGCCGCCAATACGAACAAGACCACGACGATTACAACTCGATCATGATCAAGGCGCTGGCTGACCGCCTGGCTGAAGCTATGGCTGAGTGGATTCACCAACAAGCCCGCGTGGACTGGGGCTTCGGGGAAAGTGAAAACCTTTCCCATGAAGACCTGATCCGCGAAAAATACCGTGGTATCCGGCCGGCGGCCGGTTATCCAGCCTGCCCGGACCATTCGGAAAAGCAGACCTTGTGGAAACTGCTCAACGTCGAACCCAACATCGGGGTAAGCCTGACTGAGAATTGCGCCATGTGGCCCGCCAGCAGTGTGAGTGGTTTGTTATTCGCCCACCCTGAGGCCAAGTACTTCGCCGTGGGGAAAATCGGCCGGGACCAAATCCTCGATTACCAAGCCCGCAAGCAAATCGACTTGAAAACCATCGAGCGCTGGCTGGCACCCTATTTGGACTATGATCCCAACCGGGCAACCGCTTAAATCACTCAGGCGATAAACGTCCTGGGATCAGTGATTTTCCCAGTCAAAGCACTGGCGGCAACCGTTGCCGGAGAGGCCAGAAAAACTTGGGAATCCTTATGTCCCATGCGGCCGGGGAAATTACGGTTGGTTGCACTGATGCATTTGAGCGGTTGATTCATCCGGCCAAAAGTATCGACGGGCCCGCCCAGGCACGCGGCACACCCCGCATTCTCTGTCATTTGCACGCCCGCATCCTGCAGGATTTGCCACACGGTCTTGTCTCCCCACCGGATGGTTTGCAGATTGGTGGCGATCTCGGGTGTAGCCGGCACGCCAAAGGTATCGATCGCAACCCGTTTGCCGGCGAGTATTTTGGCAAACGCCAGGAAATCGCTGGTTTTGCCCCCGGTGCACGACCCCATGTAGGCGCGGTCCAATTTGACCTGTTCCATTTGCTTGGCCAGTTTGCGCTGCCCGGGATCGGGGTGACAGGCCACGGTGGGCTCCAACCGGTTCAGATCCACCACTAAGTCCGCGATGAAGGCCTCATCCCGGTCGCGCTCTACCGGCGTGTATGCCGCACGGGTGCCATTCAAAGCACAACGCTGATCCACATATTCCTTGGTTTTTTGATCAAATTCAAAAATACCATTCTTGCCGCCTGCTTCAATGGCCATATTGGCTACGGTCATCCGGTCATCCAGGGAAAGGCTCGAAGCCCCTGGCCCATCGAACTGCATGGCCCGGTAGGTTGCCCCATCAAATCCGATCTCACCGATTATATGCAAAATGAGATCCTTGGCCATCACGCCCGGCTGCAGTTGCCCTTCGAGACGAAAATGCATGGTGGCCGGCACTTTCAGCAACAGCTTCCCGGTGCCCATGACGAATCCGGCATCGGTATTGCCGATGCCCGTGGCGAATTCATTGAAAGCCCCCGCGGTACACGTATGGGAGTCGGTCCCAAACAGGACTTCACCCGGACGGGTATGCCCCTTTTCGGGGAGGGCGGTGTGGCAAACCCCGGCGTATTTACTGCCAAACTGGCGGCGGACCGGTCCTTTGACTGCGTCAAACACCCATTTGCCATGGGGATCATCGATAACATCGTAAAAATACCGGAGGCCCTGCTCTTGCACAAACTCCCGCAGGATATCCACATTGCGATTGCTCTTGGAATCCGCGCTAAAAATGTAGTGATCGGGGATGATCACCACCTTCTCGCGGTCCCACACTTTGGCCTGGCTGCCAAACTCACGGCGGAATACCCCGATCGTGCCGGGGCCGCACACATCGTGCGTCATCAGCACATCTGCTGAAACCCAGACATTATCGCCGGCTTGCACCGAACTTTTACCCGCTGCCCGCGCCAAAATTTTCTCTGTCAAAGTCATAATTGGCTGAAAGCTAAACGACCTTGGAATCCTCTGCAATACAGGAATATTTGAATCCCGGGGTGAGGCTGGGAAAACGGTTTTTCAAAATCCCGGCAATCCATTGACAATGCTGAGCGCGAGACGATATTATAATGTTCAGTAATAGTCAAAAACACAGTCGAAATGCGGGAGAACTCTTATGGAAACCATTCCAAGCACGATGGAACCTGGTGATGAGAATACCAGGGAAAAACTGATGAATGATCTGAAGGTCGTGGCGCAGGATGCCGAGGAACTCCTCAAAGCCACCGCCACTGATCTGGGTGATCGTGCCCAGGCGGCACGGCAGCGTTTGACGGTCGCTCTCGACCGCGCCAAAGATTCCGCCTCAAAAATGCAGGATCGAGCAAAAGAGGGTTTGGTGGCCACGGATCGCTGCATCCGGGAGCATCCCTACCAAACCATAGGCGCGGCTTTTTGCCTCGGTTTGGTCCTGGGGTTGCTGGTGAGAAACAAATAACCAATGGCTGGTGAGGATGGCAAATCCACCCGGCTTGGCTCCTCCTTTCGCCGGTTGATCGGCACGGCATTAGCCTTGGTATCCAACCGCTTCGCCCTCCTGGCCACGGAACTAAGCCTGGAGAAATGGCGGGTATTGGAGATCTGTTTTTGGGGAGCTGTCTGCTGGTCCGCTGCATTAATTGCAATTATTCTGCTGACCGTGCTGGTCATCATGGCCGCCCCATCCGCATCGCGTTTAGAGGTGGTGGCCGCCTTGACCTCCATTTATGGATTGTCCGCCGTATGGGCTGCTTTGCGCATCCGTCAACGTGTTAAAAACTGGCCTCCGCCTTTTGCCGACAGCATTGATCAGCTTAAAAAGGACCGTGAATGTTTGCTGAATCGGAAATCGTAAAATTGCTGGAGCAAAAGCAAAGGTTGATCCAGGAGAGTGAGCTATTCCGGCTTGAACTGGCAGCGGAAACCGTGGCCCTCGTTCAAACTCGCTATTGGACTGGCCGCTTGAAAACCATCCTGCTCACCGCCGCTCCGGTGGCTGGATTCTTCCTGGCCCGCTCTTGGCGCGGCGAACGCAACCGGTGGTCTAGAACTTGGATTGTCTGGAAAACCTTCCAGAGAGCTTACAGCTTATGGAGGCTTTACAAAAAGTACTTCCAACGAGAATCCCAAGAACCCCGCGGTCCAAATCCCAATCCAATGCGGTAACCTCAGGGAATATTTTGTCGGCGGCCTTGGGAACAGCGAAAACCAAATAATCCCGGGAATAAGCAATTCCCGGGATTATTGCTTAGGATCAAAAAGAGGAGTCCTTAGCCGAGCAGGTGGTCGATAACCATCTGGTCCAAGGCTTGGTAATTACGGTCAGCAATCAATTTTTGGGCTGCCGCATCGTCAAATGAACGCACTTTCTCCACCAATTTCAGGAACGTCTTGCGGCTGTTGGCCAGGTGGTCTACCATATGTTCCGTCTTCGTCGCCCGGAATGAATGCACATCGAAGGCCACGCATTCGCCTTTGGCCCCGAAGTTGTTCCGCTCCAAAACCCGAACCTGGTTGAATGCCGAGCGCAGGTTGTTGCTTCCAAAAGGCTTGTCCTGGTCGAATTTCAACCCGTTTTGATCATTCAGGTGCACGGACCATAATTTGCCGAAAGACATCGCAAATTCCATTTCATCGGCCGGATCCAAACCAGCCAGAAATGCGTGCGCGGTTTCCACCAATCCGCCAACCCGCTTGGGATCGGAAGTCATGTGGGCGATGGCCATGGCGTGCCCCATGGTGGGAATGTAAGCCATATCCATCGGTTCGTTGGGCTTGGGTTCGATGGCGATGCGGATCTTCTTGTCGTAGGCCAGCATTTTATCCATGGCTTGAACGAGAAAATCCATGCTGCGTTTGCAGTTCTTGGCTTCCCGCAGGTAAGTTCCTTCCCGGGCCAGCCACAAAACGATCAGATCGCAATCCAGGATTTTCGCGATATCGATGCAACGCAAGCTGCGATCCACGGCGAATTTCCGGGCCTTGGCATCGTTGCTGGTATATGCACCATCGATGGTCATGGGGCTGAACCAAAGGCGGGGCGCCACGATTTCCGCCAAAATACCGGCGTCATCAAGCTTCTTTTTGACCTCTTTGGCCTCTTTGCGCATCTGTTCCGCAGATTTGCTGTCCAAATCAGGAACCACGTCGTCGTCATGAAACATCATGGCGTCGAAACCGAGTTCTTTGAGTTTCCCCAATTTCCAATCAAAGGTTTGCGGGGGACGCGTAGGGGGGCCGTAAGGATCAGCGCCTTCGCTGATGTTCCAGGGACCGAAACTGAATTTATATTGCCGTTTGGTGCTCATATGATTTCCGAGTTTAATGGCCGCATTCGGCTTAAACAAGCGTTATCTTGGGCATTTGCGCATTTGCCGGCGGTGAATATGCTTGAGCGCCGTTCTTAAATCTGCTAAAAGTGCCCTCATAATGACGAATCCACAGCCTGAGAAAACCCGTATCTTGGTGGCGGAAGATACGGAAGTGATTTCCACTTTGATGGTCGAGCTTTTGCGGGAAAACGGATACTTGGTGGAATTGGCGTGTGATGGGGAAGAATGCCTCCAAAAGGCGCACTCCTTTTCGCCGGATTTGATTTTGCTCGACCTGATGATGCCCAAAATCCACGGGCAGGAAGTTTTGCGGAGGCTGAAAGAGGATGACCGGACCCAAAAAATTGAGGTGATTGTCTGCACGGCCAAAACTTACAAACAGGACCTCGACCAGGTTCGCAATTTCGGCGTGTATGACATCGTGTCAAAACCGTTCGATCCCAAGGAACTGTTGCACGTGGTGGCCAGGCACCTGGCGTTGATGAAGGAAAATCAAGCCACCCAATCCCTTTCCCAAACTACGGATTCATACCAGCCAACCATCTCCTTGGACCGCTGTTTCTACCAGTTTTGGGGAACGCGCGGATCCATCCCGGTTTCCGGTCCGCGCTACGTTCGGCATGGGGGTAATACCGCCTGCCTTGAAGTGGGCGATTCCACGACCAGCGTAGTCATTGACGCGGGCTCAGGCATCAGGGATTTGGGCCATAAACTGGCCCAGAAAGGGCCGCACAAGATTTACCTGTTCATCAGCCACACCCACTGGGATCACATCCAGGGATTCCCCTTTTTTGCGCCCGCATACCTGCCAGGTTACGAGTTGATCATCTACGGCGTTCCCGTTTCCACCAACGGCAAAGATCTGCGTTCGCTTTTCCGCGGCCAGCTGGATGTCGATTATTTCCCAGTCAATTTCGAGGCCATGAAGGCCCACATTGAATTCCGCTCGCTGGCGGAGCAAAAGGTCCACATCGACGGCCTGGAAATTTCCTGGGAATACACCATCCATCCCGCCACCACCGTGGCTTTTTGCGTCAAAATGCATGGCCGGAAATTGGCCTACCTCAGCGACAATGAGTTCCTTTACGGCTATCTCGGCTCGCCGGCTGAAATCAATTTGCACAGCCCCATAATCCAGCCTTCCAACAACCTGTTGCATCTTCTGATGGACGCCGATCTTTTGCTTTCGGAAGCGCAATATACCAACGATGAATACCAATCTAAAATTGGCTGGGGGCATACCTCCCTGTCCAATGCGTGCTGTCTGGCCACTTTGACCCGCGCCAAACGCTGGGTCATCACCCACCATGACCCAGCCCACGACGATGATTTCCTGGCTCAAAAATTGAACCTCACCCGGGAAATCCTCCGAAGACTGAACAATCCCATCGAGGTATTTCACGCCTACGATGGGTTGCTGGAATTCTTTTAGAATTTCAATCGGAAGCCATCCTTGATGCCGGCTTACGCCTGCATGCCTTTAAGGTCGGCGTCCCATTTTTCATTCGCCTGGATCATCTGATCCCAGGTCACTTCGGCTCGCCGGTAAGCGGCCGTGCGGCCCAGGATGGTCGTTAAATTGCTCCGCACACTGGGCGCCACAGTGGCATTGGTGTGATCGCCCTGGACAATTTGCTCGTGGAAAGCCGCAATATTGCGCACCGCCCCTTCCTGGTAAATGGCTTTGGTTTCCCCGCCATTATAGGGTTCTTCCCGGTTGGCGACGGTCACTTTGCCGCCATAATGGGTATCTATGGTCCCTTCACTGCCATAGACACGGCATTGAATATCATCCCACCCAAATCCAACTTGTTTGGAGCTGAAACTCAGCAGCACATTGTTCGGATAATAATAAATGACCGCAAAATGATCCCAACAACTGCCAAAATATTCCCGGGCGCGCCCGCCGTGCCCGTAAGCACTGAGCGGCGCGGCATTGAGAATCCACGCGGCGACATCCAAGGCATGGATGTTCTGTTCGGTGATGATATCGCCCGAAAGAACGCGATCCGTGCCCCAAGCCCGCAGGCGAGCTTCGGAGCTTTGCGGATTTTTCCGGTATTGGGCATCCACTTGCTGGAAAATGGCCCCAGTTTGATAAGTGGCCTCGCCCGAAATAATCCGGCCAATGTCGCCACGGTGAACCCTTTTGACGGCTTCCTGGTAGGCGGGCATGGCCCGGGTTTGAAAATCCACCAGGAAACACAATTTTTTGGCCGTGGCTTTGGCGCCGCTTTCTTCAATAGTCATGCAACCTGGAACGTCCACCGCAATCGGTTTCGCCACATAAACATGCCGGCCGGCCTCAACTGCCGCCGCCGCTTGTTCAGGATGGAAATAGGGCGGGCTTTGAATTATGACCGCGTCCACGGTCTTCTGTTCCAACAATCGCAGATATCCTTTCAAGCCGGTATAACGCCGGCCAACCTCCACCTGAAAACGCTGCCCGGCGGCATCCACCTTGTCCTGGAAATAATCATAAACGGCAGACACCTGGTAACCGCCATGCTTTTGGAACAAATCCGCTATCCATTGCCCGCGGCCCCCACATCCCAGCAAAGCCACGTTGATTTTGGAGTTCGCCTCGGCCCCTTTGACCTGGCCAGGTTGCACCAGGGAGCAGGCCACCACTGCCGCTCCGGTTTGAGCCAGAAATTGCCGGCGGCTAAGGGAACTGGGATTTTCGGCATTTTGTGCCGGGCTGGCATTTGTTTGGTTTGGGCTTATTTCAATCATATATGTGTTTTGGATTTGAAATGGAGAGTCACAAAAACAGACTGCCCTGTCAACGTGAACAAAACGTGAACAATACCCATATGATTTACGATTGAAGCCGGGTTGCTGCACACGGGATGGAAGTGACTGTGCCACAAAGTTTTGCGAATGGCAAAAAACCAGCGACCAGGCCCGATTTGAACGCGGTGCGTAGCCAATGACGAAGGTCTCAGCCCAAAAGCCCCAGCCAGCACGACTGAGCTCCTGGCCTGAACAAGTCATGCACACGGCTTAACGAGAGGAAAAACCGGCTCCCGTCAAACAATCGATGGCGGGACATCACCGTCACGATTCCGCGGGTATTCACTTTTCTTTTGCTGGTTTCCTGGCTTTAGCCCGTTTGAGGGGGGGATATTTCATCGGCGTGGCTTTGGCGGGCGTCACCGGCAAGCCAGTGCCTCTTTTTAATTCCCGGATCTGATCCCTCAGGAGGGCAGCCTTTTCAAATTCCAGGTTATTGGACGCTTCCAGCATCTCGGCCTCCAACTGGCGGATGGTTTCCGTCACATCGAAATTGCCGCCGGCATCGTTTATGACGGACGCCGCCATGCTAAAACCCGGTTTGGCCCCGCCCAAACTCTCCTCCACGGGCCGGCTGACGCTCCGGGGAGTGATGCCGTGTTCCTGATTATAGGCCAGCTGCTTTTGCCTTCGATAATCGGCGATCGCCAGAAAATCCTTGATGCTGCCGGTCATCTTATCCGCGTAGAGGATGACCTCCCCATTTAAATGCCGGGCGGCCCGGCCTGCGGTCTGGATCAGGCTCGTGGTGGACCGTAAAAATCCTTCCTTGTCCGCGTCCAATATGGCCACCAGCGAAACCTCCGGCAAATCGAGTCCCTCCCGCAGCAGGTTGATCCCCACCAGCACGTCGAAGTCGCCTTTGCGCAAAGCGCGCAGGATCTCCACCCGTTCAATGGCGTCGATATCGCTGTGCAGATAACGGACATTGATGCTGAGATCCCGCAAATAATCGGTGAGTTCCTCGGCGGTGCGCTTGGTCAGGGTGGTTACCAGGATGCGCTCCCGCAGATCCACCCGTTGGCGAACAGCTTCTATCAGATCGTCAATCTGGCCTTTCAGCGGCTTGATCGTCACCTTGGGATCAATCAACCCAGTGGGCCGCACGATCTGCTCGATCACCCGGCCCTTGGCCCATTCGATCTCCCGGGAGGCGGGCGTGGCGCTCACGTAGATTGACTGGCCCTGCATTTGCTGGAATTCCTCAAAGTTCAGAGGCCGATTGTCCAGCGCGCTACACAACCTGAAACCATAATCCACCAGGACTGTTTTGCGGGAACGATCCCCGGCATACATGCCCCCGATTTGCGGCAGCGTGACATGCGATTCATCAATCACCAGCAGGTAATCCGGCGGGAAAAAATCCAGCAAAGTGCAGGGACGTGATCCAGGTGGGCGCCCGCTCAGATGCCGGGAGTAATTTTCGATGCCGGAACAGAATCCCATTTCCAGCATCATCTCCAAGTCATATTCCGTGCGCGCCTTGATCCGCTGGGCTTCGATTAACTTATTGTGCTTTTCAAACCAGGCAATGCGGTCCGTCAACTCCTCGCGTATCGTCAATTGGGCGCGCTTGATTTTTTCCAGTGGCGTGACGAATTGCTTGGCCGGATAAAACGAGAATGCGGATAGCGATTCCAACCCACCTCCGGTGAGGGGATCAAACCGCGTCAACCGATCAATCTGGTCCCCAAAAAACTCCACCCGCACCCCATCCTCGGCATAAGCCGGCCGCACCTCCACCGTGTCGCCACGCACCCGGAAATGGCCGCAGGCAAACTCAATGTCATTCCGCTCATATTGCAGGTCCACCAGGCGGCCGAGCAATTGGTCGCGGCTAAGCTCCTGGTTGAGCAGCAAGGTGATCACCATAGCCTCATAATCTTCCTTGCTGCCGACACCGTAAATGCAGGACACGCTGGCCACTACGATCACATCCCGCCGGGCAAATAGCGAACTCATGGTGGACAGGCGCAACCGTTCAATCTCCTCATTGATGCTGGAATCTTTTTCAATGAAGGTGTCCGTGCTCGGCAGATAGGCTTCGGGCTGATAGTAATCGAAGTAGCTGACGAAATATTCCACCGCATTATCCGGGAAAAATCCCTTAAACTCGGCATAGAGCTGGGCCGCCAGCGTTTTGTTGTGGGATATCACCAAGGTTGGCCGGTTGATCCCGGCGATGACATTGGCGATCGTGAAGGTCTTGCCCGAGCCAGTAACCCCCAGCAATACCTGGTGCCGGTGTTCCGACAAAATGCCTTCGGATAATTTCCGAACCGCCAGGGGCTGATCTCCCGCCAGCGGAAATGGCGCCTTTAATTGAAACATGGCTGCCGGTTTTTACCGGTTTGGGCAAAACAATACTGCAACAAAAACTGCATCACACTTTATTAAGGACGCATCCCATGCGAAATGGGGGGGGCGACCCGCGACCCCATCACTTCTCAAAGATACTTTTTAATTAATAAACCCAGCCGGCGACGGGTGGCGGCCGGCCATTTGCTGCGCTCCGTAATGATGGCATGCTTCAAAGCTTCATGGCAGGCACAATTTGGAACGGAGGGAAGGCGGGTGAGGACCTTGCCAATCACCAGCTTGGCCAAAGCAGCGTTTCGCTGGAGGTTGGCAATAATCATCTCCACCGTCACATGCGCTTCATCGGTTTTCCAGCAATCGTAGTCAGTCACCATGGCCAGGGTGGCATAGGCAATTTCCGCTTCGCGCGCACACCGGGCTTCCCCGAGGTTGGTCATGCCGATCACATCGAATCCTTGCTTGTGGTGCCATACGGATTCCGCCCGGGTGCTGAACGCTGGCCCCTCCATATTCAGATAGGTGCCGCCATCGTGAACCCTGGCTTTCAATTCGCGACAG
The DNA here is from genome assembly GCA_903845125.1 of uncultured Verrucomicrobiota bacterium. Lineage (GTDB taxonomy): Bacteria > Verrucomicrobiota > Verrucomicrobiia > Limisphaerales > UBA1319 > CAIMWS01. The sequence goes on from CAIMWS010000530.1 coordinate 52,819, forward strand.
GCGCTCAACAGTATTTGACGTAGCTCTTCGCAGATGGGATCAGCGAAGGCAATGTGCCCGGCGATTCCTTGTCCAAAAAAGGTGTGCTCGGCGGCTTTTTTTGTCCGGTCCACAAACTGGTTGGGCAAAACGACATCACAAGGCCGGTAACGTTGCTGCAAGGAGCCAACGGCGCTGACGGAAATGATCCAGCAGACACCGAGTTTTTTCAGGGCGTAAATATTCGCCCGGTGGTTGAGTTCACCCGGCAAGATGCAATGCCCGCGCGCATGGCGGGCCAGGAAGACCACTTCCCGATCTCCCAATTCACCC
>CAIMWS010000531.1 GCA_903845125.1 uncultured Verrucomicrobiota bacterium
GCGGCGATTTGTTCTTGGTCTTCCACCGAGAGAGTCAGAGCCATAGCTGATTTTGCCATGTCCCAAGGTTAATTTACCACAAAGTATATGTCTAGCTATTTAAAGGACACTACACTAGTTCGGCGTTTTCCGCCCGGTGCTTTCGGTACCGCCCGTGGGGGCGGCGCCTTTCAGGATCGTCGCGCCCATGAGGCCGAAAACGCAATCGTTGGCGATGGCTTCCAGCACCACGGCGCTGAGATCGGCCCCGGGGCGCAGCGGCAGGGCCAGCAGGTGGGCCTCGGTGTCCAGCGCCACCGGCTGGGTGAGATCCGCGACTTCCGCGGAGCCGGCCGGCCCGGCCCGGCCGCCGAGGTTCTCGAAGCCATTGGCCGGGGTGTCGTGGTAGCGTCCGCACCAGGTGCCCCAACAGTCGCCAATGCCGGAGGGGTTGGCCAGGTCTACGCGCTCCTCCCCGCCATCCGCGTAGCGCAGCAGCAGGCGCAGGTTCACCACGTGGCTCTGCGCGGGGAAGGTCATGCCGCTGAGCATGAGGTAAAGGGTTTGCCCCCGGCCCCGGGCGGGAAATTCGAGGCGCGCGGGATAGCCGCCCGCCAGGCTCACGACGCCGATGTTCGGCCCGGTTTTCACGCCGCGGAAGGGGATGCCGTCGGTGGTCCAGGCGGTGCCGTCCGGGCCGGCTTTGCCGCGCCAGGCGGAGTCGCTGATTTCCTGGTTGCGACTGCCGTGGTATTGCAGGAGATGGTCGCGCCAGTAGCCGAAGCCCACCTGGCTGGCGGCTGGCGGCGGTGGCTGGGCCGCCTGGACGAGGTGCGGCAGGACGTTGGTGACCGAGTCGTTGAAGGCCGGGCCGAGGTCCAGCACGATCCAGCGCTGCAAGTCGCGCTGGCCCGCCGGCGGCGCCCGCCAAACCCGCGGGGGAGCGGCGGGCGTGGAAGGCAGGACCTGGATGGGCAGGGCCACCCAGGTGGTGCAGGGCGGCTCCCCGGCCAGCGCAAAAGCGAGCGCCGGGCCCGGCTCGCCGGCCGCGGTGGCGGCCAGGCCGCCCGCGCTGATTTGGGCCTGGGCCAGGACGCCCTGGGGATCGTGCCAGCCGGTGATGGGCTGGCCGGGGATCCGCACGAGCAGCGGCCCGCCGGGCCGGGCCTCCAACCCGGCCGGAGGCGGCAGGGTCCGGGGGGCAAAGGCGAGGCGGAGGCGCCCGGAGGTGGCCGTCGGCGCACGGCCCTGGACCCAGCTTAGGCCGTCGAATCCGGGGGTGATTTCAAAAGGCACGGCCTGGCCATCCGCTTCCACGGAGTGGATTTTGGCGGCCGCCAGCGGCAGACGGAAACGGACGGCAGTTTCCCCGGGCGCACGCCAATCGATGGTGACCGTGCCGTCCCGCTGCTGCCAGCGGTAGGCGAAATGCGGGGCTTCGATGGCCGCCTCCGACCAGCCCCGGGGGAATTGCGGGCTTAATTCGACGCTGCCCTCCAGCCGTTTGGGCGTGATGCCGAACAAGCCTTCCACCACGGCGCGGCCCCACATGCTGATGGCGTCGGTGAACTCGTCGTTGGCGCGCTGGCGGCCATCGGCATAAGCGTGGCAGGCCAGGCCGCCGGGGGTGGGGCCGTTGAAGATGCCGCAGAAGGTGGCGCGCAGGATCGCCCAGGCGTCGTCCGCGCGGCCGGCCTGCCAGCAGGCCAGGGCCAGGTTCAGCTCCTCCCCGTAGGCCAGCTCATAGGTGCTGTGCGTGTAGCTGCGGCCGCGGTTCGGGAACCAGTTCGAGCTCCAGACCAGCCGGCCGCCGCCCGGGGTGGTCTCCGAGCGCAGGCGCGTGCCGGCCCAGCGCAGCATCTGATATACCTGGAAGGGGTCCGCCGCGCCGAATTCCGCCGCATGATAAAGGGTGGCCAGCTCCGGCTCCGGGTGCAGCAGGCGCTGGCCCCGGGTGTCGCGGTATTCCGCGAAGACCCCGGCGCGTGGCAGCCACAGTTTTTCCTGGAGGGCGGCGCGGATCCGGCGAGCGCGTTCCTCAAAGGGGGCGGGATCCCGGCCCAGGCGCCGCGCGAGGTCCGCCAGGAACCGGTTGGCGCCCAGCATATAGGCCGAGGCCTGGGTGCATTGGCCCTGAATGTACCAGTGCGAGTCGCTGATCCAGGTGTTGAGGCTGTTTTCGTAGAGGGATTCCCGGCCCGGCTGGAGCCGGCGGTCTTCCCAGTCGAGGATGCCCGCCAGCGTGGGGAAAATCTCCCGCGCCAGGGGGAGGTCGCCGGTGTAGTCGAAATACTGGCGCGCCTGGTCGAGGAACACCTCGTTCATATTGTAGTAGATGCCGGGGCTGTATTCCAGCAGGGCTCCCAGGCCGCCGGCATCCGGCCCCTCGCGCACGACCCCCAGGCGGGTGTGGTTTTGGATCGAGCGCTTCACGCGGTCCGTCCAGCCATAGCACGCCGAGCCATACCAGCCACGCCAGCCCAGGTAGGCGAAACGCCACGACCAGCCGCCGTGCAGAATGGCCAGATCCCCCCAGGTGCCTTCGGTGGCCAGGGCCATCATGCGGACGGCGGCATCGAGATGCGGGTCCGGCGTGTGCGTGACCACCCGGTGGGCGATGGCGGTTTGGCGGGCCTGGGCCACGCGCCAGGCGGCCGCCGGGGCGCGCAGGGCTTCCCGGAGGTTGAAGCCCATCCCCGCCACCAGCCAGCCGGTGCCGCCCGGGGCGGCCAGCGGAATGCGCTGCACGGCCACGCAGTTGGTCCGCGCGGTCCACCCGGAGCCGGCGGGCGGCCCGGTGGATCGCCAGAGCGCCGCCGGGGAATTGGTGAAGGCTTCCGGGGTGCCCAGGCCGTTTTCGCCCATCCAGGAGCTGCCGCCGCGGATCACCCCCTGCCAGCCGGGCAGGCAGCGGGCCGCCGCGAAGGGTTCCTTCACGGAAACATCCGAGGGATCGAACGCCCGGCGCAGCACGAAACCCTCCGCCTCCCAGGCCACCCCATCGCGGGCACAGTGCCCGGGAGCGAAACGGAACTCGGGGGCGTCCATCGCGTAATTGGTGAAGAAGGCCGAGGCGCCGCCATACGCCCAAACCAGGGCGGCCGGGCCCTCCAAGCCGGCCACCGCCACCCGCAAAACCAACCCCGCGGCGTCCGCCAGGGGCAGCGCCTCCAGGGTGACCGTGACCCCGGGGAAATCCGGATCGCTCAAGGCATATTGCAGGCAGCCATCCACGTAGCGCACCCGCAAACCGGACCATTGGTGGAACCACTTGGCGGCGGAGCCGCGCACCAGGCCGGCCCGCAGATGGCCCAGCAGCCCGCCGGCGGAATGGAAATCGAACAGGAACCGCGGCTCATTATAGGCCAGCACCAGGGGGCGGAATCCGCACCGCTCGAGCTTCGCCAGTTCGGCGGGGGTCCAGATCAGCGACTTGTCGGCCGGCGGGTACAGCGGCCGGCGATGCAGCCGCGCCTGGTCCAGGACTTCCCCCAACCGGCGGCCGGCGGCCGGCGGCGGCGCCCCCTCCATAATCCGGATCTCCCAGCCACCTTCGACCGGCAAGTAACAATTGGCCTCCGGGCCGGGGGCGGTTGCGCCGCGGAGGGCGGCCGCCCCCGCCAGCGCGGCGGCGAGGGTGGCGCCAAGGAGACCCATTTTCAGGGCTGGGGTGGATTTCATAGGTTTATGGGCGGCAGCCTAGCGCCCCGGATTGACCAGGGAAAGGCCAAAAAAACGGCCGCGCCATGGGACGATGGGACCATTGGATCATGGGAAGTTACAAAATCTTCACAACCGGCCCGAAATGCGCGATTATGATGAGGCACGATGGATCACCGCCCATTCAGCCGCCGCTGCGCCAGCCCCGGGTCCCCGCCTGGGGAGCCGGGCGGTTTCCGGCGGCGGGCTGGTGGCGGGGAGGGAGGAGCAGCCGCATGGCCAGGCCGCTGAAGAGGCCGGGATTTTTCTGGCAGGGCCTGCTGATCGTCCTGCCCGCCCTGGCGCTGGCGGGGATGGGCTTCTATTCCCTGCGGCAGGACCGCATCCTGGCCGAGCATGAGGCCACCGGGCAGGCCCGGCAACTGGCCAGCGACCTGGCCCAGCGCTGGCTGCCCCAGGCCCTCCGCCGGGATCTGCCCGGGATCGAATCGGTCTGGAGCTTCCTGGCCGGGCCCTCCCGGCCCGGGGAAGACCCGGTGATCCGCTGCGCCCAGGCCACCCCGCCCCGCCTGCTCTGCCTCGTGGAGCCGTCCGGCGGCCTGCGGCATCCGCCCCCGCTGCGCCCCTTCCCCACCCCGCAGAGCTTTGCCTGGGATTCCCTGCCGGCGGGGCGGCGCGCGGCCCTGGCGGAAGCCCAGCAGGCCATTTACGAGGCCCAGGACTGGCCGGCGGCCATCACCCAACTGGAGCCGCTGACAGACCCGCCCCTGCCCGAGCCGTTCCAATCGTTGGCCGCCTACCAGGCGGGCGTGGCCCGGCGCTTTGCGGGCGACCTGGCCGGCGCGCGGCGGCAGTTCGAGGGCCTGCTCGCCCAGCCTGCGGCCGTGCTGAGCGAATCCGGCATCCCGTTCAAAACCTTGAGCGCCTGGCACCTGCTCCAGCTGGCCGGCGCCACCCCCGCCCCCGAAAGCGGCCCGTGGCAGGCCGTGGTGGGGGCGGATGCGCTCCTGCACCCCACGTATTGGTCGGGCTACCTGCTGGAAATGCTCCCCGCCGGGGGCTGGCAGCAAGGCTGGCAGATCCACAACCAGGCCCGGCAGCTGCACGAAAGCTATGGGCGGGCGATGCTGGAGCGGGCGGCCGGTGAAGCGCTGGATTTTGGCCCGGCCTGGGTGAACCTGCCCGGCGGCCAGCCGTATTTTGTCTGCGCGGAGCCCCCGGGCGCCAACCGCTGGCTCCTCGGGCTGCCAGCCCGGGCGCTGGCGCCGCTCATCAGCCAGGTGCTGGCGGGCGTGGCGCATCCGGCCTACCTGGGGTGGTCGGTGGAGGTGGGCGGCCGCGCGATCCTGGCGGCGCCGGCCAAAGCGCCCCTGCTGGCCATGGCCGCCACCCCACGGGCCGCGCCCCGGGCGGAGCCGGAGTTCCGCGTGGGCGTTTACCTGGCCCGGACCGACCTGCTTTACGAGCGCCACCAGGCCCGGACCCGGTGGTTCGGCCTGCTGATCGGCCTGTCCATGGCGGCCGTGCTGGCGGGATTCTTCACCGCCTGGCGCGCCTTTGTGCGGCAGCAGCAGCTGAACCTCATGAAGACCAATTTCGTGTCGGCCGTGTCCCACGAGCTGCGCGCCCCCATCGCCTCCGTCCGCCTCATGGCGGAGGAGCTGGAGGAGCTGCCGACGGGCGGGGGCGGCAAGCCGGCCGAGTACCACCGCTTCATCAGCCAGGAATGCCGGCGGCTGAGCGCGCTGATCGAGAATGTGCTCGACTTCGCCCGGCACGAGCAAGGGCGCCAGCAATACGAATTCGAGCCCACCGACCTGGCGGCGCTGGTCGCCCACACGGTGCAGCTGATGCAGAACTACGCCGCCAGCAAACAGATCGCCCTCACCAGCGCAGTCCAGGGCGGGCCGGTGCCGGTGGAGGCCGATGGCCGCGCCGTGCAGCAGGTGCTGGTGAACCTGCTGGACAACGCCATCAAGCATTCCCCCGCGGGCGCCACCGTGCAGACCCGGCTGGCGTTCGGCCCCACCCGCGTGAGCCTCAGCGTCGAGGACACCGGGGAGGGCATCCCGCCGGAGGATCACCAGCGCATCTTCGAGCGGTTCTACCGCCGGGGTTCGGAGCTGCGCCGGGAGACCCAGGGGGTCGGCCTGGGGCTGGCCATTGTGCGATACGTGGTGGAGGCGCATCACGGCACCGTGGGTCTGCGCAGCGCCGCCGGCCAGGGGAGCTGCTTCACCGTGGAGCTGCCGCTCCAGCAACCCGGGGAAACCCACTGACGGATTTTTGCCCCCCATGAATGAACATCCTTTGCCCCGCATCCTGGTCGTGGAAGATGAGCTGCCCATGCGCGTCGCCCTGCGGGACGCCCTCGAGCGGCAGGGCTACCGGGTCCTGGTGGCGGACGACGGCGAAGCGGGCCTGGCCAAAGCGCTGGATAGCCAGCCGGATCTGATCCTGCTGGATGTGATGATGCCCCGGCTGGACGGTTTTGCCCTGTGCGCCGAGCTGCGCCGCCTCGCGCAGAACCTGCCCATCCTCATGCTCACCGCCAAGGGCCGCGTGGAGGACCGGGTGGCCGGCCTGGACGCGGGGGCGGACGATTACCTGGTAAAGCCATTCAGCCGCGACGAATTGCTGGCCCGCGTGCGCGCCCTGCTGCGGCGGTCCCAGCGCCAGGCCCGGAGCTTGAAAACCGTCACCCTGGGCGAGGTGCAGCTGGATTTCGTGCAGCAGCGCGCCTGGCGGCGGCAGCGGGAGCTGAGCCTCACCGCCAAGGAGTTTGCCATGCTGCGCCTGCTGCTCGAAACCCCCGGCGAGCCGGTGAGCCGCGAACGCTTCCTGGATGTGGTGTGGGGCCTGACCGCCTTCCCCACCACCCGCACGGTGGATAAGCACATCGCCAGCCTGCGCGCCAAAATCGAAACCGACCCTGACCAGCCGGTGTACATCCAAACCGTCCACGCCGTGGGCTACCGGATCGAGGTTCCGCCGGGCGCGGACGCCGGTCCATAGCGGGCCGCCGGGCAAGTTACAAAACCGTCACAACTTCCATCCGCCTTTGCGCCATGCTGGGCGGCGAGAAAGGAATCATTATGCGAAACCATCTGCTGAAATTCAAATTCATCCTGGGCCTGCTGCTGCTGGCGGTGGCGGCGCCGCTGGCGGCCGCCCAAAACCGCCCTGAAAAACCGGCCGCGGCCGCGGCGGCCAAGAGCGAAGCGACCCCGGCGACCCCGGCCGGCAGCCCGGAAAAACCCGCCCCGCCCCCTGCCCCACCCCCGACAGTCCAAGCGCCGGCGCCCGCCATCCCGGAACTGCCGGCCTCGGTCTCGCCGGTGATCCCCGTGCGCGAACCGGCCTTGGACGCCGTTCCCCAGCCCCCTGGCGCGGCGCCGGATCCCCAGCGGCTGCGCTGTCGGGAAAACCTGAAAACCCTCGCCGCCGCCGTGCAGACCTTTGCCGCGGACCATGGCCAAAAACTGCCCGCGGATTTCCGCGACCTCCAGCCCTACCTGCGCACCCCCCGCTGCTTGTTCTGCCCCGCCGATGCCTCGAATGCGCCTTTTGCCACGGATAAATGGGACCAGGTGGACTGGTCGAAAACCAGCTACCAGCTTATGGCTCCGGGAGCGGCCCTGGCCGGGGCGCCATCAGCCATCCTCCACTGCCGGGCGCATAAAACGCAGGCCACCATCGATGGCCAGGAATTGGTCCCGGACAATGAGCTGGGGCCCAGGTTCCGCGGCGTGACCCCGGAAATGATGAAGCGCTATGGTTTGAAGAATGTGGATCCGGAAATGATGAAGCGCTATGGCCTCTTCATTCCGCCGACGGCGGAAGCAGCCCCTCCGGCTGGCAAGGCGGGCGCGCCCCCGCGGGATTCCACTGCCCCTACCCCGCTTCCCGCTCCGGTTCCGCCCCCGCTCGCGGCGCCTCCGGGAATTGACCCAACAACTGGTCTGCCAGTTTCTGTTCCACCTCCGCCTGCGACGCCCCCGGGCGAGCTGCAGAGCGGTTTGTTCGAGGAAGATGCCCGGCTGAACCTGGATGCCGCCATCCGGGCCTACCAAACGGTGGTGACCCAGTTTGACAGCCAGCGCACCAGCGCCGCCCAGGCGGTTTTCCGGCTGGCGGAGTGCTATCGCAAGCTGGGCCGGACGGACGAGGCCAAAAACCTTTACCTGCGGATCACCCGGGAATTCCCGGACCAGGCGGAACTGGCCCGTTTAAGCCAGCAATACCTGAACGGGGCACTCCCCCCGGCCGCCAAACCCCGTCTGACCCACGTGGTCACCCAAGTGGTCGCCCGGGACCAGTCGGCCGCCACGCCCAGCCGGGAGGGGCCGGCGGCGGTGGACGATCCCTCCGTGGCCAGCCTTTACCAACAGGAGGCCGCGCTGCTGGCCGACAAGCTGGCGATCCTACAACAACGAGTGAACTCCGGCACCCTGCCCAGTTGGGATTTGATCCCGGTGCAGAAGGAGCTGTTGAAAGTGCGGCGCCAAATGGCCGGTTCCACAGCTGAAAAACTGGCCCTGGTGGAGGCGGAGAAAAAGCTGCTGCAGCAATCCGAGCAAATACTCCGAAAACGGATGGAAGTGGGGGGCGCATCCTCCGAGGGGCTCCTGCCCATACAGCGTGAATTGCTGGCTCTGGAGCGGGAACGGCTGGCCCTGGAAAAATCCCGGCCAACCGGGGCGGAGACTCTGCCCGCGAAATCGCCCGCCGCCGATCCCACCCCGGCTGAGCCGCCCAAAACCGCAGTCCTGACTCCGAAACAAGCGGAAGAGCTTCAGAGATTGGAGGAACAAATTCGGGATTTGGACGCTGACTTGGTACAGGCCCGCCAAAAAGCGGCACAGGCGAGAGAAAAATTGGAGGCGCTGGACGATAAATGGCGTGAAGAAACGGTATTCCTCGAGGCGCTGGACGGACTCCTCGATGTGGTGGCGGCCCCGGAGCCGCTGGCCAAGGATCCGCGCTACCAAAAACTCAAGGAAAAATACGAAGAACTGGTGCTTGGCAAAGCCGACGCCGCCCAAATCAATGCCCAGAAGGAAAAAATCCAAACCTGGGTGACGGCCATTTATCGCCCGGAACTCAGGAACCAGTTGAACTTCAACAGGACGCAAAAAGTTAACGCCCAGGAGGGAATCAAGCGCGCCGAAATTCAGCTGGTAGAGCTGAAGATGCAGCGGCAGCGGATTTTGGATGTCTACACGGCCGGCATAACCAACCATCCGGGTGCGCCCGGCGCCGCCAAAAAATAAACCACCGCCCCCCGGCGGAATCCGGGGAGCTCTGCTTGCCCGCGGATCGGCGGGCAACCGCGCGGGCACGTGAAGGGGGGGGGCGAACCGCCCCCCGGTATTCCTCCTCACCCTGGCCTTGACCCGTAGAAAACCGCCCTGATTCCCAGGGGAACCAGGTGCGCTATTGGGAATCAACAGCGGTATTTTTTGAGTGGCCGGCGGCTGGGGAGCAGGGAATGCCGGCAAAAAGGAAAA
>CAIMWS010000532.1 GCA_903845125.1 uncultured Verrucomicrobiota bacterium
CCAGTTGTACGTGCGTGACCAAGGGCAAATCCATGGATTTCCTGATCCAAAAAGCCACTGAGTTGGGAGCTTCGGGGATTTGGCCGATCATTGCCGAGCGATCAGTCGTGCAATTGTCGGGCGAAACGGCGGATGCCAAAGCTGAAAAATGGCGGTGGATAGCCATTGACGCCTTAAAGCAATCTGGTGGAGCCTGGCTGCCGAAAATTGAGCCGCCCATCCCCTTTCAGCAATTTACCCAAACCGGTAATTCTTTTGGTCTTTCAATGGTGGCCAGCCTGCAAAACCAGGCAATCCACCCGCGGGATGCGTTTGAGAATTACCAAGTGAAACACCATCGGTTGCCGGCATCAGTGGCCATGTGGATCGGACCGGAAGGGGACTTTACCCCCGAGGAGTATGCTTGGATTCAAACCTCGGGGGCCGTGCCAATCTCCCTGGGGCCTTTAACATTGCGCAGTGAAACAGCAGCCTTATTCACCCTGGCGTGCCTGCAATACGAAATCCAGTGGCAAACTCGATTGGGGAAACCACCCGCTTAATTCCAGGATAAATCGGGGGGACTATCCGCCAGCAAACGGTATTGCCAGCCTTTCTTTTTTAGAACGAAACTCCACAGGTTTTGCGGGTCAGCATGGAAGATCAGATCCAAGCTGGCCGGATGGGAAATCCAAGCGGCCCGCTTCATTTCATCATCTAATTGGCCAGGGCTCCAACCCGCGTAACCGGCAAACACCCGGATTTTGGCAGGTTCCACCATGTTTTCGGATAACTCCACCAACTCATCGACCGAATGACCTATCTTCAATCCATCCATCACGTTGGCATCGGGCAATAAACCGCCGGCATGCAAGTAACTCAACGCCCCGGATTGGACTGGCCCCCCCACATAGACCAGCGACTCACGCAAAGGTTCTGGCAAGTCAGCGACCAGCACTTCGCCAACCTTATTTTCGCTGACCCGGTTGATGACCAAACCAAAGGCTCCTTCCGGATCATGCTGGCAAATCAACACCACGGTATGGTGGAAGAAGGAGCCAACCAACTGCCCACCATCCAGCAGCAATTGCCCTTTTAGCGAATGAAATTTCTTTCCAGTGGCCATACGCGTTGAATAAAAATCTCAACCTCAAGTTTTTATACTTCCTTTTTCTCCATTTTGCCACCCCAATCTGGCTGATAAACGCAAAAAGACCGGGCAATCACCCGGCCTTTAGAATTCTGAAATTGGAATTACACGGACAATTCCCACCTATGCCAGGGACTTCACCTTGGCAACGATGGCATGGGCATCAATCCCATACTTGCCGAGCAGTTCCTCAGGTTTGCCTGAACGCGGCAGTTCGAATACCGCCAATTTATGAACCTTGAATCCTTCAGCGCTTAATGCGCCAGCAACCGCCTCGCCCAAGCCTCCTTCAGGGTAATGATCTTCTACCGTCAAAATCAACTGGCTGGTTTTTTGAGCGGCAGAACGGATGACATCCGCGCCAATAGGTTTAACGCTATAGGCATCGATAACGGATACACTAATGCCGTCTCTTGCGAGCAAATCAGCAGCTTTTAACGCCTCAAATAAGGTCACACCAGCGGCCACTACAGTAATTTTATCGGCGGGGGACTGGCGGACCACCTTGGCGCCACCAATCGGAAAGACCTCTTCGTTGGAATAAATGACCGGCGTTTTTGGCCGGCTCGTCCGCAAGTAAGCCAAGCCTTTGTGGTTTACCATTTGCTCCACCAGTTTCTCGGCGCTGACGGCATCGCTGGGATATAGCACCACGCTGCCTTGCACCGCCCGCATCATGGCGAGATCTTCCAAACCCATTTGGGAACCGCCATCTTCACCAATGCTGACCCCGACGTGAGAGCCAACCAGTTTGATATTCGCTTGGGAAATGCCGCCCATGCGGATCTGGTCATAGGCCCTGGCGAAAAAGGCGGCGAAAGTGGAGGCAAACGGGATTTTGCCGCGCGTGGCAAATCCGGTGGCCACCCCTACCATGTTTTGTTCCGCAATGAAGCATTCCACGAACCGGGTAGGGAATTTCTTCATGAACTTCTCGGCAAAGGTCGAATTTTTAGTGTCGCCATCCATGGCCACAATGCGCGAATCCATATCCCCGAGGCGGGCGAGGGCAACGCCATAAGCTTCGCGGGTGGCGATTTTATCGCCTAATTTATAATTTAGTACGGTTGAACTTCCCTGCTTGGCGGATGCCACCTCCACCTTGCTGGGGGCGGCAATGGGCACACCCAAGCCGGATTTTGCTTTGGGACTCAACTCGGCAATGGCTTTTTCGGCCTCCTCCTTGGAAAGCGCTTTGCCGTGCCAGCTATCTTTGTCCTGAATGAAGGACACGCCAGCCCCTTTGAATGTTTTTGCCAGGATGGCCAAGGGTTGACCATCTTTCTTAACCAAAGCCAGCGCCTTGAGGATCTCCGCCAAATTGTGGCCGTCGATGGTCTTGACCCGCCAGCCGAAGGCTTTGAAGCGATCGGCATAAACTTTCATGTCATGACCGAAGGCGGTGGCCTGGCTCTGCCCCAGGCGGTTGACATCCACAATCGCCACCAAGTTGTTGAGTTTGTAAACTCCAGCCAGTGAGGCGGCTTCCCAGACACTTCCCTCGGCGCATTCGCCATCGCCCAAAAGCACATAGGTCCGAAAATCCAGGTTATCCAAACGCGCAGCCAGCGCCATGCCAACTCCCACGCTCAGTCCTTGGCCCAGCGAACCAGTAGCCACATCTACAAAAGAGAGGCGTGGCGTGGGGTGCCCTTCCAAGTCGTGGCCATAGATGCGCAACTTCAACAACTCCGAGGCAGGAAAAAGGCCGGTTTCCGCCCAAGCCGCATAAAGCAAGGGAGCGGCGTGACCTTTGGATAGCACAAACCGGTCATTATTGGCATATTGCGGATTCTTCGGATCGTAGCGCATATGCCCGAAAAACAAAGCCGCCACCACATCCGCCGCGCTGCAGCAGGAAGTCGGATGGCCGCTACCCGCCGCCGTGGTGGCAGCGATCGAATGGATTCGCAATTGATCGGCAATACCCGCTAAAGTCTCAACAAATTTCGTTTTCATCAGTTATGGGCACTGACCTTACACACCGGCCGTTAAAAGAAAAGTCAGAATGCATGCCGGCATTGGACACCACCGTCGGGATTGTACCTTATGGGTGTATTATTTCCCCGTTGCACAATTCCACCAGCGCGGCTATAAATGCCTTAATGAAAGTAGTTTGGCAGGCGATCAAGAGTATGCTTGGGCGTTGGTTTCACCATCAACCCCGAAGTGCCAATTCCTCACGCTTGTTGGGAATGTATCTGTCTGAAGCCAACCGCGATGGCTGGAATACGCGCAACCACACCACCCGCGAACGCCGTAATGGCCGGTTCAGCCAAAACCGCCAGCGCGTATAATAGGTTCCTTCTTCTCTTCACCAAACTGTTCCTCCGCTGAGTCCTTTTTTTAGCTTTCTTCGGTTCGTTCCGATTCCCCGCCGCGCCGCTGCACCGCCATGGATTAAAGATTACATTTGACATAGTCGTTCTTTTTTATATATCTTATGTGTTATCGGCTCCGTACCAACTTTAACCTGCGATGATATGAAAAA
>CAIMWS010000533.1 GCA_903845125.1 uncultured Verrucomicrobiota bacterium
GATTCCAAAGTGGAAATCCGCGTGGATCCTCAGCTCTGCTACTACCTGGCGCACCTGCATCTGCAGCCGGGGATCGAAACCGGGAGCCGGGTGAAGGCGGGCCAGGCCATCGGCCGGGTTTCCGCCCGCTCCTGGCTCGACCTGGGCGCCAGCGATGCGCGGGTCCAACTGGCAGGCTTCGTCAATCCCGCCCGCTACCCAGCCTCCACGCTCCACACGGTTTCGCCTTTGGCGCTCTTTGCCGAACCGTTGAGCAGCCAGTTGCTGGCCAAGGTGGCCCGGGAAGGGGCGGACAAACACGGAAAAATCGACTGGGACCAGCCCGGCAAACTGGTCGGCAACTGGTTCCATCACACCCTGTCACCGGAGGCAAGCCAGCGGGGAGAACCGGGAATCTGGGCCCGGCACCTGGCATTCGTTTATGACGTGCGGCAACCCCATGCGATCCGGATTTCCATTGGCGGCACGGTGGCCCCCGCGGGGGTTTATGCCGTGCCGCCGGGCGCGCCGGATCCAGCGGGCGTTGGGATGGGCGCCGGCCTGGTGAAATATCCCTTGCTCCCTCCGCCGCATGATCCGCCCCAGGCTGGGGAGTTTTCCACGCCGGTGGGCATCTTGCTGGCGCAGTTGGCCGGGGACAACCAGTTGAAGGTGGAATTTTTTCCCACCACCAACGCGGCGGCCATCGCTGGCTTTACCAGCCAGGCGGGCCTTTACGAACGGTAGGCCGGATTAAAAAATGCCAGCGGGAAGGGGTGCCATCCGGCGCTTCGCCCTCTTTTCCCCGGATGGCCGGCGGTTGCCGCCCGCCCCGGGTTTTCCTGGCTTTCCGGTTTGAGAGGTCAAAAAACATTTCCCAGGAACGTCCCGGCGCCGTATGCTATGTGCCATGCAATTATTCCCAAATGGTAGTTTTCTGCGGCCGGATGGCACGGCTGCTGATCGGTGTTCCAGCTGCGGGGAGGAAAGCCCGGGCGCCGCTGATCGCCGCGCCCGCCCGGCCTCCCGTTCCCAACGCTTCGCCCTTTCCGGCGGCCACGGCTGGCTGCTGCTGGCGGCGGGCTTGGCCATGGCGGCCCCCATGCCCGCGCCATCCGCCGAAACCCGCCAGGTGCGGGAAATCATGCTGCTCCACTTTTCCCACACCGATTTCGGTTTTACCGACCACCCATCCGTGTGCCGCGAGTATTATCCCCGCTTCCTGGATCTGGCCTTGGACGGGGCGCTGGCCACCATGAACGGCCCGGAAGACCGGAAGTTCCGCTGGACGGCCGAAAGCACCGTGCCGGTGGCCGATTGGTGGCGGCAGGCGCCCCCGGAACGGCGGCGCCAATTCCTGCGCGCCGCGCGGGCTGGCCAGCTGGAGGTGGCCGCCATGCCCTTCAACAACACCCCTTTCCTCGACCGCCACCAATGGGACCGCATGCTCCACTGGCTGCCGGAGGATCTCTGGGTGGCGGTGCAGCCGCGGACGGCCATCCAAAATGACGTCAACGGCCTCCCCCGGGCGGGCGCCATGCGCCTGCTGGACCGCGGCATCCGCTACCTGTTCACCGGCATCAACGAAGACAGCGGCGGCGTCCCGTTCCGGAGGCCATCGGCCTTCTGGTGGAAAATGCCGGATGGCCGCCGGCTGTTCGTCTGGCTGAACACCGGCTATGGATCCGGATTCGACTTTTTCGAGGCGGGCGAGTGGCGCCGCGGGCCGGTGCCCCGCGCGGCGGACACCCAATACCGCCCGCCCCGCGCCGGGGATTTCCTGCGCACGGATGAAGCCTACCTGCGGCAGGCCCATGCCCGGTGCGTGAGCCAGGTCCGCAACGTGGAAAAGGCCGGCTACACCAATGCCATCCTGACGATCTCCATCACCAGCCAGTGGCGCTTCGACAACGATCCGCCTTTCCTGCCGATGGCGGACTTCGTCAGCGCCTGGAACCGCCTGGGGCTGGAGCCCCGCCTGCGCCTGGCCACGGTGACCACCGCCATGCGCGAACTCGAGGCCTCCCTGGGCGCCCACGCGCCCGAATACGAGGGCGAATGGACCGATTGGTGGGCCAATGGCACCGCCTCCGCCCCGCAGGAAGTGGCCGCCAGCCGCCAGGCCAAACGCAACCTGGCCGCGGCCCAATCGCCCGTGTGGGGCGCCCTGGATCCGGCCACCCGCGAACGCCTCGATGATCTCTACCACGACCTGAGCCTGTTCGACGAACACACCTGGGGCTCCAGCATGAGCGTGGCCCTCCCTTACAGCCTGGACACCCTCGGCCAATTCAATGAAAAGGCCCGGCTCGCCTACCGACCCATGGCCATGAGCGAGTGGCTCCTGGCCCGTCGCGCACGGGTCCAATTCACCCCCGGCGGCGAAGGCCTCTGGCTGGTGAATCCGGCCGATGCCCCCTACACCGGCTGGGTTTCCTTGACGCGCAATTCCCTGCGGAGCGAGGCGCTGGTGCTGCAGGATTCCGCCACCGGCACCCTGTATCCCCTTCAGCTGCGTCCGGCCATCCAGCCTTGGGGCCGGGCCACCCAGCCGTCCGATTTCACCCGGGAAAATGTGTCATCCACCTTCCCGGATAACGTGCCCGGCCTGGCCGCCCGCTTCTGGGTGAGCAACCTGGTGGCCCACGGGGCGCGCCATTTCCGCCTCCGCCCCGCCGCGGCCGCGCCCGAGCCGCCGGCCTCCCCGGCGCCCGCCCTGGAGTGCGATCCGGAAGGCTGGCCCACCGCCGTGCGCTGGCCCGGCATGGACCAGCCGCTGTTCGGTGCGGGCCTGGGCGAGGTGACCGTTTTCCGTTGCGAGGCTTTTGCCCCCCGCAGTGCCCTGGGCTCCCTCTGGGGCCAGTCCCCCGGCCCGGAACGGGATGCCCAGCTGCGCAAGCTCCAGCCCCCCCGCGCCTCGCGCCCGGAAGGCTCCGCCCAGCGGGAAGAAAATCCGCACACCATCGCCTTCACCCAGCCGCTGGCCGTGCCCGGCTATGAATGGGCCACCCGCCGGCTGGAAATCTGGAAACAGGATGCCCGGGCGCGGCTGACGCTCCGGATGAACCGGCAATCCTCCTTCCTGCCGGAAGTCACCTTTGTCAGTTTCCCGCTGCCCTGCACCAACACTCTGCCCCGGTTCAGTTCCGGCGGCCAGCCCTTCACACCCTTCGCCGATCAATTGCCCAATACCTGCCGCGATTATTTCGCCATTGATGGCTGGGCTGAATACCTGGCGGACGCGGGCCGCTGGTTGTGGGTCAGCCGCGATGCGCCCCTGGTCAGCTTGGGCGAACCCCGGCCGCAGGCCCGCCTCAACGCCGCCCCGGCCAACCCGGGCCGCTTGAACGCCATGGTTTACAACAATGTCTGGTACACCAACTTCCGCGCGGACTGCCCCGGAATCATGGAATTCCAGTTCGACCTCGTCTGGAGTGCCCGCACCCCGGGGAACGCGCCCTCCCCGGCCGCCCTGGCCGAAGCCCTCGTCACGGAGCCGGTTTTGATTGTCAATCCGGCCCTGAAAGAAGATCCGCGCGTGGTGGACCGGCTTTACCGGTTTTGAGCCGCTGGCACTCGTAGGGCCGGGGGAGGATCGCCCCGCCCTTCGGCCGCCACTTTGCCGCCACTTTGCCGCCACTTTGCCGCCACTTTGCCGCCACTTTGCGCTTCACCCCCGCGGCCCATCCGGGTAAGTTCCCGGCAATGAATACACAATACCTCGCAAAAGTGGTGGATCTCACCGATCCGGCGTCCAACCGGATTCTGAATATGACCGTGGATGAGGCGCGCGCCTTGCTGCTGCGCCAGCCGGCGCAGGCGGTTCGCGATATCGAAGGTTCCTTTGCCCTGGTCGCCCAGGAAGATAAAGTCGTCCGGCTCGCACGGTCGCTGGACCGGCCGTTGCGGTATTTCCTGGCCAAGCGGCACGAGGGGCCAGCCTTGGTGGTGGCCAACCGGATTGACGCCATTGCAGACTGGCTGAAGGCGGAAGGTTTCGAAGCCCAGTTCCAGCCCAATTACACCCGCATGGTCCCGGCCCATTACGTCGTGCAAATCCACCTGGTGGGCTGTCCGGACCCGGACCCCGTTTATGAACGGTTCTTCACCCCCGCCCGGAATGTTCACACCGGGGACCTGGACCAGCTGGGGGCCGGTTACATCGGCGCCTTGGACCGGGAGATCGACCAGTGGCTGCGCCACCTGCCCGCGGACGAACCGATCGGCGTCTGCTTTTCCGGCGGCATCGACAGCGGGGCGGTATTCCTGGTTACCTATCACCGCCTTTTGAAATTGGGCTTGAGCCCCTCCCGGCTGAAAGCCTTCACGCTCTCCATTGAGAACGGGCCGGACCTGGCCCAGGCGCGCACCTTCCTGGAGCAGCTCGGGTTGAGCCTGTTCCTGGAACCGATCCAGGCCAAACCGGACGCTCTGAATGTGCTCGACACGATCCGCATCGTGGAGGATTACAAGGCCCTGGATGTCGAGTCCGCCACCATGGCCCTGGCTCTTTGCCAGGGCATCCGCCGCCAGTATCCGGGCTGGAAACACCTGGTCGATGGGGACGGCGGCGACGAAAACCTGAAGGATTATCCGATCGAGGAAAATCCCGAGCTGACCATCCGGAGCGTGGTGAATAACCGCATGCTGTACCAGGAAGGCTGGGGCCTGGGGACCATCAAGCACTCGTTGACCTATTCCGGCGGATTCAGCCGCGCCTGCACCCGGTCTTATGCCCCCGCCCACCATTTCGGTTTCGACAGCTTCAGCCCGTTCACGCGGCCCCGCGTGGTGGAACAGGCCGAGGGCATCCCCTTTGCCAGCCTCACCGCCATGCAGGTGGACAAGCTTTACGCGCTCAAAGGAGAGATCGTGGCCCGCGGCGTGAAAGCGGTCACCGGGCTGGAGATGCCGGTCTTCCCCAAACGCCGCTTCCAGCATGGCGCGCTGCCGGTGGCGAGCCTGCGCCAGCGCCTGCCCGGCCGCGAAATCGAATACCGCAAGCAATTCCTGGGCCTGTATAGCTGATCCCGCACTCCGGCGGATTCTTTGTCCCAGAGGAGGCGCCAGCAGTGGTAAGTTCCATCTATCCGGACCAGGGCCGCGGCGCTTGGATCCGCGCGCAGCGGCCAGCCCGGGAGCCGGTCGATCCGGACCGGCCCCGGGCCTGGTTTCTCGAAAACGAGCGCGCCGCCACCGGCCAGGCAGTCCATTCGGCCGTCATCCTGCTGACCAACAAGGAATGCCCCTGGCGCTGTTTGATGTGCGACCTCTGGCGGCGTACCACGGCACAGGCGGTTCCCCCGGGCGCCATTGTGCGCCAGATCGATTACGCCCTCAGCCAACTCGCCGGCCGGCCGGCCCAGCTCAAGCTTTATAATAGCGGCAGCTTTTTCGATCCCGCCGCCATCCCCGAGGCCGATTACCCGGCGATCGCCCGCGCCGCGGCCTTCGCCAGCCACGTGGTGGTGGAGTCGCATCCCCGCCTGGTGGGACTCAAAACCTGGCGTTTCCGGGATCTGCTCCCCGGTTCCCTGGAGGTGGCCATGGGGCTGGAAACGATCCACCCCCAAGTGCTGCCCAAGCTGAACAAAAGGATGGATCCCAGCCACTTTGCCCGGGCGGCGGAAAGCCTGGTCCGGCAGGGGATTTCGGTGCGGGCCTTTGTCCTGGTGCAGCCGCCGTTCATGGCGGCAGGCGAGGCGTTGGAGTGGGCGGCGGCCTCGGCCCGGTTTGCCTTTGACTGTGGCGCTTCGGTGGTGTCGCTCATCCCCACCCGCCCGGGCAATGGCGCGCTGGACCGGTTGCTGGCCGCCGGGGAGTTTGCCCTGCCGTCACTGTCCACGCTCGAGCGGGCGCTGGCGGCCGGCCTGGAACTGCGCCGCGGACGGGTTTTTGCCGACACCTGGGATCTGGCCCCGTTCGCGGCCTGCCCATCCTGCCTGGCGGCCCGCACCCGGCGCCTCGAGGCCATGAACCTCCAGCAACAGAACCTGCCCCGCATCCACTGCCCGGCTTGCCCGGGCAGCGGGCCGCCGTCCTTGGGTGCACCCGGAGCGGTTTAAGTTTGACGCCCCGGCGAATTGTGTCTTTGTTGGGGGCATGAAATCGTTAAAGAACCGGATTTATCCACTTTGCCTCAGTGGTCTGCTGCTTATGGCGGCCCTGGCTCAAGGCAAGGATCTGACCCTGTATGTGGCCACCAACGGCAACGATGCCTGGCAGGGTTTGCTGGCGGAGCCGGCGGCCGATGCCCAGGATGGCCCCCTCGCCACCCTGCCCGCCGCGCTGGCCGCCGTCCGCAAGGCCCGGCAGGCGGCCGGTGGCGAGTTCCTGGCGGCGCAGATCAAGGTGCGCGGCGGCCTCTATGAATTGAGCCAGCCCCTGGTTTTCACCCCGGCGGATTCCGGCTGCGGCACCGCCGCGCCTTTGTTGGTCACCGCGAATCGGCACGAAAAACCGGTGTTCAGCGGTGGCCGCCGGATCACCGGCTGGACCCCCGTGCCGGATCGTCCCGGGGTCTGGCGCACCGAAGTCCCCGAGGTGCGCTCCGGCCAATGGTATTTCCGCCAGCTGTTCGTGGACGGCCAGCGCCAGCAGCGCGCCCGCACCCCCAACCAGGGTTTTTTCCGCATCCAGGGAGCCAGCCCGCAGGATCACCCGGTGAAGCTCAAATACCGGGCGGGGGACATCGACCCGGCCTGGGCCGCCTTGGGCGATGTCGAAGTGGTTGCCAACCTGGCCTGGGCCGATTTCCGGCTGTTCATCCGCTCGGTGGACGAGGCTGGCCACGTGGCCGTGCTTTCCGGCGATCCCAAACCATCCAACCGCGAGGACAACGCGCAATACTATGTGGAGAATGCGCCCGGGCTGTTGGACACCCCCGGCGAATGGTACCTCGACCGCAAAACCGGGGTGCTCACCTGGTGGGGCCAGCCCGGGGCCGATCCGAATCGCCTGGCCGTCATCGCCCCGCGCCTGACGGAGCTGTGCCGGTTCGCTGGCGATTTCGCCGGCCGGAAGCCGGTCGAGTTCGTCACCCTGCGCGGGCTCACCTTCGCCCATAGCGATTGGGAATTGGCCGCCACCGGCTACGCCGACACCCAGGCCGCCATCGACATCCACGGCGATGTCCTGGCCGAGGGTGCCGTGGATTGCGCCATCGAATATTGCCGGTTCGAGCATCTCGGCGGCTACGCCCTCGAATTGGCCAAGGGCTGCCAGCGCTTCAAAGTGGCCGGCAACGAAATGACCGACCTGGGCGGCGGCGGCCTGCGCGTGGGCGAAACCGCCATCCGCACCTCCCCCTTCGAAATGAACCACGGCCATGAAATCGTCGACAATGAAATCCATCGGCTCGGGCGGATTTTTACCCCCGCCATCGGCGTGCTGGTGCTGCAAAGCGGCCGGAATCGGATCGCCCACAACCATATCCACGACCTCTTTTACACCGCCATTTCGGTGGGCTGGAACTGGGGCTACCAGGAAACCCCCTGCCGGGAGAACCTCATCGAGTTCAACCACCTGCACGATATCGGCCAGGGGATCTTGAGCGACATGGGCGCCATTTACACCCTGGGCATCCAGCGCGGCACCGTCATCCGCAATAACCTGATCCACGACGTCAACGCCTTCACCTATGGCGGCTGGGGCATCTACCCGGACGAAGGCAGCACCGATCTCCTCATTGAGAACAACGTGGTTTACCGGACCAAGAGCGCCGGTTTCCACCAGCACTACGGCCGCGAAAACCTCGTGCGCAACAATATCTTCGCCCTGGGCCGCGAGCACCAGCTCATGCGCACCCGGGCCGAAGCCCACTTGTCCTTCACCTTCGAGCGTAACCTCGTCTATTTCGACTCCGGCAGCCTCCTGGGCTCCAACTGGTCAGGCGATCACTACCGGATGCGCTCCAATCTCTACTTTGATGCCCGCCCCGGGCAAGGGCCCGATACCCTGAAGCTGGACGGCAAATCCTGGGTTGCCTGGCGCCAGACCGGCCAGGACGCCGATTCCCTGGTGGCCGATCCGCTCTTTGTGGATCCGGCCCGGAACGATTTTTCGCTCAAACCCGGATCGCCAGCCTTCAAGCTGGGTTTCCAGCCCATCGACCTGACGACCGTCGGGGTACGGCGGAGCCATCCGTGATTCCCGGCCCCGGCGGAATATTAATGCGGACCATTAAACTGAACCTCAATTGGCGAAGGCCATAGGACATGAAAATCGAAGCGTTGCACATCGGCATGAAAGTAAACCATCCCCAGTATGGCGATGGGATCGTTAAAACCTTGAATGAACACACCGCGGACATCCGGTTTGACGAGGGCCTCCGCACCATCGAGCCGGGCTCCAGCGGCCTGCGGCCGGCGGAGCCCGTCGCGGACCTGGCGGGGCTCACCATGCCGCTGTCGCTATTGATCCACCAGACCGTCCAGTCCTTTGTGGACCGCCTGGGCTGGGAAAAACCGGATGCCGTCGTGGAACAACTGGGGGTCCGCTGGCACCGGGGCAAAATGGTGTTGCACCCGGCCGACCCCACCCTCCAGACCAAGGAGGTTCCCCTGGAGGTGTTCTTCCATAAGATCGTCATGATGCGTAACCAGTTCCGCGTCCTGGAGCAAAAGATCAACGCCCATCCGCAACTGAGCGACACCGACAAGGTCGAGATGCAACAGTATATCAGCCGCTGCTACGGCTCCATGACCACCTTCAACCTGCTGTTCAAGGACAAAGCGGGCGAGTTCAAGGGCGCCAGTTCCTGAGTCAGGAAGTGGCGGCAGCCGGACCCGCTTTCAAAACGCTCTCCTGGGGTGAGCCTGAAGGCCAATTCCAGCCGCTGAGTTGCCGTGGGAAATTCGAACGCAATCCAGATTACCCCGGCCTTGGCTGCACCGGGCAAATATCGCCGGGAAACCCGGGATATTGGAAATGCCCCGCATCGCTGATGGTGCGGGGTGTTTTTCTTTAAACCCGAACTCCGAAGTTAGGTTGCATTTTTTTAGGGGATCGATAAGCGCCTCGTTCATATTCCACCTCCGCCGAGTGC
>CAIMWS010000534.1 GCA_903845125.1 uncultured Verrucomicrobiota bacterium
ACCTACGAGGTCTCCCGCAGTTTGAGCGCGTGTGAAGGGGCTCTCCTGATCATTGATGCCGCCCAAGGCGTGGAAGCCCAAACCGTTGCCAATCTGCATCTTGCCGCCAAAAACAACCTCGAAATCATTCCCGTAATCAATAAAATTGATCTTCCGCATGCCAATGTGGACCAGGTCAAAAGGCAGCTCGAGGAAATTTTCGCCATGCCTTCGGAATCGGCTATTCTTGCCAGCGCTAAAGAAGGCATCGGTATCGAGGATATCCTGGAAGCGGTGGTCCACCGGGTCCCCCCCCCCAAACCGACCAATGCGGTTTCCCTCCAGGCTTTGGGGATCGATTCTTATTTTGACACCTTTAAAGGGGTCGTCACCTTGGTGCGCGTGTTCAATGGCCGCTTGGAGGCGGGCATGCATGTTCGCCTGCTGCATTCAGCAAAAACCGTTGAAATCAAGGAAGTAGGCAGTTTCAATCCCAAACCGTTTGTCCGCGAATCCTTGGAAGTGGGCGAAACCGGGTATTTTACCGCCAACATTAAGAGCCCGTTGGATGTCAAAATGGGCGATACCTTGACTGACCACCGTCAGCCATCGCCGGCGCTGCCCGGTTTCAAGGAAATTCACCCGATGGTTTTCAGCGGTTTATACCCCATCAATTCGGCTGATTACGAGCATCTTAAGTCCAATCTGGCCAAGCTCCAGCTGAACGATCCAGCTTTTGTCTACCAATCGGAAAGCTCCGTCGCCTTGGGATTCGGTTTCCGTTGCGGATTTTTAGGATTGTTGCATCTGGAAATTGTCCAGGAGCGCCTGCGGCGGGAATTTGACATGGACATCATCGCCACCTATCCCAGTGTGGTGTACCGCCTGAAATTAACCGATGGCACCCAGAAGGAAATCGATAATCCAGTCTTTTTGCCGGAGCCCAACTATATCGACACCATTTCCGAGCCCATGGTAAAAAGCTTCATCATTTGCCCCAATGAAAACATCGGGGATATGATGGCCTTGGTAACCGAAAAACGCGGTTCTTTGGATCATACTGAAACGCTTGATCCCAAGAGGGTTATGCTTACCTGCCGCATCCCTTTGAACGAAATCCTGATTGATTTCCATGACCGGATTAAAAGCCTCACGCACGGCTATGGCTCCATGGATTATGAGTTCGATGGCTATTCCGATTCCGACATGATCCGCTTGGATATTTTAATCAATAGCGAACCAGTGGACGCTTTTTCGTGCATCGTGCATCGCTCCAAGGCTGAATCGCGCGGTCGGGCACTGGCCGCCAAATTGAAGGAAGTTGTTCCCTCCCAGCAATATGCGGTGGCCATCCAGGCGGCTATTGGCGGCAAGGTCGTGGCCCGGGAAACCGTGCGGGCCTACCGGAAAGATGTCACCGCAAAATGCTATGGCGGCGATATCACCCGCAAGCGCAAGTTGCTGGAAAAGCAGAAAGAGGGTAAAAAGCGCATGAAAGCCATCGGCAGCGTAAATATTCCTCAGGAAGCATTCATTGAAGTACTCAAGGCTTAAGCGTCAGTTAATTTAACCTCTCCTAATTATGATTATTCGCTGGTTCCTGTCCCGAACGGTTCGGCAGGCTTCGGAAATGCGCAAACACATCTTGAAATTGTTGCGCGCACAACAGGATATTCTGGCTCCGCAGGCCATTGGGGAAGTCATGAAAACCACCGATGCTTTGGGATCGGCGCTGCGGAACGGATCGGATAAAAAAAGTTTGGAAGACCTTACTTCGCAAATGCTGGAAAGCGCGGAAAAGTGGCTCAAGCGCTATCCGAATCCAGCCTGGCGTGAAAATGTCGAAGTTTTTCTGGTGGCGGTGGCGATTGCCATGGGCATCCGCACTTTTTTCCTGCAGCCGATGAAAATTCCCACCGGGTCCATGCAGCCCACACTTTATGGAATCACCTATGACAATCTGAAAAATGACCCCCAGGCGAAAATCCCCGATGGATTTCAGCGCTGGGTTGATTCCTGGTTTCGGGGCATAGCCTATTATCATTTTGTGGCGACTGAAGATGGTTCATTGCGCATGGTGGACTATCAGCCCAAGCGGGTCCTGCCTTTAGTTTACAAACAGCGCTTCATGGTTGGCAGCCAGACTTACACAGTCTGGTTTCCCGGCGACCAGATGTTCGAACATGCCGGTCTCGCCGAAGGGATGCAGTTTCGGAAAGGGGATGAAATCATGAAACTCCGAAAAACCAGCGGTGATCACTTGTTTGTGGACCGGTTTACCTACCATTTTCGGCGGCCCACCCGCGGCGAAATCGTCATCTTTGAAACGCGCGGCATCGAAGGTATCCCGATGCAGGATACCTATTACATCAAAAGGTTGGTGGCCCTAGGAGGAGAACGGGTGCGCATTGGCAATGACCAGCATTTGGTCATTAATGGGCAGCGCCTGGATTCCTCCACCCCCCGGTTTGAGTTTGTTTATAATTTTAATTCTGAGCCCAAGGAATATCAATACTTCGGCCATGTCAATGGCCAGACTATGCGCCGCTTCAGACCTGCCACCGGCATGACTTATTTCGGGGACGACACCCAGGAATTCGCGGTCCGGCCCGATCATTATTTGGTGATGGGAGACAACACTATGAACAGCTCCGATTCGCGATATTGGGGCGATTTTCCCAGAGAAAAAGTCATCGGCAAATCCTGCTTTGTTTATTGGCCTATCAGCAGCCGATTCGGCTGGGCACACCGTTGATTTTTTCCAATGGGTGATTTGGCGGTTTGCTTATGCATCAACAAATTCTGGTTGCACTCTTGCTGACCAGATGGGCCTTCGCCTTATCCGCTCAACCAGTCAGCCTTATTTTGCACGGGGGGAAAATCGTTACGGTGGACGAGCGATTCTCCATACCTTCCGCCATCGCCGTGCAGGGCAGTCGTATTCTGAAAGTGGGACCGGACGCGGAGATACTGAAATTAAAGGGTCCTCAAACCACCGTGATGGATCTCCACGGTCGATTGGTTTTGCCAGGCTTGATTGATTCACACATGCATCCGGTCGCGGCCGCCATGACCGAATACGACCATGAGATTCCCGCCATGGAAACCATCCAGGATGTCTTGGATTATATAGGCCACCGGGCCCAAATTCAGCCCGCTGGCCAATGGATCGTCGTCCAGCAGGTATTCATTACCCGGTTGCGTGAACAAAGATATCCCAGCCGGTCAGAACTCGATCGGGTGGCCCCCAAACACCCGGTCATGTTTCGCACCGGTCCGGATGCTTCATTGAATAGCCTCGCCCTGCAATTGAGCGGCATAGATCGCCATTTCCAGGTTCGCGATGGCGGTTCTGGATTCATCGAAAAAGAACTCCTCACTGGGGAACCCACCGGAATTTTGCGCAACTGCACCCGGTATGTGAAAATTCAGGTTTCCAGCCCACCCGCCAACGCTGCGGATCGGGAACGGCGTCTGGCGGAATTGTTGAGGGACTACAATGCGGGCGGCCTCACCAGCATTGGAGACCGGGATGCCACTGAGGCGGATCTGGCAATCTACCGCCAATTGCGGTCCCGCGGCGAATTGACTGTCCGTGTGCGTGCTTCGTATCATATCGAAACCATTGGCCCGTTGGATGAGATTCTATCCAATATCCGGCGGGTTGCTTCCCATCCATTGGTCACGGATTACGACGAATGGCTGCGCGTCATTGGCATCAAAACCTACCTCGATGGGGGCATGCTCACCGGCAGCGCCTACCTGAGCCAACCGTGGGGTGTGAGCCGCATCTACGCCATCAACGATCCCAATTATCGCGGGGTGCTTTTTCTGCCCAAAGCCAAACTGGCGCCGATCGTCCGCGCCGCCGTCGAATCCGGCCTGCAATTCACGGCGCATTCTGTGGGTGATGGGGCGGTGGAAACCTTGCTCGAGGTTTATGCCGAATTGAATCGGGATCTGCCTATTCAAAAAACCCGGCCCTGTATTTCCCATTCCAATTTTATGAGCCAAAAATCCGTTGCACAACTCCCCGCATTGGGGGTCAGTGTGGACGTTCAACCAGCCTGGCTCTATCTCGATGCGGGCACGTTGCTGAAGCAGTTTGGCCAGGAACGCATGCGTTGGTTCCAACCGTTGCGAACTATCTTTGAAGTCGGCGGTCGGGCGGGTGGAGGATCGGACCATATGCAAAAAATCGGATCCTTGCGGTCTGTAAATCCTTACAATCCATTTTTAGGCATGGCAACCGCCATCACCCGCAGGGCAAAGTGGCAAGCGGATCCCATCCATCCAGAAGAGGCGCTCAACCGCCAGCAGGCTATCCGTTTTTATACCATGAACAATGCTTGGATTTTGTTTGAAGACGATCTTGTTGGTTCCCTTGAACCTGGAAAACTGGCTGACTTCATCATTGTGGACCGGGATATTTTGAGTTGCCCGGCCGAAGACATCGCCACTGCGAAAGTGATTCAGACTTACCTCGGCGGCCGGGCAGTTTTCAGCCGAAACTAACTGATTCCCGGCAGGTTCGGATTTGAAACTTCAACGGATCTGCCTTTTTCAAAGCTGGGTAGGACCGGGGTTAAGTGATTTATTTGGAACGTCTTGGCCGGTGGTTTTGGAGTTTCTGCTGAGTGGCCACCTGGAGGGCCTTGCGCTGGATCATCTGGGGCAGTGGCACCTGGGCCAGATCCAGCCACCGGCGCACCTGATTGCTGGGCTGGGGCAGGGGGTATCCTTTACCTAACCATTGACCATTACCGCCTTCAAACAATTCGTGTCCAACTGCCGTAACCCTGCTTCCTCCGTCAGATCCTCGCCGCTCAAGCTCTTTTCCAACTCCTGGATCAGCCGATAAACCAGCATTGTGCAACGACATTATTCTCCGATGTCGTGGATTATAATTGTCGCTGTTGAATCCTCTGGTTATACTGCGCTCGCAGGCAAGCGGCGGTGACGGGCTTTTGAGCCTACACCTCGCAGCACCGCCGGTCGCCACGCGTATAGGCTTTAGAAAACTAAATGGATTCATTTTTTTAGCGAGAATCAAAGTGAACGGAAAACAATGATTTCGGAGAGAGGTGCCAATGTCAGTATGACAGGTTCAACGGAGATTAAACCTACGCAGTTGCTGACCCTGCTTTTTACAGACATGGTGGGATCGACCGCCTTAAAGCAGAAATTAGGCGAAATAACTGGATCCCGGGTTACTCAAGACCACCATCGCCTGGTCCGTGAGATCTTGCGTGAATTTGTTGGTGCAAGAGAAATGAACACGGCGGGAGACAGTTTTCTGATATCATTTACAACCCCTTCGGCGGCAGTGATGTTTGCATTGCGATTACAGTCCAAACTTCGCAGTCATGGGTGGGAAACAGCGACCGTTGTCGAAGATCGTATCGGCATTCACCTGGGTGAAGTGGTGCTGGCCGCAGGGGGTGCAACCTCGGACTTATATGGTTCGCATGTGGATGCCTGTGCCAGGATCATGTCGCTGGCAGTCGGAGGGCAGATTTTGGTGAGCCGCGAGGTGTTTGATAGCGCCCGAAAAGTGTTAAAAGGGGAGGATTTGCCTGATGTTGGGCCGTTGGAATGGTTGAATCATGGTCCCTATTTGCTCAAGGGGATCGAGGAAGCGGTGGAGATTTGTGAAGTGCGAGAAACGGGGCGAGTTCCCCTGAGTCCACCGACCAGCTCGGAGAAAGCCCAACGGCAGGTGCGGGCTGACGAAGAACCGGTCTTAGGCTGGCGGCCGGCGATTGGACAGTTGGTGCCTAATACCAAATGGATATTGGAATCCAAACTAGGTGAAGGCGGTTTTGGGGAGGTCTGGCTAGGGCCAATGCCGTTTAGAAATTGGCAAGAAAAAGAGAATAGAAATAATGTATAAATAGTTGCAACTAGGCAAAATTTGCCTTGTACAATGAGACAGAATGTCCCATTACACTGGGGA
>CAIMWS010000535.1 GCA_903845125.1 uncultured Verrucomicrobiota bacterium
GAATTTCTCCAGGGGCAAAAGGGACTGGCACAGCAGTTCTCTATCCCGGTTGCGCTGGTACACGCGCTCCAAGCCCCACCCCAGGATGGGAATCTGCGAATAGGCTGGATATTCATACCATGGCCTGGTATTGCCGCGCGGCTCGATCATGCAGGGCACCATGTTGTGCGCGTAGGCGGGGAACCGGGCATTCCACCGCTCCTGGAAGTCCCAGTAATTCTGGAAGACGTCGCGAATGGTTTCCTTGTGTTCGGGCAGGATGGCCAGCAGGTCCACCACGAACATGGTGTCCCAGATCCACTGCCCGTAGAAGGCATCGCCCGTGCCGGCCTGCAGCCAGCGCCGCCTGGCCGTACCCTCCGGTGGTTTGATCTTGGCCAGCACACAATGGCGCATCACGTCGGCCGCCATGCGGACCAGTTTGGGGTCATCCGACTCGAACAGCTCTTCGAGCTTATCGCCGGATGGTTCCGCTGCGCCCAGGGTCGGGCCGTGCCCGGCCCCCGTCAGCACCATGCCAATGCCGGCGCTCACGCCGGCCTGCAGAAATCGCCGCCGGCCCAGCTGGTTGGGGGTGCCCATGGTGGGAGTTTTCATTCTGGCAGTTTTTTTGCCAGAAGCTGCGGTTCGTTGTCAATGTCCGGGAATTCCGAAATCCTGGCTTCCCGGTTTTGGTCCTGGCAGACCGCGCCAAGGCCAGCCTCGGCGCTTGCCATGTTCCCGGGAAATCCCTACCGTGCGGGAAACATCGTTCGGGATGGAGCTTTAAACTGTGCATCCATTCCCTGCTCATTGCCGGAATATATCGTTATGAGTTCAACCTTGAAAAAACTGTCGGTTCTGGGCTGTCTGCTCCATGCCTGCCTGATGCCGCTCCCCGCCGCCGCCCCGCGTCTGCCGGAGGTGGTGGTGATCCGCCCGCAGGCCCCGGAGTTGGAATGGCTGGCAGCCAATGAGGTCCGCCGCTATGTCTATCTGCGGACCGGCAAACTGATGCAGGTGCAGCGAGGCACGAGCGGCGCTGACCGCATCGTGGTAACCTCCCAAGACCGTTCCCTGGGCGGCGAGATCGGGCAGGATTTGGGCCCGCAGCAATTCACCTTGAACACCACCAGCGCGGGCGGCGCCCGGGCCTGGTGGATCGTGGGGGGCGACCCGGTGGGCACGTTGTATGGCGCCTACCGGTTTGCCGAAAAACTGGGGGTGCGCTTCGGCCTGGACGAAGATGTCCTGCCCGATGAGCCTTGGCCCGGCGAACTGCCCACGCTCAACGAGACCGGCAAGCCCCGCTTCGCCTTGCGCGGGCTGCAGCCCTTCCACGATTTTTCGGTCGGGCCTGACTGGTGGAATCTCCACGATTACCGCAGCGTCCTCTCGCAGATGGCCAAGCTGCGGATGAACTTCATCGGTTTCCACACCTATCCGTGCTGGAATCCCAGCGCCGGGCCCGAGGCCAACGTCTGGTCCGGGCTGCCCGAGGATGTGGACCCGCGCGGTGATGTCCGGTTCGGATACGAGGCCGGGGTGGTGACCACCCGGCGCGGCTGGGAAGTGAAACCGTTCCCGACCAGCCGGTATGCTTCCGGAGCCGGCCTGCTATTTGAGGAGGACGATTACGGCCCGGACTTCATGCTGGATTGCCTGGATTGGCCCAAGACGGAGGAGGCCGGCACCGCCATGTTCAACCGGTATGGCGATTTCCAGCAGCAGGTGTTTGGGCAGGCGCGGCGGTTGGGGGTGAAAACCTGCACGGGCACCGAGCTGCCGCTGGGCATCCCGAAACCCCTGGCGGCGCGGCTGGAGGCCCGGGGCATGCAGGTGGAGGATCCGGCGGTCATCCGCCTGCTGTACGAGGGCACCTTCCTGCGGCTCGCCCGCAAGACACCCCCGGATTATTACTGGTTCTGGGCGCCGGAGATCTGGCTGGGTGCGGAGCCGGGCTGCGCCGGCTGGGAGATCACCACCCGCGGCAACGTCGAGCGCGATCTGGGGGTGATCGAGGCGGCGGCCCGGGCCGCGAAGGTCCCGTTTGCGTTCGCCACCTCCGGTTGGCGTCTCGGCACCCGCGACAACCCCTTCTGGCTGACCCAGCGGACTCCGCCGGGTTGGGCGGCCTCATCCATCAACACCAGCGGGGGGATGGACCCGGTGGAGAAGTACTACGGGGATTTGCCAGGCCGTCCCAAATGGGTGATTGGCTGGGCCGAGGATGACAGCACGGCCGGCGCCCACTGCTGCACCTGCTGGGATCTCCAGCTCTGGGTGGCGCGGATGTTCGCCAATTCCCAGGAGGCCTCCCGCTATGGATGCGAAGGGATGATGGCCATCCATTGGCGCACCGCGGCGATCTCGCCCAACATAACGGCCCTCGCCCAGGCGGGCTGGGAATGGGCCGGCGCCGGGGAGGCCGCCACCCGCACCAATCCCGCCGGCAGCCCAAGGCCCGGGCTGGATGCCTACTGGGCCGAGTGGGGCCGCGGCCGGTTTGGCGGCGAGGCCGGCGCTGAAGCGGGCCGGATAATGCAAAAATTCGATGGCACCCACCCGGCCATCAATGCGCTGGTAGCCGGCGGTGCCCAAACCACCGAGGCGAAGATCGCCGATTTTTTTGCGCCGCTGCGTGAATTGGCAGCCTTGCGGCACCGCATTCAGGGGGCCGGGAACCGGGAGCGTTTCGATTACTGGCTGAACCTGATTGACGCCACCCACCTGCGGGTTCGCACCTGGACCCTGGCGGATCGTCTCGCCGCCCGGGTGAAAGAAGCCGGCTCGCTCCCCGAGGCCGGGTCGCGGCGCAGCCTGGCGCAGAACAGCCTGCTCCCGCTCCGTCTGGAGCTGGCGCGGCGCTACGAAAAACTGATCGCGGCCTTGGTCCAGTGTGCCAAGTCGGCCGGCGAAGCCGGAACGATCTCCAGCATCGAGAGCGGAACCCGCGAGCGCGTGGTGTCCTCCCAGGATGCGGCCCTGGCGCAAATGCTCGGCGGGCCCTTGCCGCCGGAGGCAGCGGTCAGCAGCGCCTACCGCGGTGAGCCGCGGATATTCGTGTCGGCCAAATGCACCCAGGTGAATGCCGGGCAGCCATCGGAGATCCGCGCCTTTGTGCTTTCGGGCCCGAAATGTACCGGGCTCAACCTCCATTGGCGGCCCCTGGGGGATGGAGCATTCCAAAAGAGGCCGGCCACCCATAAAGCCCGGCAGGCTTACCGGGTCTCCCTGCCGGTCCAGCCACCAACCACGCTGGAATACTACCTCGAGGCGGAGCTGGACAACGGCCAGCAGATCCGGTGGCCGGCCACGGCGCCCGTCCTCAATCAAACCGTGATCGTTTGGTGATTCGGATCCGCCTGCCGCCGGCCTGGTCCGGGCCGGCGCGCGGCTCCCCGGAGATCACACCCAGCCCGGGCGGTATTCGGTCTGGAGGAATTGGTTTGCCTCCGGAAGGTTCGTGATTTTTCCGTTCCGGGCGTCCCAGAGGATTTTTACCGGATAGCCGTTTTGCTTCCGCTCCGCGAGCACCCGGGCCGAGGTGCGGATGGCCACGTTGCCGAGTTGGACCACCTCCGTCAGGAGGGCGGCGTGCGCGAAATGCGAGCCGGCTGGCGGGCCGCCTTTGATGGCGGCAAACCATTCTTCCCCATGGCCGGGCGAACGGGCAATCCGCTTCCGGCCCAAACCATATTGCTTCATCTTTTCGATCGGCAGCAGGCGTGGATTATCGCCATAGCAGCTGCACATGATTTTGCCGGTTTCACCGAGGAACAGGCACCCCTCGTTGTCGCCCAGGCGGTAATCATCATCCGGCATTTCCAGCGGGCGCGGCGGCATCATCCCGCCATCATGCCACGTGAGGCGCACCGGCGGGTTCGCCCCGCGGGCGGGGAACTCGAAATAGATGATCGAGCTCAACGGGCCGGTTTCATCCGTGCAGCGGTTCTGGTAGGCCTCCACGCTTACCGGCAGCCCGAGCTGGAGCGCGCGCCAAGGGGTGTTCAAGACGTGGCACGCCATGTCCCCCAGCGCGCAGGAGCCGAAGGCCCACCAAGCCCGCCAGACGAAGGGGAGATAGGCTGGGTGGTAGGGCCGCTCCGGAGCCGGCCCCAGCCACAAATCCCAGTCCAGTCCCGCTGGAACCGGCGGCCGGTCCGCCGGCCGGTTGATGCCTTGCGGGCACTCCGGCTTGTTGGTCCATGCCTGGACCTCGCGCACGGCGCCGATGGCCCCGTCCTCGAGCCATTCCTGGATGATCCGGACGCCTTCACCCGCGTTGCCCTGGTTCCCCATCTGGGTGGCCACCTTCGACTCGCGGGCGGCCGCCGCCAGGGCCCGCGCTTCCTGGACGGTGTGGGTGAGCGGCTTTTCGCAGTAAACATGCTTGCCGGCTTTCAGCGCGCGCATCGCCATCGCGAAATGCTGATGATCCGGCGTGGCGATGACCACGGCGTCGATGTCCTGCTGCGTGTCGAACATCCGGCGGAAATCACGGTGCCGTTTCGCCCCCGGCCATTCCTTTTGGGCGGCCGCAGCCTGGCGGTCATCCACCTCGCAGAGCGCCACGACATTGTGGCCCCCCGCCAGCTGTTTCAACAGCCCGTATCCGCGACCCCCGAGGCCGATGCCCGCCAGGTTGATTTTTCCCGAGGCCGCCTTGTCAGCCGCTCCGCCCAGGACATTCCTGGGCAGGATCAGCAGGGAGGATGCCACCGCACCGGCCCCCGCCGCCGTCCTTAAGAAACCGCGCCGGGTCTGTTTCTCAGTCATCATGGTTATTCCTTTCTCAAGCACCTCTCTACTGCCATCCCTCACGGGCGTCAACCAGCTTCCGGCCAGCTCGCACCCCACCCGGCGCCAGGCTGGCCATCCCTGACCGCACTGGGATCCGGGCGTGGTCAGCCTGGGGCCGGCAACCATGGCCATCCGTTGCAGCCCTGCGTCCGGATCCGTGGCCAAGGCTGGCCAGGCGGTCCGCAGCCAGGCTGAACGCTGGCTTCACCGGGCATAATAGAAAGCGATTCCGCTGTAGCGGCTTGGATCCAGGTTGGGGCCGCGTTGGGGATCATCGCCATGTTCCCAGGATATCCGCAGGGACTTGCTGAAGGGAACCCCGGCGGGCAAGTGGAAGCGGTAGGCCACCGGCCCACCGGCTTGCTGGGTGATGCCATGCAACGGGAAAGCCCGGGTGTGGCTCAGGCCCCAGGCGAAATTAAAGAAATCCTCCGTGCCCGTGCCGTGCAAGGAAGGCGCGCGTTCACCATCCACAAAAAACCGGTCGTCTCCCTCCATGTGGCCGGGGTGGTCCATGACCAGGCCCGCAAAAAATCCCTCGCCTCGGGCCTCCAGAACCAGGTAGTCCTGGCCCATCGCGGGGGGGGTGTAGTCGTAGCGGTGCGCGTGCAAATGCAGATCGCCTGGATTGGGCGGCCGGGGGCACAGGTTCACGAGGCCGGTCACGCCAACGGTTCTGGCGGCCGACGAGTGAACCAGCAGCCGGGCCGACCGATGAAACGGCATGGGCAGGTGGTTGTAGAACGTCCCCTGGACATGGCCCAGCCACTCACTTCGCAGGTCGTTCCTGGGCGTGGCTTCGCCGCCGCCGAAAAACGGCCCGAAGGGCACGGCTGCCGCTGGCACCGTGGCGTCGTCCCAGAAAAACTGCAGTTGCAGGGCCGCCGGTTCATCGGTTGCAAGGTGCAGGCCGCAAATGGTGCCCGCCTGTTGGCGCTCGAGCAGCGCCACCGTTTCGCCAGGCTTGATTTCCACGCGCAAAGGCAGCGCCACTGGGTCCTGCCCCCCGGGCAAACCGGGAACTCCGCCGCGCCTCCATTGTGCTTGATATTGCGCGAGGGCGAGTTGCTCGGCAGGCTCCAGCTTCCACGAGAAGGGACGCACGGGCGCCCCGGGCGGGAGCCGGCGATAGGTGATCTGGTAGTAAACGTGCGGGATTTTTTCACCGCGGCGGTTCTCCCGGTAATTGTAGCGCTCGGGAGCGGCGGTCGGCTGCAGGATGACTTTGGCTGAACGCGCAAAGCCCAGGGGAACATGGGAGTAGCGGGCGGGATGGCGCGGATCGCCGCACAATCCAGCCAAGGGATCGATAAAGGGTGTGGCGGCTTCGGTGAAGAGGTCGTCCAGGTTCTTGCGAATGACGGGCTGACGGTCGTCATCCAAATAGATCAGCAAGTCGTAAGGCTCACTGCGGAATGCTCCCTTGTAGGTGAACCACATTCGGTCAATGACGCCCGGCCCGTCCCATTCCATGAGCACGTGACGGCCTTCAGCTTCGGTGCGCAGGAAATTCCCGGAATCATAGAAGCCACCGCCGCGGTCGTAACCAGAGGCTTGATAAACCCGCCAGGGCTTGGGCCGGGGAATGTTCCCCCCATCCAGCAGCTCGGAAATCGATCCCGGCAACGGGAGACCGGCCGGCGTGGGTGGCTCGGGCGAGGTGCTGCGTGTTTCAGCGGGGCTGGGCAACCCCAGCCAGCCGCTGGCCAGAGCCAGCCACACGCCGCGTCGAATTGAGCTCCAAGGCATGACTTCCAACTAGCCAAGCCGGGCCGGCCATGGCAAGCTCGAATATGCTTTATCGGACACACAACCCATGGGTTCTCCATGCTGGTCGTGTCAATTCCAGGTTGGTGAAAGGGATGCTCCTGGCTCACTTCGCGGCTGGCGCGTGGTTGGCCACCTGGGTATTGGCAGCGGATCCGGCCTCCACCCTCCGTTCACCAGATGGGGCGGAAATGGTGCTGGTGCCGGCGGGGCCTTTCACCCTGGGGAGCCTGGATGGTGCGCCGGAGGAGTCGCCGCCGCAGCGGGTGAATTGGCCCGCGTTCTACATCGACCGCCAGGAAGTGACGGTGGCGCAGTATGCCGCGTTTCTGGCCGCCACGAATCATCCCGCGCCGCCGGGTTGGATGAATCGCCAGCCACCGGCGGGCACATTGGACAAGCCCATCACCAACATCCGCTGGGCCGACGCCATGCGCTTTGCCCTGTGGGCCGGCAAACGATTGCCCACCGAAGCGGAGTGGGAGAAAGCAGCGCGCGGCACCGATGGCCGGCGTTTCCCGTGGGGCAATGCCGATGACCCGGCGCGGCGCAACAAAGACAGCGGCAAACTCCGGCCGGTGGGCTCATTCCCGCAGGGAGCTTCCCCTTACGGCTGTTGCGATATGAGTGGCAACGCGTGGGAATGGACCGCCGACTGGTTCCTGCCTTACCCAGGGACGAGCGCTCGCTCCGTTCATTTCGGCCACGACTATAAAGTCTTGAGAGGCGGCGCCGGCGAGGCTCTCTATGGCACGGTTAATTCAGGCACGACCAGCCAGCGTGCCCGGTTGGTGCCGTACGGGGCGCACGATTTCGTCGGGTTCCGTTGCGTGAAGGATCCACCGGGCCAGCCGCCGCCTTATGCCGCCCAGGCGTTGCTCCAGGAAGCGGAGGGGCTCGCGAGCTCCACCCTCCGGCCGCCCCGCGCACTGATCCACGAGCGCCAGTTCGACGCCCTGAACTCAGCGGGGCAGATTCCGATCCAAATCGCTGGCGCTCCCGGCCAGACGGGGGTGGTGACGATGGGCTTTCCGTGGCCGAGGGGCCGGGTGGGGAACGCCCGGCAGGCGCGCCTGGTTGATGCGTCCGGCCATGTCCGGCCGCTCGCCACGGAAACGCTGGCCGCTTGGGCCGATGGCTCCTGGCGTTGGCTCCTGCTGCGTTTTCCCGCTCGCAGTGGGGAAACGCTCAGTTTCCAAATCACCCATCAGGTGGCCGCTCCGGAGCCGCTGCCACCACCGGGATTCACCCTGAGGACAAATGGGACCACCCTCCAGCTTGACACCGGACGACTCCATATGGAGCTGGACCGGAGGGCACTCCTGCAAGCGATCCACTATGACGGACAAGCGCTGTGCCGGCAGCTTGCGCTCACGCTCAACCTGGGCGGAACGGGCGGACCCAGGGCGCTTCACGGCGGACCGGCGGAGGTTTTTGAAATCGAATCGCAATCGCCGTTGCACGCAGATGTGCGCTGGCGTGGGCGGTTCGTGGATGCGGCCGGCGCGGCCAGCCCAATGACGTATGATTTGCGTTTGCGCGCGGAAGCCGGTTCACCGCAAGTCCGTTTCTGGCTCACGGTGCTCCATGCGGCCGCACGCCAGCCACCCTGGGAAGAACGGAAACCGCAAGTGGCCGTCACGGACTGGCGGATCAGCCTGGACCTGGCTGCACCCGTCCAGCACTGGCTCATGGGGGGCGAAGCCGGTGCCCTCGCCATCACGAACAACCGCGTGGTCGAACTGAGTCAAGCGGATGATCTTCGTTACCGAATCACGGCGGAAGACCGCGAACTGGCCCAAGGCATACGCGCCCCGGGATGGCTGGCGGGGATCGGTGAGCGGGCCGCCATCAAGCTGGGCGTGCGGCATTTTTGGCAGAACCATCCGATATCCCTTCGCGCCAGTGGCGGCACGTTGGGCGTGGGACTCTGGAGCACCAACACGCCGTTCCTTTGGGAAGGGGGATTGGCCAAGACGCACGAGTTCGTCGTGGAAATAGGCCCGAATTCCAGCGCCGCTCCGCCGCTGGAACTGCTGCGGGGTATTCCGCCCCCGGCGTGGCTGTGCGGCACGGAAGCGGCCGGCGCCCTGCTGCCGCGCAACGGCGAGGCCTTGCGTCAATTGGGCTACTGGGAATGCTGGCGTGAGGAATCCCTGCAGCGCTGGCACAACGCCATGCCCACCGGCCTGCGGGATTTCGGCGACGCTTACCTGGGCGGGCCGTACAAGGGCCGGAACGCCTACGCGAACCTGGAATACGATGTGGCGCTCGATTTTCTCCACCAGTTCCTCCGCACCGGTGACCGATGGTACTTCGACGCCGCCGAACCCATGGTGCGGCATCAAGCCGATATTGATACCGAGAACGTGACCGGTTTCGCCTGG
This sequence comes from uncultured Verrucomicrobiota bacterium, assembly GCA_903845125.1. Taxonomy (GTDB): domain Bacteria; phylum Verrucomicrobiota; class Verrucomicrobiia; order Limisphaerales; family UBA1319; genus CAIMWS01. The sequence continues at coordinate 8,937 of CAIMWS010000535.1, forward strand.
AAACATAGTCCGCTGCACACCACCACCGAGGCGGAGCTGGGCCACGTCTTCATCCGCGGGCTGCTGCTGCATCACCTGCTGACGGGCGACCGGCGTGACCGGGAAATCGCCGAGCGCATCGGCGACTGGATTGCCGGCTCCCTGCTCCAGAACCGTGGCGTGGGCAACGAACGCCAAATTGGCTGGTCGCTGTATGCCTTGAGCGCCCTGTATGAGGTGACGCAGAAGCCCCGCTATTTGGAGGCGGCGCAGGCGTTGTGCCACCGGCTGGCGCGCGGGCAATCACCGACTGGCCAGTTCAATATCCGCTGGGACAACCGCATCGCCTTCTTCAACGGCATCGCCTTGAACGGCCTGCTGAGCGTGCAAGAACTCGCACCGGATCCGGCGCTGGAGCACGCCGCCTGGCGCGTGGCCGAACGCACCCTGGGCATGTATCCGGAGTACGCCTGCCGCACCTTGAATGCCTGGTGCTGGGTGTTGGGCCAAACGGGCGATCCGCGCTTCCGGCACCATCTCGAGCGCACCTGGATCAGCTCGCTGGAATTCCTGATGGAGCGCGAGGCCGCCGCGGCCGAAACCCACGCCTGGCGTTTCCCGAGCTTCGCCGTGCGTTACGATTTGTTCCCGCAGATGGCGGAGCAGTTGGACGATCTGCCGCACGCGGAGACCTGGCACGCGCTGCGGTTCAAGTGCCGCGAGGTTGACCTGTTCGTGCGGGCCCGGGAAGGGGCAGCCGTCCCGCTCGTCCTGGTGCGCGAAGGGTTGGCGCGAGGCTCAGCGGAGCTTTGGGATGCGGAGGGAAAGCGCCTGGCGCTGGTGGCCTTCGACGACGCCACCAGCCTGATCCAGAGCGCGCGAATCACCGTGCCGGCGAATGGCCCGTGGTATCGCCTGCGGCTGGCAAGCCCCGACGCTTACGGCTGGCAGGTGCAATCTGATCGGCGCGCCGCAGTCGTGCTGGCGGATCCCAAAGCCAGGCAGCTGCCTTATCTCCTGCCGCGCGCCGTCGGAGCGATCGCGGCGGATGCGCGCGAAGTGACCCTGCGGCTGGAAGTCTTGGGCGAGGGATTCCATAGCGCGACGCTTTACGATCCCCAGGGCGTGCCGGTGCGCCAGGTGCAGCGCTTTGTGGATTTTGAAGACCCGGGGCGTTACGAAATGGTGCTCAAAGCGCCGGCCGCCGGACCTCGCTTGGGCTGGTCGCTGGGGTTGAACGGAGTCAGGATCACCCAGATCGAAGGGTTCCTGCCTTACTGGTCCACGACCGCTGAGGGCTGGTTCAGTCCCGAGCAGTCGCCGTGAGGCCAAGGGGAGCCAGTCATCATCTTTTCAGCAGCTCCAGCAGGGCGCTGGCGGCCCACAAGAAGGGCGCTTGCCCGTGTTTGTCTCCCAGCCTGCGGGGACAGGAGAGGTAGTGCGCCTCGGTCCCCGGATCGTCGCCCAGGCCAATACAGACTTCCGCCAGGCGGCCTTGGACATCCAAACTGTCGGCCAAAGCGCACCAGCCTTGCACCGCCGCCGAGCGGTACGGATTCTTGGGCAGCCACCCTTGGCGAACGCCTGTAGCGAGCGCGTAGACAAACATGGCCGAACCGGAAGTTTCCAGCCAGCTGGCCGGCTGATCTACAATCTGGCGCCAGAGGCCTCGGGCATCCTGATGCCGGACCAACCCTTCCATCAAGCGATGCCAGGCGCGGAACAGTTCACCACGTCCCGGATATTTCGCCGGCACGGCCAGCAAAGCCTCGGTCATGGCGGCCGCCGCCCAGCCATTGCCGCGCCCCCACGCCGGGCGGCCGCGCTCCGAGTGATGGAACAATCCATCCGGACGTTGCAGCACCTTGCAGTGAACCAGGAGGTGGGAAAGGCAGCGTGCCGCATATCGGGGATCGCGGAAAAAAAGGAACGCCTTGGCCTGCAGGGTGCCCACGCCGTACATGTGGTCCACGTAATAGAGCTCGGCATTCTTGATCGGTTCGGCTTCGATCAAATCGGCCTCCCGTTTCGCCACCGGCGCATACTGTGGCGAGTGCGTGAGGCATAGCTCCAGCGGGATGATGCCGAACCAGCGATGCTCCAGCTGGCGCCCGTTTGGGTAGCGATCCGGAGTTTTTGCTCCCGAAAGATAGCCGGCATAAATCGCCTCGACGCTCTGCGCCAACCCGGGATTCCCGCTGGCTCTGGCAAAGCGAAGCACTCCGTAGGCGCAGCAGACGGTGGGGTAATCCACGTTGCCCAGTTGCTGGGCAGTGACGTAATCAGCCACCCGTTTTCCAACGTCTTGGGGAGGAGGAATGCTCTCCGGTTTGCCAGTGGCGGGGTTTCGTCGGGAGGCGCAACCGGTGGCCACGCTTATTGCCATCACCTTGCCAGCCACCTCGAGAAACTGCCGGCGAGGCATGAGCGGAGTAGCCATCGACTTGTGCATGAAGAAACAACTTGGCAAATCCATGGCGACGTGTCCACTCGTAATATCGACCAGTAAAAGGTGCGCGTTGCCGGTTTTTCCCGGGTGGCAGCAGGGGGACATCCGGATGCAATACGAGCGCCGGGTGGCAGGCCGGCTGCGGACGCTCAGCGTCCGGTTTTTACCAGTCGCTATTTATAGGTGAACCATTGGACTTCCACGCGCCGGTTCCGTTCTTTGACCGAGCCCAGGGGCTCATTCCAGCCCAAGCCAATGGTTTCAATGCGCGCCAGGTCGAAATCATAGCGTTCGACGAGCAGACGTCTGATCTCCAGGGCCCGGTGTTTGCTCAAGTCCAAAGCGCGCTCGGCCGTTTGCTTGACAAACTGATCGCCCCCTTTTTTTCGGAATTCCTCCACCATGGCATTGTCGACGTGGCCACGCAGGAGCACCTTGGAGCCCGGGCTGACGTGCAACAACTGCTTGATGACTTCGAGATTTCTTTGATTTTCCGGGAGGTTGAGCTGCAAGGTGAAGGTGTTGGGCTCGAACAGAAAGCGGATATCCTTGCTGAGCAGCGGACTGCCGGGCACAGCCGAAGCTGGCGCATGAAGCGGGGCAATGGCCAAATTCTGACCGGCAAACGCGCCCGATTTTTCAATGGCCTTGAGGTGCTTCAGCTCCAGTAATTCCGCTTCGTCCGCGGCGTTTTTTAGGGGATCTTTTCCGTAGGCCTTCAGCGCTGATTGGTAAATCCCGGTGAAGCTTCCCGCAGCCTCGATCACACCGGAAAAAAACGCCAGATTTTCCGGCAGGTTGGATAAATGGACCATGGCCAATTCGGATTTGGCTTTTTCCCGATCCCAACCGAAGGCCTTGCCGATGATATCCAGGCAGGCGTTTTGGTCCGCCTGCACCTGGCGATTGCCCTCCAACAAACCGGCCACCAGAACGGTGACTTTTTCAGGATGCTGGCGGACAAAGCCTTTATTAAAGGCCAGTACATCCGCGAGGATCAGCAGGTTGACGCTGTCGGCCAGGATATACGCCTGGCCTTTGCTCTGCGCGGCAATTTCAACGGTTTTCGGGGCCCAGGTGACGCAACCGGCCAGCAAACCGCCTCCGTCCTGGAGATCCTGGAGGAAAAGATCACCCGCACCGAAGGCATCCTGGCAATAGACCAGATTCAACTTGTCCGGGTTGGGGCGGACTTTCAGGCTGGGCAGCACTTGAATGCCCAAACCAGCCGCCTCCGCCAGGAACCGCATGAAATAATCGGATCCCGTAAACTGGGCGGCCGCGAGCACCCGGCCTTTTAAATGGTTGACCCGCTTGATTTCCCGCCGCACCACCACGCCATCGGCGCCGCGCGAGAACGAGATTTGAGCGGGCACCACCGCCGCAAATTGGCGGCCGAAAAGGGGCAACACATCCACGGTGGTAGCCAGCGCGGCAAGTTTTCCCGAGTGCAAGGCCCCCCGGCTTTCCACTTCATTAAGAGTAAACTTCACTTTGAAGCCGCCCTTTTTAAAAAACTCGGAGTTCTCGGTGGGCTCCAAACCGCCATTGGCCACGACCAGGCCCGAGTAACCGGCATATTCACTCAGCTCGATTTCAACAATATTGTCTTTGGGTTCATAAATTCCCGCTGGAGGCAGGGAGGGGGCTTCAGTTTTTGCCTCCGCGAGCAATGGGGAGTTGGCTGCCGCACCAGAGGGATTAATAGGGCGGGCGGTGGCTTTTGTCTCAGGCGCCACTTCCGCCGGATCGGTGGCGGCGGTCTCCACCAAGTCCTGGGCGATATCGGGCTGGGTGGTCGATCGATCCCGCCATTTCCAGACGCCCAGAGCGGTCAAGGCCAGCAGGCAAGCCACCAACTCAAATTTACCACGCACCTTCATGGGTTCCCTTTTGTGCACCCTTAATCCCCTCCCAGATCAAACCAATTCCGGTTAAATTAAGTAGTGTTAAGCCCGCAATATCCATCAATCAGCCCGTCAGACGCAAGAAATACTTCAAACTTTCGCGACGGCAAAAATGCGATTTTGCCGTTGCAGATTAGCCTGATCACATAGTTGCGAAAAGGACTATGAGTCTGTTTACTAATGGAAATCCGGTGGTTTTTGCCGGCCTTCGGGGGGGGCCGGATGTCCCCTCACCCTGGGCCTCTCCCCGCCAGCGGGGCGAGGGGATTAGCGGCCGGCAGTGCGGGCAGGTTCGCGCCATGCCTCCGCGATGGACTTTCAGTCCCAAGGCGTATTCCCTCTCCTTTTCTGGAGCAAGAGGGCCAGGGTGAGGAGGTGCGCCGCAGGCCGCAGGCAGCCCGGAAAGTGGTGATTGGTTAGGGGAAATTTCTGAACGCTTGACAGAGGGTTAAACCTGTTTCACGAATTCAAAATGCAACCGGCCCGCCGCGCCCCCTCGGCTGCCCTTTCGCTCTTGCCTCGGCTGACGATTCGGATTGCGTGCCGCCGCCGGTTTTAGTATGGGGGGAACCGATGAAACATTTCTTTTCCGCAGGGGTCCGACGGCAACCGCCGTTGGGCCGGAGTCTGCAGGCCGCCGCCATGCTCTGCCTGGGGGTCGCCGGCCTGGTGGGGGCGCCGCTCCCGAAGCCTTATGGCCCGGTTCCCAGCCCGGGTCAGCTCGCCTGGCATAACCTCGAGTTATACGGCTTCGTGCATTTCACGGTCAATACGTTCACCGACAAGGAATGGGGCTATGGCGACGAATCGGAAAACAGTTTCAACCCCACGGATTTCAACGCCGATCAAATCGCCCGCACGTTCCAGGAAGCCGGCCTGAAGGCCCTGATCCTGACTTGTAAACACCACGATGGCTTCTGCCTCTGGCCCTCGCAATTCACCAAACATTCCGTGAAAAACAGCTCCTGGAAAGAGGGCCGGGGGGATGTGGTCCGCGAGCTTTCCGAGGCCTGCCGGCGGCACGGGCTCCAGTTCGGCGTTTACCTTTCGCCTTGGGACCGCAACCACGCTGAATATGGCCGCCCCGCTTACGTGGACTATTACCGGCAGCAATTGCGCGAATTGCTCACCCAGTATGGGACGGTCTCCGAGCTCTGGTGCGACGGGGCCAACGGCGGCGATGGCTTCTACGGGGGCGCCCGCGAAACGCGCAAGATCGATGCCTCCAAATATTACGACTGGAAAGCCACCTGGGCGCTCGCCTATCAACTGCAGCCCAAGCTCGTGGTATTCAGCGATGCGGGACCCCAGATCCGCTGGGTGGGCAATGAAAGCGGTGAAGCGGGAGATCCCTGCTGGGCCACCTACACCCCGCACGGGCTGAAAGGGGCCGAGCCGGCCCCCGGGCTGACCGAATACCGGGAAGGATTCCACGGCCATCGCGACGGTCAATTCTGGATGCCGGCCGAAGTCGATGTTTCCATCCGCCCGGGCTGGTTCTACCACGCCGCCGAGGATGCCCGGGTCCGCACTCCGGAAAATTTGCTGAAGCTATACTTCCAATCCGTCGGGCGCGGGGCCTCGCTCCTGCTAAACGTGCCGCCCGACCGCCGCGGCCAGATCCATGAAAACGACGTGGCCGCGCTCCGTGGCTTCAAACAGCGGCTGGACGCCATTTTTACCGATAACCTCGCCGCTGGCGCCCAGGCCGTCCCCAGCAATGTCCGCGGCCAGGACCGCCAATTCTCAGCGGATAATGTGCTGGACAGCGACCGTGAAACTTTTTGGAGCACGGAGGACGGCATCACCCAACCGGCGCTTGAGCTGCGCCTGGCCCGGGAAACCACCTTCAACGTGCTGAGCCTCCGGGAGTATCTGCCCCTGGGTCAGCGGGTTGACGAGTGGGCGGTTGACCGCTGGGGAAACGGGCAGTGGATCGAGTTCGCCCGCGGCCAGGCCATCGGCAACCGCCGCCTCTGGCGTGGCGAAAACCAAACCACTTCCCGGGTCCGCCTCCGCGTGGTGAAAGCGCCCGTCTGCCCCGCGATCGCGGAATTCTCCCTCCACTTCGACCCGAAATAAACGGCCGGGTCAGCGCCGGCTGGCTCCAGGCGGGTCCGGCGCGGCGGAGCGGGATCGGAGGCCGCGGGAAAAGCTCAAGGAATGCTTACCTTGAAAAACCGGGCGGCGGAGCTGGGGGAAAGGTACATTTCCTGGGGGCCGCCTTGCGGGGTGGCCGGGAAGGTTTGCAGCACTTCCCAGGCGGCCGCCTCGCCGGCTTCCCGGCTCAGCAGAGTGGAGCCCAGCCGGGGCAGGGAATAAAAGCTCAGCTTCAAAACCAGCGGCTGGCGGCTCACGCATTCCCATTGCAGCTGGGTTGGCCCCAGCCAGGGCGAAGCCGCCGTGACGTATTCCTGGTAGTTGGACAAACCATCCCCATCGGGATCGCCGCCGGGGCCATTCGCCCCGCCCGTGTAAAACGGATCGAGGCCGTAGGTTATTTCCCAAACATCCGGCAAACCGTCCCCATCGGAATCGACCCATCCCGGGCTGGGCGTGCCGGCGAACCAATTGACCGGATCGCCCCCGAGGATGGTTTCGCTGGCCCGGCAAACCGAAAGGCCGGACCCGGCCGCCACGATCGGCCAGGGGGGCTGGCTGGCCAGTTGGACCTCATCCATGAGGATGCCCGGAACCCCGCGGGCCACGGCTTCCAACTCCAAATCCGCGTCCACCGGTTTATATAGACCCAAGTGGCCCTGGCCCGCAGCCAGGAGGCCCCGCCAGGGCCCCACAACGCCCAGTGCCGCATTCAGGTGGTATTTGAGCCGGAAAGCCGTGAGCCTGTCCGGTTCCGCGACCGGATCGAAACCGGTCACCAGGAGGAAACCCCCGGCCGGCACGGTGGTCCCGGCGGGGAATTCAAACTCGACCACGCCCCGCAGCCGCCACGCCCGGTCGGTAGCGACCGGATCGCCCAGGGCGCACGGCGCATCGGATAAGTTGCGCAGCTCGATAAAGGCGTCCGCGGCATTGCTGGCGGCGGTTTGGCAGAAGATTTCGCTCAGGATCACCGGCCCGAGGCGGGGGCCGGAGTTCGGGCGGCCGGGCGTCAGGCGCTGCTCGGCGGCGAAGTCCAGGCGTCCGTCGCTGTTCACGTGCAGGCCGAAGCTCACCCCCGCCTCGGCGGCGGCGAAGGCACAGCCATGGGCGTAGCCGGTCAGCGCGCCGGAGGGGCTGGCGGAAAACAGATAGGCCGCATCACCCAGGGCGTCGAAGCTGAAGCCCACCGGGCGGTTCTTGCCGAACTGGGATTTGCCGAAGGCCAGCCAGCCATTGGGGGCGATGAAGGTTCCCTCCGGAATGCGGTATTTGGCCGGGGTGCGGTATTCGTCGGTGAGATACCACCCGGAGAGGTCCACGGGACGGTCGTTGGGATTGTAAAGCTCGATCATGTCCTCGAGCGGGGCGTGGGCATGGGAAAGCACCTCGGTCACCAGCACCGGCGGGATTTCCGCCGGGGCCGGATCCGGGATCCCGGGCGAGCCGCCCGCCTGCGTGCTTAAACGCCAGGGGCCGGGCGCGTTGGTGGTGCCTTCCTCGATGGGCACGAGGGAGAAGCCGAAGCCGTCGGCCAGCGGCGCCCAGGAATCGTCGCTGGTGAGGTCCGCCACCGGCTCGCCCAGGGGTCCGGTCAAAAGCAGCCGGTTATGGTTGTTGCCCAGGCTACCCTGGAATTCGCCGGCTACGCAGTCCACCAGGGGATAACGGGCCTGGAAGGCCAGGCGGTTGTTCACCACCACCACCCGCTGGCCCGGGAGCAGGTTGGTTACCCCGTCGGTGGCGCTGAAGGTGAATTGGATGGCGCCCGCAAGGGTGAAGCCCGGCAGGCTCAACGCGTGCGGGCCCTGATTTTTCAGCTCGACGAATTCAAAATCGGAGGGGCTGTTGGTGCCGCCTGGATCCGGGTGCGCGGGGTGGAACATGATCTCGCTCAGGGCCAGGGTGGGAGTGGCCACCACGTAAGTTTCCGCCACGGGGCCGGACCACGGGGTGGAGGAGGAGGTTGGGGGGCCGCCCACCTGTTTTTTGGTGGTGTCGTAGGCGCGGGCCACCACCCGGGCATTGGTTTGGATGGTGATCGGGCCGCTGTAGCGGAGGGCGTAGCTGGCAATCGCCCCCTGGCTGGCGCGGGGATCCTGGCCATCGGTGGTGTAGTAAAGGGTGGCGTTGGTGGGGCCGCGCAGCGTGATCACCAGCCCCGGCTGGATCGGGCCGCCGGGGGTGCTGATCACCGGCGGCTGGGTCAATTGCTTGTCGATGAAATCGATGCGGTTGGAGACCCAGTTTTTCATCAGGTTCACCTCCGCCTGGTAGGAGCCGCCCCGGAGCGCGATGCGCCACTTGGCGTATTCCCTGGGCTGCGCCAGGCGGACCTCGCCGGCGAAACGGTCGATCTGTCCGTGCAGGTTGGCCAGGGAAAAATGGGTGCGGCGCAGGTCCTGCCAGCGGTCCACCCATTTCTGCCAGAAATCCTTGTCCGTGAACAGGCGCGTCCACCAGGGCTGGGTGAAGAACGGCCCGGTGGACCAGATCCGGGGGTTGGCGTCCCGGCCGTCGGTGCTGCCCAGGGCGCGGTCGAAGTCCCAGTGCGGGCCATAAACAATCCGGCCGTTCCGGGGCTTGTGGAAGTAGGTGCTCAAGGCCAGCGTGTCCACGTTGCCGCTCAATACTTCCAGCACGTGGAAATCGATCCACGAATCGACGTCGATATAGGCCGGGTAGCCCACGCTGGGATCACGCCAATTCGCGCTGTAGAGCGCCTTGTAGAAAGCGGTGTAATAATCCCGGATGTAGGTTTGCTGGGGCCGCCGTTGCGCCATTTTGATTTCCGCTTCCTTGGGGTCCACGTAAACCATGCTCGCGCCACCCGCGGACAATCCGGAATCCCCCGGGTCGAGCCGGTCGATCTTCAGGATGTAGCCGCCGGTCACCTGGGGCGGCACGGTGTCGGTGGGCTGGAGCTTGTCGATGGCCACGCGGTCGGCGCCGATTTTGATTTTTTCCTCCAGCACGTAGATGCCGTTGTAGGTGTTGGTGGCCACGGCCTGGCTCGTGCTGCCCTGCGCCAGGTAAACTTCCACGAACCGGGTGCGCGGCGAATACCGGCCCAGGTCGCGGCTCAGCTGGTGGATGAACGGATTGTGAATCAGCACCGGCTCATACTGGTTGGGCGCATACAGCACCCAGTCTGCGTCCGCCGGCAGGCCCAGCAAGGCCCGGTCCTGGTCCAGGTTGAACTCGTCCCGGCATTCGAGCTTGAAGCTGGCCTTGGGCAGGCCGGAGGTGCTGGAGCCGCGCATCTGGAGGCCGGCGCGGGTCATCAGGACCGGCGGATTGGTCAGGCTGGTGCGCCCATTCACCGGCTCGAAGCAGGCCACCGAAGCCGGCGTGTAGGTGCTGCCGGAGATGGTTCCTTTGCCCAGCGTGTGGATGACCATGACCGGCAGATCCGATTTGAAGCCCAGGAGGTTGGTGTGGAGCAACAGGTAGGCCTCGCTCCGGGGCGGACCCGGCAACAGGCCCTCGCCAAAGGCCCGGGCCCGGACCTGGGCGGAGTTGGTGATCACCAGGGGCTTCAGATAAAGCGGCGAGGAATTGGTGGGCAGGGAGCCATCCAGGGTATAGCGGATCCACGCCTGGGGGGACACGGTGGAAAGGATCAGCTCCAGGCGGTTGGTGAACGTGCCGCCAGCCTGCGAGAAATGCACCGCCGGCCCGAAACCGACCCCGGTGGCCGCGTTCAAGGCGCCCGGGGTGGGTTTCACGAAGTAGCCGAGGTTGGTGGCGCCCGGCGCCCGGCCGTAGGAAACATCCGCCAGCTGGCGCGGGTAGAGGGGCGCAAATTCCGTGACGACATTGGTGGCCGGATCGAGCAGCGCCAGGTATTCCCCATCGAGGCCGAGCTTGAAATTGGCGTGCAGTCGGCCGGTCGCGTTGGTCTTGTTTTTTTCCGAGGCGTAAACCAGCAGGAAACCGCGCCCCGGGATCGATACGTCCGGGAACCGCCATTTGGCTGGCTGGGCGGGATCATCCGTGAGAAACCACCCGCCGATGGCGGCCGGGGTGTCGGCCTCGTTGGCCAGCTCGATCCAATCCGAGTAATCCCCATCCTCGTCCTTCAGGGTCTGCCGGTTTTCGGCCATGAACTCGGATAGGAACACCCGCGTGGGCAGGGCGTTGGTGTCGAGCGTGTAGCTCCAGTTGGTGCCGGAAAACGCCAGCCCGTTGGTCTCCGCCGCGGTGATGCCGTGGTCCGGGCGCCAGCCCATCGCCACCAGTCCGTTGGCCGGCTGCGGAAAGGTGAACAGGAAGCGGTCCGGGGTCAATTGCAGCACGTTGGTGGCGGACGTCCCGTTCACCAGCAGGTCCGCCGCCTCCACGCCCGCCACTGCCTCGGTGAACAGCACCTCCACCGCATACAGGGAATCCAGCCGGGCTTCCGGCGCGGGAATGACGAGCGCCACGCCCGGTGGTTGGAGGTTCGCTCCCGCCGGATTGCTGTCCGCCTGGGCGGCCGGGAGGGTTAGTAAAACCAGCCACCCTGCCATCCAGGCGGCCCAAGGATTGCCAAGCTTGCGCGCCATGTTTTGAATGCCGCGCCAGTGTTTGGAAAATCCTCCCCCCTGTCCAGTCCGGATTACAGCCCGGATTACAGCCCGGATGGCGGCCGGTTTTTTGCGCCGCCTGGCCCCGGCGGCCTCCGCCTGGCTCCCGCCGGAACTCCTTGTGCTCGCGCCCCGGGGCGGATTAGAAAGGGGGCATGGAATTATCCAGCCGTGAACGAGTCTTGATGGCCTTGCAGCACCAGCGCCCGGACCGGACGCCTCGCGACTTTTGGGCCGAGGAAGCCGCCTGGACCCGGCTGCAGAGCCACCTGGGCTGCCCGGATCGCGAGCTCATCCTGCAGCGCCTGGGCATTGATATCCGCCACCTGCGGGCGGAGGAGCCTCCGCCGCGGGAGGTGGCGCCGGGGGTGTTCCAGAATCCCTGGGGCGAGCGCTTCATCCAGCAGCCCACCCCCTGGGGGCCCGCCCGCGAGGATCTGCCCGGGGCCTTGAGCCAGGCGTGCCGCTTTGAGGAGTTGGAGGCCTTCCCCTGGCCAAGCCCGGACCAGGTGGATTATGAGCCGCTGCGCCGGCAGGCCCAGGCCCACGCCGGCCGGGCCCTGCTCTACGGCTTTGCCGATGTCTGGCAGCGGCCGGCCCTGGTGCGCGGCTGGGAAGGGATGTTTGTGGATATGGTGGAGCGCCCGGCCTGGGTGCATTACCTCTGCGGCAGGTTCACCGAATACTACCTGGAGGATTACACCCGGGCGGCGGAGGCCACCGGGGGCCGCATCGATCTGTTCCTGCTGATCAGCGACCTCGGCAGCCAGCGCGGGCCGCTCATTTCCCGCGCCATGTTCCACGAGTTTGTGGCCCCGCCGCTCAAGGCCATGATCGACCGCATCCACCAACTCGGCGCGCGGGTCTTATACCATAGCTGCGGCGCCATCTTTCCCCTGATCCCGGATCTGCTCGCGCTGGGCGTGGATGTGCTGGACCCCATCCAGCCGGTGGGACCCGGGATGGCGCCGGAAAACCTGCAGCAGCATTTCGGCGGCCGGCTCGGCTTCCATGGGGGCATCGACATGCAGCACCTGCTGCCCGGCGCCTCCCCGGCGGTGGTCCAGGCCGAGGCGCGCCGCTACTGCGAAGTGCTGGGGCACGCGGGCGGCTATATCCTGGGCCCGGCCCACCTGTTCCAGCCGGATGTGCCGCCGGATAACATCCTGGCGGTTTACGAGCTGGCCCCCTGATCCCAAAACCGAGGCCGGCGGCCGCTCAACGGCCGGCCGGAGCCGGGCGGATCACGACCGGTTGGGCGGCATCCGGCGGCCTCGGCGCGGGCTGGCCCGGCTTGGGCAGGGTGGCTTCCACGACCTCGCCTTGCCGGAGGTCGAACTCGAAGGCCTCGCCCGTTTTCCGGGTGGGTTCGCGGTTCCACCGGGGGGTGCGCCCGCCGAAATTGTCGCGCAGGCGGACCGTGCCGTCCTGGCCGGCCTCGATGCGGAGCCACACCGTGGCGTGGTTTTCCCGCCGGGCGGAGACGCGGTGGCCCCCTTCGGCGCGCAGATTGGCAAACGCGGCCTGGCCCCAGCGCCAGGGGGTGGCGGGGAACAGGCGGATGAGGGCGCCCTCCCCCCGGCCGGGAGTGGGGCTCCAGCTCTGGAGCAGCATTTCCTGGACGGCCTGGGCGGCGAGGAAATTACCCTCCAGGGTGAAAGGCCGATAGGTCATGCTGGAGAAGCCACTGCGGGTCTGGTCCCCGTTGGCGTGGAAGCCGTTGCGCAGGATGAAGGCCCGCACATAGACATCGAGGTGCCGGAGGGCGGCTTCCGCCTGGCCCACGCGGGCCCGGAGGCAGCTCATCCAGGAATAGCTGTAGCCGCACCACAGGCTGGTGCCCAGTTTGTCCCACTGGGCCAGGGAGGCGGTGATCCGCTGGCGGTCGCCCGCGCCGCCCTCGGTCGTGGTGAGGTTGAAGGGATACAGGCCGATCAGGTTGGAGAGGTGGCGATGGCTGAACGACAGGGCCGTTTTGGCATCCAGGAGCAGCGTGCCTTGGGGATCGGTGTGGAAATCGCCCAGCCCGGCGGCGGTCTGGGTCCAGCTTTTGGCTTCCTCCGGCTGGCCGCCGGCCTCGGCCATTTCGGCGAGGGCAAGGAAGAGCATTTTCAGGCTGGCGAGGTCGTAGTTGCTGTTGGGCTCGAGCCAGGCGCGGCCCGAGTTGTCGAAGGCCTCCGGCGAGGTGGAGAGCGGCAGCCGGAGCCGGCCGTCCGGGCCGGGCTGGAGCAAGGTGCGCAGGCAGAGGCCGATCTCCCGGCACCAGGGGTAGGCGCGGGTGCGGAGGAAGTCGCCGTCCCCGGTGTAGCGCCAGTGCAGGTAGAAGAGGTGGGCATTCCAGGCGCCCATGGTGGGGGACAGGCTGTATTGGCCCCAGCCGCCGAGCGGTTGGCCGGCCAGGGACATCACCCCGGGCACGGCCGCGCCGTCCGTTTCATAAAAATCGCGGGCGAATTCCCGGAAGGTGGGCAGGAGTTTCCAGAGGTATTCCAGGAAGCAGCGGCCTTCGTCGAAGTGGCCCGCGGCCTGGTAGGCGATGTAGGTCATCTGGGTGTTCAGGTCGTTGTGGTAATCCCCCTTCCACGGGGGCAGCCCGCCGGAATCGGCGGTCCACACCCCCTGCAGCGGCATGGGGGGCGCGTGGAGCCGGGAGGCGGCCCCGTAGAAATATTGCACGAGGCAATAATGCTGCTGGATGGGCAGTTCGGGGATGGTGACGGAGGATTGGCTCCAAAAGCCGCTCCACCATTGCGCGTGGGCGCTGCGCATGGCTTCGAACCCGCTGTCCAAGGCCCGGGTGCAGCGTTCCCGGGCCAGGCGGAGCGGATCCGGACCATCCAGGGTGGAGGTGACCGCCAGGGCGGCCACGGTATTTTCCCCCGCCGCCCGCCACTCCACGCACACGCCATACCGCAGGCCATCGGCGGCCTCCTGTACATACCATTTGGCGCAGCCCTGCCCGCCGGTTTTGGCCTCCGGGTAGCCGAGGCGGTCCACGGATCCCCCGCTGCTGGGGCCGGCGTCGGCGCCCCGCTGCCGGCGGAACACATCCAGGGGGCTGAGCAGGTTGAAGGCGGCCGGCGCGGGGCCGGGGATGCGCAGCAAGGCCACCGGCTCCGCGGCGCTGAAGAACGCCTCCAGCCGGGAGCCGCCGGCCAGGTGGGCCCAGCCTTCGGCGGTGGCCAGGTTCAGCTCGAAATCCCGCACCGCCTGGCCTGGCGCCAGCGCGATTTCCAGGCGCCCGGCCGGCAGCTTGGTGGGGCTGACCCCGTTGTAGGGGGAATCGAGGAGGTTGTTGATTTCCCCGAATTTCTTTTCCCGGGCCAATTGCTGGATGAGCCGGTAATTGCGTTTTTTCCACCACCGGGGCTCCACCGCCGGGCGTTCGTCCCAGAGATCCCCGCGGTCCAGGGACAAGCGCACCGTGGAGCCTTCACCCCACAGCAGCCCGCCCATCAGCCCGTTGCCCAGCGGCACGGCTTCGTCCCAGGTGCGGATGGGTGCGGCGAGGCGCAGGTTCAGCTCCGGCCCCGGCCAGCGGGAAGCCTGGTCCGCGGCCAGCGGGTCCAGCCCCAGGCCCAGTAATCCGGGCAGGAGCACGAGCCACGGCCATGAGTTTTGGGGGCGCACCCGGGCGCCCCAACCTGCGTGGGCTTGGGATTTCATCATAGCTTTGTCCGTTCGATATTGTGTAACTCAAACGAAGATAACAGGAACCGCCGCCGCCCGGCGATTCATTTTTCCCGCCCGGGGCGGAGCCGGCCAGCGGGAGGACAAGAGGGCCGGCCCGGCCACGGCGCCGCTCAATCCCCGGTTGCAATACGCCGGGGAAGGGGTATCAATTACCTAAAGCGGGATGACGTCCTGGCCGGCCTGGGCCGGCCTGGGGAAAGGGCATTCCGGCGCCGAAACCAACAAACCGAAGTGAGCTTGCATGAAACGTCGATCATTCATCAAAATCGTGGGTGGCACCGCCGGCAGTTGCGTGCTGGGGGTTGACCCTGTCCTGGCCAAGGCCGAGGCCTCCGCCGAGGCCAAAACCACCAGCCCGGGTTCCCTGCCCCGGCGGGTATTGGGCCGCACCGGGGAAAAGATATCGATCATCGGATTCCCGGGGCTCTCCCTCATGCACTACAAACAGGACGAGTGCGATCGGGGGGTGAAAAAGGTATTCGACATGGGGCTGAATTACTTCGACGTGGCGCCGGCCTACAACAACGGCGACTGCGAAATCAAGCTGGGGGTGGCGCTCCAGCAATTGCCGCGCGACAAATACTTCCTTTCCTGCAAAACCAAGATGCGGGACAAGGAGGGGGCGCGCCAGGAGCTGGAACGTTCGCTGCAGCGGCTCAAAACCGATCATTTCGACCTCTACCAGATGCACCACCTGGTATCCACGGACCAGGTGCAGCAGGCCTTCGGGAAGGACGGCGCGATGGAGACCTTCCTGAAAGCCCGGGAAGCGGGCAAAATCCGGTTCCTCGGCTTTTCGGCGCACACCACGCGGGCGGCCTTGGCGGCCTTGAAAGCCTTTAATTTTGACACCGTCATGTTCCCGCTGAACTTTGGGGAGTATTACCGCCATGGCTTCGGGAAGGAAGTGTTGGAGCTGGCCCGGGAAAAAGGGACCGCCGCCATCGCCATCAAGCCGATGAGCTACGGGGCCTGGCCCGCGGGCGTCAAACGCACCCGGGAATGGTGGTACCGCTCGCCGGAAACCGTGGAGGAAATCGGCGCGGTGCTGCGGTTTACGCTTTCCCTGGAGGGGGTGGTGGCGGGCATCCCACCTTCGTTCCTGGATCTGACCGAAAAGGCCATCCAAGCCGCCTATGATTACCGGCCCATCACGGAACCGGAAAAGGAAAAGCTCAAGGAGCGGGCGGCCTCTTTCCTATCCATTTTCCGCCGCGAGGAGGAGCAGTTGGCCATGGACGACCGGCACCATCCTTATCCGCATCACCCGTGCGACGCCTACCCCTGCCAGCACGCCTGATCCCGCATTTGCCGGGCTGGTTATAAACTGCTTTCCGGGGTGGATTCCGGGGTTGTAGGCGGTTCGTTTGGGCCGATCAGCACCACGAACTCCCCCTTGGCGGGGCGTTTTTTCAGTTGCTCGAGGAGCTGCGGGGGGGTGCCCCGCAGCCATTCCTCGAACTTTTTCGTTAATTCCCGGGCCAGCACCACCGGGCGGGCGGGCACCAGGTCCGTCAGTTCCGTGAGCAATTTCTCGATCCGGTAGGGGGATTCGTAGAGCACCACGGTGCCCGGAGTGCCCAAAAGGTTCTCCAGCATCCGCCGCCGCTGGCCGGATTTATGCGGGAGAAAGCCGGTGAAGTGGAATTCATCCGTATCCAGGCCGCTGCCGGTCAAAGCCGCGACCAAGGCGCAGGGGCCGGGCACCACTTCCACCCGGAAACCACCCCGGATGGCGGCCTGAACCACGCGCAGGCCCGGATCGCTGATCCCGGGGCTGCCGGCATCGCTCACGAGGGCGATTTTTTCCGCCCGGGCCAGGCGCTCCAGGATTTCCTCGCTCCGTTTGGCTTCGTTGAAGCGGAAATAGCTCATCAAGGGTTTCTGGATGCCGAAATGCGCCAGCAATTGGCCGGTGCGGCGGGTGTCCTCGGCGGCGATCAGGTCGCATTCCTTCAGGGTGCGGATGGCGCGGAAGGTGATATCCTCCAGGTTGCCCAGGGGGGTGGCCACCAGGTAAAGCGTGGCCGGCGTCAATGGCGGACGGTTTTCCATGAACCGGATTCAACCAGAAACATTCCCGGCCACCCACCAAAAAATAATTCATTCTTGGCAGGGCTGGCTGGTTCTGGTTAGCTGGGCGCGACCGATGAGAAAAATCTGGCTGAAAGGTGTCTTGACGCTCCCTTTTTGCGCTGTGTGTTTAACGAGCGCGAGGGGTGCGGAGCCCATTTTGGAGGGCGAATCGCTCTCCCCCGCCAGCCCATTTGAATTCGATTTCCAAAACCAGACCATGGTGGCCACCAACGGGGCCATGGTCACCTACCGGGACGAGGATGGTGCCGAGACCGTCCTGAGCGCCAATTTCATCAGTTTCAGCCAGACCAAGGGTGACGCCATCGCCGACGGGTCCGTGACCCTGCGCCAGGACAAGCTGGTATGGATGAGCGACCATTTGGAATACAATTTCTTCAGCCGCCGCATCCAGGGCGCCCAGTTCCGGGTGGGAACCACCCCTTATTACGCCACGGGCATCAACCTGAATGTGGATAAAAGCAACCAGGTTTACGTGGCCTCCAACGGGTACCTCACGGCGGATGACGTGGCCAACCCGTTCCTCAAAATCCGGGCCAAAAAGCTGCGGCTGATCCCGGGCAAAGCCATCCAGGCGCACAATGCGGTGCTGTACATGGGCCGGATCCCCATCATGTATTTCCCGTATTATTCCCGCTCCCTGGGGCCGCACCAGAGCTATCTGCGCCTGGCGCCCGGCTACCGCAGCCTGTACGGCCCGTATATCCTCAGCCAATACCAGTGGCGGATCGATGAGCATTTTGGCCTGGGGATGGATATGGATTACCGCCAGAAGCGCGGTTTGGGCTTCGGGCCGCAGGTGCGGTATGATTTCGAGCACCTGGGCCAGGGCCAGGTGAAGTTCTATTACACGCACGACGACAAACCGGGAATCGATCCGCAAGGGAATCCGATCGATCCCGCCCGCCACCGGATCAGCTTCGATCACCAGGCCCTCATCCGCACCAATCTGACCTTCAAGGTGGCCATCCACGAGCAGGCCGATCCCTACATGATCCGGGACTTTTTCGAGTCGGAATACCGCAAGGATGTGCAGCCCAAATCCTTCGTGGAAATCAGCCAGTTCTGGCGGAATTTCGGGCTGAATGTCTTCGCCCAGCCCCGGGTGAACACTTTCTACGAGACGGTGGAACGGCTGCCGGAGGTCAAGCTGACCGGGGTGCGCCAAAAGCTGGGCGCCTCCCCCTTCTATTACGACAGTGAATCCTCCCTGGGCTATTACCGCCACGAGTATGCCGATAATTTCACGAACAGCTTCGATGCCTTCCGCGCGGACACCTACCAGCAGCTGCTGTTTCACCAGACCTACGGCGGCTGGCTGAACGTGACGCCGCGGGTGGGCGGCCGCTTCACGCACTACAGCAAAACGGACAGCCGCAATTACACCCTGGATGAGCAGGACCGCTGGGTGTTCAACACCGGGGCCGAGTTTTCCACCAAGTTCACCCGCACCTGGAAAGGCATAAAAAACCAGTTCTGGGATGTTGATGGCTTGCGGCATATCGTGGAGCCCTCAGCCAATTACGTTTTCGTGCCCGAGCCTGACAAACGACCGCCGGATCTGCCCCAGTTCGACAGCCTGCTGAACAGCTACCGGCTGCTGCCCATCGATTACCCGGACTTCAATTCCATCGATTCCATCGATGCCCGGAACGTCATGCGGCTGGGCTTGCGCAATGCCTTGCAAACCAAGCGCGAGGACGAGGTGGATTCGTTCATTAATTGGGCGTTATACACCGACTGGCGCCTCGAGCGGCAGCCGGGCCAGACCACTTTTTCGGATTTTTACTCCGACCTCGATTTCAAGCCCCGCAAATGGCTGATCCTGACCTCGGAAACCCGGTTTGACCTGCCCCATTCGGACCTGAAAGAGGCGAACCATTTCCTGACCCTGCAGCCCAACCATACCTGGAGCTGGTCGATCGGCCATCGTTTCCTGCAGGATGATCCGGCCATGGGAACGGATTATACCCTGGGCAACAACCTGATCATCAACCGCGTCTATTACCGGTTCAACGAAAACTGGGCGGCCCGCGCTTCCCAGCACTACGAGGCCCGCGACGGCAAGCTGGAGGAGCAGTATTATACCCTCTACCGGGATCTGCGCAGCTGGACCGCCGCCCTTACCTTCCGCTGGCGCGACAACCGCGTGGGTGCGGACGATTTCACGGTCGGCGTCACCTTCTCGCTGAAAGCCTTCCCGCTTTACAGCCTGGATTCGGACCGCGAAAATCCGTCCCTCCTGCTTGGGTATTAGCGGGTTTTTCATCGAACCAGCGGACCCCCGGCGAGGAACTCGGGCGCTGCGCCGGGATTTGTAACGTGCTCAATATCCGGCGCTCCATATTCGGCTATTTTCACGCAACCCAATGAGTTATCCTGGAAGATACCCAGCCTGAACCCACCCCGCTGGCGCCTGATTCCAGCTCCACCCCGGAAATCCCGGTGCGGAAGAAAGCCGGACCCTGCTTTTGCCAAAGGAATTTGCGAATGAAGCAAGCTGGCTGCCCCAGGTTTTGCGCAACGCCGGGGATGGAGTTGGGTCATAACCGTTTCAATGGGTCGCATGGAACCCAATCTCCATGAAAAATGGGATGGGTGGTTCTCCCATGCCAAATCGATACGGCTGATGGATTTTTCTTTGCCAGGATTGGTTGTTGTGCGTTTGAAATCGCAGACCACAATGCGGGGAGAAAAGGGGAGCAAAACGCCTTATGGGATTGAAATCCTACCCTTGTGTTCGCCCCTTTCGCCTTTCTGCCGCCGGACTGGTGCAAAAAACCACTAAAGAATTTTTTTGAATGGTCGATACCATAAATACTTATCAACTCGAATGCAAAAGCCTGGACGGACAGAATGGGGACGACTACCCGTGGAGGTGGCGTCCATTAATGCGAACCGGCGGATTTCAGGACAGCTGGGCGGGGATAAACTGAACCTCTCTCCTCAACCAGCAGCCATCTGGAACCGCGGTCCAAAAAACCTTGTTGAATATCGATAATGCAATGTTCGACGAGGCGTTGGCCACCGTGGCCACTGGGGAAGGCCGGCAGCGGAATTGCAGAAAAATCGAAAGGTAAAACGTATGTTCAAGAAACAAAAACTCAGTGTTAAACTCCTCACCAGTTTTGCGGTAGTGGCCTTCATCACCCTGGCCGTGGGTATTGTCGGTTACTGGGGTGTCAACCGTTTAAGCACCCATCTATATGAGGTCGGCGTGGTGCGTTTGCCCAGCATTGCAGCCCTCGACACCGTTAACGAAGCCCAAACCGCCATCAAAGCTGCGGAGCGCACCTTGTTGCTTCCCGGTTTGGCAGAAGCGATGGTGGCCGAACAACTAACCCGGTTGAAAGCCGCCTGGGACCGCGTGGATAAGAGTTGGAAAGCTTACGAACCGCTGCCCCAAACCAAGGAGGAGGAGGCAAAATGGAAACAATTTGTCCCCGCCTCTATACCGCTCACGAGAATTGCCCCGGGTCTGCTCAGATAAACTGACCCGCCCCTGATCTACAGGAACATCGCCCGGCAGCCTTTTTCCTTTCCAAGCAGAGGGGGAGGCATCTGCTTCGGGCTGGTTGGGGAAAAAGGA
>CAIMWS010000536.1 GCA_903845125.1 uncultured Verrucomicrobiota bacterium
ATGCCCAGCACGGCGGCCACAAGGAAGGCCAGGCCCAAAATCCGGGGGGTGACTTCGAACGCCACAAACATGCCTCCCGTGAGCTTCGAGATGCTGAGCCGGCTGAAGGCCAGCCAGGCGCCTCCGGCGCCCACCACAGCTCCGGCTATGGCCAGCCCGAAGCTTTCCGCCAGGATGAAGGCGAACAACTCCCGGCGCTGGAAGCCCAGCGCCTTGAGGACGGCCAATTCGCGGAATCGTTCCCGCACGGCCATGCTCATGGTGCTGGAAGTCACCAGCAGGAGGGTGAAGACCACCACCGAGCAGATCGAACCGATCAAGGTTTTGATGTTCGCCCACATTTCCACAAAACTGAGCTGGAAGGCCCGCTCGGTTTCCGCTTTCACCTCCGCCGAAGTGTTGGCGAACCGCTGGTTGATCCGTTCGATCACCAAGGGTGCTTCCTCGATGGATTGGGCGCGCACCCACCAAGTGCCCACGCGGCCGGTATTGCCGGTGGCTTCATCCAGCAACTTGTGGTGGAAAAACACGTTCCGGTCATCCGGGGTGCCTTCGTAAATCCCGGCGATCTTCAGGTCCAGGTCGCAGGGCCAGATCGTCCCGGCCAGCTGCATCCGCTCCCCAACCCGCAAATGGTAGCGCTCCATCGTGAGCTTGCCCACGATGCAGGAGTTCCGGTCCGCCTGCCAGGCCGCCAGTTGGTCCGGGGGCGTTTTGGCCTCCCCGAACACATTGGTCAGCTGTTCGGCATCCAGGGCGAATTGAGCGAAGGAAAAACCGGATTCACCCCTGAACTTCCCACCAAAGAAGGTGAAGGGCGTCACCGCCGCCACGCCCGGGATGCGGGCGATGATTTCCCGCTGGCGGTAGGGCAGGGGACTGCCGAGGGACACCTTGTGGCGCACCGCAACGCGCTGGGTGGCCCCGATGTCCTCCGGGGGCTGGGTGATCTCCCGCAGCGCCACGAGCAAGGTGACCAGCAAAAACAGGCTGACCGCCATGCTGAGAATGGAAAGCATGGCGCGCCGTTTGTTGCGCATCGCGTTACGAATGATGAACGTGGAGACGGTCATGGCTGGCAAAGGGCCGCTAGTTGGTGAGCTCCCCCTTCTCCAGGTGAATGGCGCGCGAGCCGTAGGCCGCCGCCTTGGGGTCGTGGGTGACCATGATGACCGTGCGGCCGGAATCGCGGTGGAGCGACTTCAGGATCTCCAGCACATCGTGAGCGGAGTGGGAATCCAGGTTGCCAGTGGGTTCGTCGGCCACCACCAGCTGCGGGTCAGTCACCAGGGCGCGGGCGATGGCCACGCGCTGTTCCTGGCCGCCGGAGAGTTGGCGCGGCAGGTGGTGCGTGCGGTCGCCCAATCCCACGAGTTCCAAGGCGGTTTTCACCTGTTGCCGGCGCTGGCGGTTGCCCAGGCGGGTTAGCAGCAACGGCAGTTCCACGTTCTCGGCCGCTGTCAGGACCGGGATCAGGTTGAACGTCTGGAAAATGAAACCCACATTGTGGTTCCGCCAATCCGCCAGCTCCGATTCGTTCAACCGGGCCACATCGACCCCCTGCACAAAACACTCACCCTCGGTTGGCCGGTCAATGCCTGCAATAATGTGCAGCAGGGTTGATTTCCCCGAACCCGAGGGCCCCATCAAGGTCAGGAACTCGCCCTGGGCAATATCCAGCGTGATATCACTCAAGGCGACCACGTTGATGTCGCCCTGGCGATAAACTTTCGTCAGCTTGCGTATGCGTACCGTCGGTTCCATGGTTTCATCTGCCGGGAAGGGGTAGCCACTCAGCAAGTGCAGCGCCGATGGTTGACTCCCGTTGCTACGGTCCCCTGCAATAGGAATAAGTCATGTTCCCGGTTATGGCAAGGGTCCGTTCGCCGGCTTCCGGCTTCTCTGCGCGCACGGCTTTCGGTTTTGCGGTCCTTTGAAACCAGGCGCGGTGGGGATGCCCCGAACCAGTGGAGCCGGCAGGCTGGGAGGGCCAGGAAATTTGGGAACCCAGGGCGCTTCATTTTCCAGCGGCCAGGTAGCCGATGCCATCGCGGATCAGGAGCGCGGCGAAAAGGGCCAGAACCATTCCCAGCGCTTGGAGGATGAGGCGGTAGGTCCGGCCGGTGAGAAAAGCGCGTGAGCGGCCGGCCACCAGGGCCAGCACCAATTTGGTGCCACAGAGGCAAACATAGAAGAGGCACAGAAAAACGACGGCCGCCAGCCCGCTGCGGGCAGTGGCTTTGGCCAGCGTGGCGGCACCCACGGTGAACCAGAAGAGCCAGGGATTGGGGCTGAGCAGGTTGGTGAGAAAGCCTTTGCGCCAGGATTGGGCCGGCGTCTGCCCGTCGTCCAGTTCCAGCCGGGGCGGCCGGAAGCTTTCCCAAGCCAGGTGGAGAATGAACGCAGCCCCGGCCAGCGAAATCAACCCCAGCAGGGGGCGCAGCCGTGCCACCTGGGTGGTGAAGAACAGCGAGAGCAGGATCACCGGCAGGTCTGTGAGCAGGGGGGCGAGGGCGGTTTTGCAGCCCTCCCGGGTGCCATGCCGCAGGGTTTGGGCCAGCACCAGCGCCATGAGCGGCCCGGGAGCGAACCCGGCAGACAATCCCAAAACCAGGCCGGAGAGAATGATTTCCTTCATAGGCAGGCCTGGGCAAAGCCGTGGCGGAAAGCCTGGCCGCCGCCCTCCGGTGGGTTAAGTAGCAGGAGCGGGATCACGGCGCTGATTCGAAGTCGACCACCTGGAGATAGCAGTTGGAGGATTCGGCGTTTTTCCGGCCCGCCGGTTTCACGGTGAAAGTGTGGCGGCCGGGCGCCAAGCCCTCGGCCAAAAGGGTACGGTGGTTCCAATCCACCTTCGCGGAATAGGTGTCCACCTCTGGCCTGGATGCCGGCCGGCCATCAATCCAAACCGAAGCGATTCCGCAATCCGGCCCGGTTTTGTGGATGAGAAAAGCGGAGCCTCCGGCGCCGTCCCACACGGCGGAATCGGCATCCGAGGTGCTGTAAAACAATCGTTCCCGGCGCGGCCCCTGGCCGGTCCAGCGGGTCCAAAAGCCGGTGAAAACGATGCCCGCCTCGGTTTGCTTGGGCGCCGGGCGCGGCGGGAACAGGGCGGCGGCTTCCTCCGGGCTGACCCCGGCGACCAACGCCACCTCGCGGACATCGCGGCAGGTGCCGTCCGGATAAACCAGGCCCTGGATGGGGCTGGAGCCACGGGTGAATTGCGTTTTCCCAAACATCAGCTCCCAGAAGACCCATCCGATCCGTTCCTCGCGCAGGATGGGCAGGGCCAGGGAGTAGGGCTGCTGGGGGCGCATGACCACTTCGTTGATCAGGATGGCCTGGCCGGACTTGCGGCCCAGTTCCCGGACCTGGCGGATATCGTCCCGAAGGCCGGGCTGGTAATTGTGGAACGCGAGCACCTCCACCTGGCTGACAACCTGGCCGAGCAGGCTGCTGCTTTCCACACCCACCGTGAGCGGCAGCGTGGTCTGGCGGCGGGTGAAAGCCAGGAAATGCCGGAGGAAGGCCCAGATCAGCTGCTGGTCCTCAGGCTGGTTATAGGAGGTGCAGGTGGGCTCGTTCATCATGTCCCACATCACAATGCGCCGGTCCGAGCCATGGGCGCCCACGACGGCGCGCACGTAGCCCTCCAGCGCGGGCCAGTAGATCTCCGCCAGGCGGTTTTGGCCGGGCGAGGCCATCCAATCCTGGTCGCGGTATTTCTGCAAATCCGGGAACTCGCCGAAGCAGGAATCAAAAACCACTGGCAGGAGGCGGATCTGGTGTTGCTCGCACAGCTGCAGGAGCCGCTCGAAGCGCTCCAGGAATCGCGGGGGATCCTGCTCGTAAACGGCGTATTGCAGGAACACGCGCACACAATTGAGGCGTAGCTTTTGGGCATAGCCCAGCTCGCGGCCGATCACCTCGGGATCGAAATCCATCCAGGTCTGCACATCGTTGCGGGCATAGGAGGGAACGTAATTGGCGCCCCGGACCCAGGCGAAATCGTCCGCCGGGCCGGCGTTGGCGGCGGCAGCAGCCGGGAGCTGGACCGCCGCCCACAGGGCGACGGCCGCCAGCCGGAACCAGCCGCCTCCGGATTGGAGCAGGTCTTTTTTCATGGTCATAGGTCAGGCAGTGGAAGGTGGGTTCAGCGGAGCACTGGGAACTGGCCTGGCCAGCCAATCCTGGGCGGTTTGGCGGGCGAACTCGATTAATTTCAAATCGCGGGCCAGGTCGCCAAAGCGGAATGGCGGCAGCCCGCTTTGCTGCAGGCCGAGGAAATCGCCGGGTCCGCGCAAGGCCAGGTCGGCCTCGGCGATCCGGAAGCCATCGGCGCTTTCCGCCAGGATCTGGAGGCGTTCGCGCGCCTCGGGCGTGCGGGCGCTGGCCACGAGGATGCAATGGGCATCGTGGGCCCCGCGGCCGATGCGGCCGCGCAATTGGTGCAACTGGGCGAGGCCGAAGCGCTCCGCGTTCTCCACCAGCAGGATCGTGGCGTTGGGCACATCCACCCCCACCTCGATCACCGTGGTGGCCAGCAGGATCTGCACCTGGTTCTCGCGGAACTGGCGCATGAGCAGGTCCTTTTCGGGGGCTTTCAAACGGCCGTGCAACAGGCCGACCCGCCAGGGGGCCAGGTTTTGCTCCAGCCGCTGCAGTTCGGCGGTGACGGCTTTCAGCTCCACTTTTTCGGACTCCTCCACCAGGGGATAAACCACGTAGGCCTGCCGGCCCTCGGCCAGTTTTTGGCGGATAAACTCCCATACCTTGGGCAGCGCAGAGCCCTCCCGCACATGGGTTTGGATGCGGCCGCGGCCGGCCGGTGACTGGTCGATGACCGACACATCCAGGTCGCCATACAAGGTCAGCCCCAAGGTGCGGGGAATGGGCGTGGCAGTCATGACCAGCACATGCGGATAGCTGCCCTTGCGCACGAGTTTTTCGCGCTGGACCACGCCAAATTTGTGCTGCTCGTCGATCACCACCAAACCGAGCCGGCCGATGGCAAAATCATCGGTGATCAGCGCATGGGTGCCGACATACAGCTCCCCGGGAGGGGAAGTGGCCGCGGCGGGAACGGAGTTGCCTGCCGCCGCCCCGGCCGGGGACGCCGGAGCGAGTTCCAGTTGGTTGCGCTCCGTGGTTTTGCGGCTGCCGGTGTGCAATTGCACGGGGATGCCCAAAGGGCCAAACCAGCGCTGGAAGGTTTGGTAGTGCTGCTCCGCCAGGATTTCCGTGGGGGCCATTAAGGCCACGCTGCGGCCGCTTTCCAAAGCCATCAAGGCGGCCGCCCCGGCGACCACCGTTTTGCCGGAACCCACATCCCCCTGGAGCAACCGGCGCATGGGCAGCGCCCCGCCCAGGTCGCGGCGGATCTCCCGCAGCACCCGGGCCTGGGCCTCGGTGAGCTTGAAGCCCAGGCCGGCCAGCCACGGTTTGATCCAGCGGTTATCCCCCGCGCAAGGCAGGCCGCGGGCGGCCGCCTGCATTTTTTTGCGGCGGCCTTGAATGGTGAGTTGCAGGGCGAAAAACTCGTCGAAGGCGAGCCGGTTGCGGGCCAGCCGGGCGGCGGTGTCGGTCTCGGGGAAATGCAGCCACCGGAGAGCGTCTGCCCGGGACGGCAGCCCCCCCAAGGGGAGGCCCGGATAAGGCTCCGGCAGGCGCCAGGGCTGCTCCATGATGAACCGCCACAGGAACGTGCGCAGCCAGCGCTGGGACAGGCCTTCCGTGAGGGGATAAACCGGCACGATCCGGTGCAGGTGGATGGCCGCCTCGTCGTTGTCCTCCACGGTTTCCACCTCCGGCCGGTCCATGGTGCGGGGCTTGAGTTGGATGAGCCGGCCATAGACCAGCAATTCCAAACCCTCCTGGTAATACCGCTCCAGGTAAGGCTGGTTCCACCAGCGGCAGTGCAGCCGGCCGGTGCCGTCGTCCAGGACCAGCTCAAACACCGATTTGGAGTGCTGGCGGAAGGTTTTGACCCCCATGGCCACAACCTTCCCGCGGATCACGGCCGGCTGCTCCAGGCGCAAATCCGCGATGGTGCAGCACCGTCGGCGGTCTTCGTAGCGCCGCGGCTCCAGCCATAGCAGATCCTCCACGGTCTGGCATTTCAGCCGGCCCAGCTGGCTGGCGCGCTCCGCCCCCACTCCACGCACTTGGTGCAGGGGCGTCTCCAGGGGCAGGGGCAAGGCGGCTTGTGCGTCGGTCATGGCGGGTCAGCGGGCGGTGGCTTTTTTGAGCAGCTGGCCAGTCTTGGCGTAATGAAAATAGGCCAGCGAATAATCCCCCTGGAGCTGGCCGTTTTGCACCGCGGACCGCGCCGGATTGGCCACCAGGTAATGCACCTCCCCGCCCGCGTCGGTGATTTTGGCGGCGACTGCCTCGTTGGGGCTGGTATTCCCGCCTGAAATATCCAGGGGCAGGACTTCAACCTGAACTGCTCCCGGGTCTGGCCGCCAATCCAGGGTCCACACCAAGGTGGCGGTTTTGGCCCGGCGCCGGGCGATGATGACCGGCACCCGATCCTCCGTATGGGCGCCGACGCCCGTAGCGGTGATCCAGGTGGCCGGTCCGTCAGCCGCCATCTGGCAGCGCACACGTTCCCCGGAAGCCAGGATGATGGAGATGGGCTTTTTAAATGCAGGATCTTGCGCGGCCGCCTGGCGCAAATAGGCATAGCCCGGTTGGTTCGGCAGGGCCAGGGGCTCCCCCTTTAAAGGGTCCAGCTTGCCCGCCAGGTGCACCGCCAAATCAAGCAAATGTTCCGTTTCCGCCCGCACCTGGTCGATGAACACCAGCCGGCAGCCGTCCACCAGGGCCACGGTGCGGCGGAACGAAAGCCCCTGGGCTATCGGCCCGGCGGTGGCCATCAGTGCCCCCAAGGTCGGTTCTGCCAGGAAGGCCACGCAGGTTCCTTCCGCAGGTTTCTGCGAAACCTCGTCGATAGTGAGCGTATTATGGGCCAGGGAGGTGCGATACCAACCGGCCTGGATGGGCACCCCATAATTGGCGGTGCCGGGATCCGGCGCCAGCACCTGGCCCAGGCCATACAACACGAAGC
>CAIMWS010000537.1 GCA_903845125.1 uncultured Verrucomicrobiota bacterium
CGCCGGAGGCGCAGCTGAAAAGCCCCGGCAAGGAAGCCCTGCCCGGCGAGCGGGTGGAGATCCAGGTGAGCTGGCAGGGGGCCGATGGCCGTCCGGTCAACCGCCCGGCCGGGGAATTGGTTTACCGGCAGGACACGCAGGCCACGCTCCCCCAGGAGGCCTGGGTCTATAATGGATCGGCCGTATGGAATGGCCGGTTCCTGGCCCAGCAGGAGGGGCAGGTGATCTCGCTGGTGACCGACCCGGTGGCGCTCATCAACTCCACCGGCGCGGGGCACGACAATGACCACCTCTGGTTCGCCAGGACGAACAGCCTGCCGCCGGCCGGCCAGCCGCTGCAGGTCACGATCCGTTTATCCGAACCCATACCCACCAGCGCAGCCACAACCACACCCAAGACTGCATCCACCCCGAAGACTGCACCCACCGCCGCCAAAAAGAAAACCAAGTAATTATATCCTAGTATGAAGCTGAATAACACAAGCAAAGTCAATCAATCGAACCTCGCGGGAAGGTTCAGCCATACATTTAACTGCCTGCACCTGTGCCTGGCCGTCTTCCTCGGCCTGGCCGGCCTGGCGGTTTTGCCGGATCGGGCCGCGGCCCAATCCTCCACGGCCAATACGGACGTTTGGCGTACGGATGGCACCGTGTACTCCATCGTCCGCACGGCCGACACCCTTTACCTGGGCGGCTCGTTCAACAATGTGTTTGCCGGCCAGAACGGCTACGGGGTTCCCCTGGACACCGGGACCGGCCAGGTGGCGGGCACTTTCCCCAAGGTGGGGGGCGGCCGGGTGCGGGCCTGCGTGGCGGATGGCGCGGGCGGATGGTTCATCGGTGGCGACTTTACCTCGGTGGGCACGATGGGCTTCGAATATATCGCCCACATCAACCCGGACGGCGCCCTGGACACCACCTGGAACGCCCTGGCCAATGGTTCGGTGTATTCCCTCGCGCTGTCCGGCTCCACCCTTTACGCCGGGGGGTATTTCACGAGCATTGGGGGCCAGGCGCGAGCGTACATTGCGGCTTTGAGCACCTCCACCGCCGCGGCCACCGCCTGGAACCCCTCGGCCAACACGGTTGTTCTTTCCTTGGCGGTCTCGGGCACGACGGTTTACGCTGGGGGCAATTTCACCTCCATTGGGGGCCAGACGCGCTATTACATCGCCGCCTTGAGCGCCGCCTCCAATACGGCCACCGCCTGGAATCCCAACGCAAACAACGCGGTCTATGCCCTGGCCGTCTCGGGCACGACGGTTTACGCCGGGGGCAGCTTTACCACCATTGGGGGCCAGACGCGCTATTATGCCGCCGCTTTGGACACCACGAGTGGTAACGCCACCGCCTACCATCCTTATGCGAACGACGCCGTAATCGCCCTGGCGTTATCAGGATCCACCGTTTATCTCGGGGGCAATTTCACCACGATCAATAACGGCGCCGCCACGCGCAACCGGCTGGCCGCGGTGGACGCCACCACCGGGACCGCCGCCACCTGGAATCCCAATGCGAATAGCACGGTGAACACGCTGGCCGTTTCGGGCACGGTGGTTTACGCCGGGGGGGCCTTCTCGACGATCGGCGGCGCCACGCGCAATGCTATCGCCGCTTTGGACGCCACCACGGGACTCGCCACGGATTGGAATCCCAATGCGAATAGCACGGTGAACACGCTGGCCGTTTCGGGCACGACGGTCTATGCCGGCGGCGCTTTCACCGGCGTGGGCGGAGTGGCGCGCAAGAATATCGCCGCCTTGAGCCTGGCCACCGGCGAGGTGACGGATTGGGATCCCTCCGCGGATGGCGCGGTGCGGGCCATGGCGGTGACCGACCTGGCCGTTTACGCCGGGGGCGACTTCCTGAACATCGGCGGGCAGCCGCGCCTTCGCCTGGCGGCGCTGGACCCGGCCACCGGATCCGCCCAGGTATGGGACCCGGGCGCGAACGCCACGGTAAACGCTCTCGTGGTTTCCGGCACCACCGTCTATGCGGGTGGCAGCTTCACCGCCCTCGGCGGCGGGGCCGCCACCGCCCGCAACCGCCTGGGCGCGCTGAGCACCGCCTCCAGCGCCGATGTCTCCGCCTGGAATCCCAATCTCAACGGCACGGTCAACGCCCTGCTGCTCTCCGGCACCACCCTCTATGCGGGCGGC
Source organism: uncultured Verrucomicrobiota bacterium (assembly GCA_903845125.1). Classification (GTDB taxonomy): domain Bacteria; phylum Verrucomicrobiota; class Verrucomicrobiia; order Limisphaerales; family UBA1319; genus CAIMWS01. The sequence goes on from CAIMWS010000537.1 coordinate 2,160, forward strand.
GCGTTCACGACCGTGGGTGCCATCTCGCGCCTCCGGGCGGCGGCGTGGACCACCAGCGACGGCGCCCTGGCCACGTGGGATCCCAATGCCAATTCCACGGTGAACGCCCTGGCCGTCTCGGGCACGACGATTTATCTCGGGGGCAGTTTCACGACGGTCGGCGGATCCACGCGCAATTATATGGCCGCCGTCGGCGCCACGGGCACCGGGGCGGTCACAAGTTGGGCTCCCAGTGCCAATAATACGGTCAACGCCCTGGCGGTCGCGGGCACCACGGTATACGCGGGTGGCGCGTTCACCACCATGGCGGGTTCCGCGCGCCCCTATCTTGCCGGGGTGGATGTTTCGTCTGGCTCGGCCGCGGCTTGGGCGCCCAGCGCCAGTTCCACGATTTACGCCCTGGCGGCGGCGGCCGGGACGGTGGACGCCGGCGGGGCAGCCACCAGCCTGGGCGGGGTGGCGGGCAGTTTCGCCGAATTCGTCTCTGCGCCCAAGGTGGCCATGATGCCGAGCTATGTCCAGAACCCGGGCTACGGCAACGCCCAGGCCACGGTGGCCCTGGAGGTCTGGGGCCGCGCCTGGGGCGGCACCGCCCCCTACAACGCGATCCTGGATTTTGGCGACGGCACCTCCACCTCGTGGACAGCGCAGACGGAATCCCAGGTGAATTATTACCTGGGCACCAGCCATGCCTATGCCACCAGCGGCAAGAGGATCGCCACCCTGACGGTGACGGATGCCGCCGGCGCCGTGGCCTCCCGCCAGGCGACCATCAACGTCATCACCACCCCCACCCACGCCGAGCGCGTGAACATGGCGATCGAAAAAGGGCTGCTTTATTGCTATAAGGGCAAAACCGACGCAGGTGATGGCTACCGGTATTATTGGAGCCATCCCAACGGTTCTTACTACATCATTTCCTGCACCGGCTTCAACGTGCTGGCCTTTGAGGAAAACGGGCACATGCCCAACAACAACGACGTGACCGATATTTACGCCATGACGGCCCGGCGAGGGATGAATTACCTGCTGAACGACGGCCAGGGCGGCAGCATGAGAATGTATTCCCAATTTTATGGCTATCCCGATTCCAACCTCAACGGAGTGGGGCGGTCGCTTTACGGTCTGGGCAGCTACAGCACGGACGGCACTTACATCAGTTCGGTGGTGCACCTGGCGTTCATCATGTCCCAGCCCAACGGTTCGGCGGCGGCCACCAACGTCATTGCTTCCGGTGGGGGGGCATTCGATGGCATGACCTATGCCAACCTGCTCACGGATATTTATGACCAGTATGCCTATGCCCAAGGGGACAGCAGTTACCCGGGCGGTTTCGGGTATTCCATTAATACCTCTGGTGAATCGCGCCATGACGGTTCGTCGGAGGGATGGATCTACATGGTGGGGGCCTTGGGCAAGGAGCGCTGGGGCATGTCTCCGCAGTCTTGGTACATCGACAAGGGCGTCTACAGCATGAGCACCGGTCTGCAGGATGGCACCGGCGGCATCGGCTACAGCGGCCCCGGCGGTTGGCGCAACGTGGCTAAGACCGGCGCGGGAATCGCCGCCTTTTACCTGGGCGGCTACACCACCGCCAGTTCCACTTATGTTTCCTCTTGCCTGACGTTCCTCGGTAATTATTGGTATGCCAACCAATCCCAAACCGGCGATCTGGCGGGCTGGCCCGGGGATTTCTACGCGATGTATGGCGCCAAAAAAGGTTTGGCGTTGCTCGGGATCGACACCCTGACTTACGGGACCTACGCGGCGCGCAACTGGTATTACGACATGTCGGCCTGGTTGCTGGGCAATGCGGAAGGTGGAAGTTACGCCCTGGCGGGCCATCCGTATGTGCCGAGTGCCCTCTCTTCAGGCACCACGCGGAGCACCTCCTATGCCTTCGGCCAGAATTCGGATGGCAGCTGGGTTGGCTCGGGCAGCTATGTGCCCAACGATGCCTGGTACGACACGCCGATCGCGGTGCTGGTGCTGACCAAATCGCTGGCCAAGCCGCTGCCGATCGCGGTGATCGCCGACATCCCGGAACAGTCCACGCTTTATCCAGGCACGATCACGCTGGATGCCAGTGGGTCATATCATGCGGACTCCAGCGCCTCCATCGTGGAGTATCTCTGGTGCTACAGTTCCAGTCCCGGGACCTTCACGCCCAATTGGAGCAGCCCCAGCAAAAGCGGCGCTGTTGTCACCGCGGCCCCCAATTGGACGACGGTGGGCACCTATACGGTTTACCTCCGGCTCAAAGATGACCAGAGCCCGCCCAACTACGTGACGGCGAGCGTGACGGTGAACGCCACGGCCAGCAAGGTGGCGCCCGTGGCGGTGGCCATCCCCTCGGGGATCAAGCCGGCGGTTTATTCGGGCAAACCGGGCCAGGATATCACGCTGGATGGGAGCGGTTCCTATAATCCGAACACCGGCGATGCCATCACCGCCTACCATTGGGATCTCAATGGCGACGGCACTTATGGCGACGCCAGCGACCAGGCGCTGGACAAGTCCACGCCCGCCTCCGGCACCAAGGCCAATCATGTGGCACCAATTGTCAATTTTGCCACGGCCTACAGCGGCCAGGTGCGGCTGAAGGTGGAAGGCAGCGGCAAAACGAGCCTGCCCAGCACGGCGGTCATTGTATATTCCTCGCCCAACGACCTGACGGTGCGGAGCCTCACACCCAGCTACATCGACCCGGGGACGAGCGTGCACCTGGAAGCAGTGGTAGCCAGCGATGCGGCTTCCACCACGGCGGCGAACAACGTGGTGGTGAAGTTCTACAATGGCAATCCACTGGCGGGCGGCACGCCGCTGACGACCCTCCCGGCGAACACGACCTACACAGTGACAATCCCCAAAGGCGGCACCGCCACGGTGCCGGCCAATGTGGTGCCTACCGCCGGGCTGACGGCGGTTTGGGCTTACGTGGACGCCACGGACGCCGTCCCGGAATGGGACGAAACGAACAACACGCTTTCGGCGGCGCTCGTCAGTCTGCCGCCCAGCGGCCTGGCTCTGAGCAGCAACACCGTGGCGGACAACCTGGCGCTGGCGAGCGTGGTGGGCACGTTTAGCAGCACCAGCCCCTACACAGCCGTCACCTCCTTCATCTACAGCCTGGTGGCCGGGGATGGCAGCACGGATAATGGCTCCTTCACGCTCAGCGGCAACACGCTGAAGACGGCGGTCATTTTCGATTCGCAGGTCAAGTCCAGCTACAGCATCCGGGTCCAGACCACGGATTCGAACAGCAAGACTTACGCCAAGGCCTTTACGATCACCGTGTTGGGCCGGCCGCTGGCGGCCACCACCGGCTCGGACAGCCTCACCGCCTACGCCGTGAACCTGAAAGGCACCCTCGCGCCCAATGGGGACGCCGCGGATGCCTTCTTTGAATACAGCACGGACCCGGCGATGGCGCCAGTGGTCAGCACCCTCGCGGGGGATGGCAGCACGACCGTATTCAATCAGCCGCGGGGGGTGGCGGTGGACAGTGCGGGCAATGTGTATGTGGCGGATTTTGTAAACCACCGAATCCGGAAGGTGACCGCGGCCGGGGTGGTGACCACCCTGGCGGGCAGCGGAACCGCGGGCAATGTGGATGGGAGCAGCGGGGTGGCGCAGTTCAACTACCCGGTGGACTTGGCCGTGGACAACACCCGCGGCATCCTCTATGTGGTGGATTACTGGAATAATGCCATCCGCAAGGTGGCACTGGCAGATGGGACAGTATCCACGCTGGCCGGCGGATTCTGGTACCCCACCGGGGTGGCGCTGGACAGCGCGGGTAACGTTTATGTAGCCGGCAACAACCAGGTTTACACAGTAACTCCGGCCGGGGTGATGGCCACCCTGGCGGGCTCTGGCACGGTCGGTTATGTGGACGCCACCGGGGCGGCGGCGCGATTCAGCAGTTGCCAGGATCTGGCGGTGGACAGCGCCGGCAATATTTATGTCACCGACATGAACAACCACCGCATTCGGAAGGTGACCGCGGCCGGGGTGGTGACCACATTGGCGGGGAATGGCACTGGGGCTTCGGTCGACGGCCAGGGCACGGCCGCGCAATTCAATTATCCATGCGGCATCGCTTGCGATAGCGCCGGCAATCTGTATGTGACCGACCGGTTGGGCTATTGCGTTCGCAAGATCACCCTATCCGGCGGGGTGGCAGCGGTGACCACGGTGGCGGGCGGCTCCAGCGGCTACGTGGATGGGCCGGCGCTTTCCGCCAAATTCGGGCAGTTATACGGGGTGGCGGTGGACACCGCCGGCAATGTTTTTCTGGCTGATTCGACGCAATTCCGGATCCGGAAGCTGGGGAGTGGCTCGATAACCGTGGCGGCGCAAAGCGGCCTGACCGGAGCCACGGTGCAGAATGTGAACGCGGCGGTGACGGGGCTGCTGCCGGAGACGAAATACTATTACCGCGCCAAGGGGGTGAATGCCTACGGGATGAGCTATGGCTCGATCCTGAATTTCACCACCTTGAGCACGAACGCCAGGCTGGCGAGCCTGGCGCCGAGCGCGGGCACGGGAACGCTCGTCTCCGGTTTTGCCAAGACCACCTACGCTTACGCCCTGGCGGTGAGTGCCACTCCCATCACGGTGACGCCGACGGCGGACCAGGCCAATGCCACCATCCAGGTGCGCGTCAATAGCGGTTCCTGGAGCACGGTGAACTCGGGCTCGGCCAGCCAATCGCTGGCGCTCAACCCAGGGGCCAACCCGGTGGAGGTGAAAGTCACCGCGGAGGATGGCCTGACGGTGCAGACATACACCGTAACGGTGACGCTCAACGTGGCCCCCAAGGCGCTGGCTTTGAGCAACAGTTCGGTGGCGGAAAACCAGGCGGCCGGAACCACGGTGGGGACGTTCAGCTCCACCGACGATAACACGGGCGACACCTTCACCTATACCTTGGTGGCGGGCACGGGGAACACGGACAACGGCTCGTTCACGATCAATGGCAGTGCGCTGAAGACGGCGGCGAGCTTTGATTACGAGTTAAAAAACAGCTACAGCATCCGGGTGCGGACGACGGACCAGGGCGGGCTGTATTACGAGAATACCTTCATTGTCACCGTGACCGATGTGAATGACACGCCGACGGATATCGCCTTGAGCAACGCCAGCGTGGCGGAGAACCAGGCTTCCGGGACCACGGTGGGGACGTTCAGCTCCACCGATCAGGATGCAGCCAACACCTTCACCTATGCGATGGTGGCGGGCACGGGGATCACGGACAATTGTTCGTTTACGATCAGCGGCAGCACCTTGAAGACGGCGGCGAGCTTCGATTATGAGTTAAAAAACAGCTACAGCATCCGGGTGCGGACGACGGACCAGGGCGGGCTGTATTGCGAGAAAGCCATCACGGTCACCGTGACCGATGTGAATGACACGCCGACGGATCTCGCCTTGAGCAACGCCAGCGTGGCGGAGAATCAGGCTTCCGGGACCACGGTGGGGACGTTCAGCTCCACCGATCAGGATGCAGCCAACACCTTCACCTATGCGCTGGTGGCGGGCACGGGGAGCACGGACAATAGTTCGTTTACGATCACCGGCAACACGCTGA
>CAIMWS010000538.1 GCA_903845125.1 uncultured Verrucomicrobiota bacterium
ATCCTCAGCCAGGGGGACACCATCCCGGTGGACCCGGCCCGCACCGACCAATTCATGAACGCCGTGTTCCGGGTCAACCGCTACGGGCTGGATTACCCAGGCCTGGCCGGACGCGATCTCACGCCCAAGGGCACCATCGAATGGCAGCTCAACCAAACCTTGGATTTGACGCTGCACCAGGCAGGGCCGTCCGGAGTGGTGTTCAGCTGGCCTTGCGTGCCTGACCGGTCCTACGCCGTGCTTTACAAGGCCGATCTCAATGCCGCCACCTGGGTCCAAATCGCCATCCTGCGCAGTCCGGGTACGGTGGCCACCTTCACCGACACCCAGGCGGCCCGTTTGAGCCAGCCATGTGGTTTCTACAGCGTGACGTTGCTGCCATAAACTGGTTAAATCACGCCTTATGAATACTAAAAAGTGGTGGGCGCTGGTGCTGGCTTGGGTAGGTTTCCTGGTGGACCTCCCCGCGGCTGAAACCATGGCCGGCCCCGGCACGGGAACCCCCGGCCAATTCTTTGGCGTTACCAACCTGTACACCTTCCACCTCGTCATCGCGCCGGATCAATGGGCGGCCATGGCCGAGCCGGACCCGGAGAAAGGCCTCCCGCCTGAAGGGCCAAATAATGGCCCCGGCCGCCCGGCCGGCTCGCCTCCGCCCGGAAGCGCCGGCAGCGAATCCGGCCCGGGCCCGGATTTCGGCCGCGGCCGCGGCCCCGGTTCAGGTCCAGGCCCGGGCCCGGGCCCGGGTGGGCCGCGGATGGGGGGCGAGTTCCAGAAAGGCGCCGTCACCCTGGAATTTCAAGGGCAACCCTTTGGGGAAATCCGGGTGCGTTTCAAGGGCCACTCCAGCTTCAGATACGCCGCCAACTCGCTGAAGCGGTCGTTCAAGCTGGATTTCAACGGCGTGGAAAAGGGGAGGACCTTTTTCGGCCTGACCAAGCTCAACCTGAACAACAACGCCATGGACCCTTCGCAGATGCGCGAAACGCTGGCGTACCATGTTTTCCGAGCCGGCGGCGTGCCCGCCGGGCGCACCGCCCTGGCCCGGGTTTACCTCACCGTCCCCGGCCTGCACGACCACGCTTATGCGGGGCTGTATACCGCAGTGGAACAGGTGGACGAACGGTTTCTCAAGGACCGCTTTGGCTCCAAAGATGGCCTGCTGCTGAAGCCGGAGCAGCTCGCCGGTTTGCCCGATTTCGGGAATGACTGGGCTGCTTACACCAACCGGGTGCTGCCCAAAACGACAGTCACCGCCGGCGACGCAAACCGGTTCCTTGAATTCATGAAATGCATCCACCTGCCGGACGAGGTGGCCTTCCAGGCCGCGATCGCCGATTTTGTCGAGGTGGATGAATACCTGCGTTTCCTGGCCTTGGAATGCCTGTTGTCGAACCTCGACAGCCCGCTGATGACCGGCCACAATTATTACCTTCATTTGCATCCCAAGACCCGGAAATTCAGCTGGCTGCCTTGGGATTTGAATGAAGCGTTTGGAGGTTTCGGTCCCGCCGGCAGCCCGGGTGACCAGATGGACCTCAGCCTCAGCCGGGCGTTTTCGCGCGCGGATCGCCTGACCGGGCGCCTGCTGCTGGCACCGGCCATCCGCCAGCGCTACCAACAAACGGTGCGCGATCTCCTGGACCAACACTTCAACGCGAGCCGGCTCTTTCCCCTGATCGACGCTTTGGCCGCGGTGATCCGGCCCGCATTGACCAATGATCCCATGGTTTCCCTGGCGCAATTTGACGCGGCCCTTTCCGAGACGCAGCCGGCGGCGCCAGCCAGCGCCAGCGTCGGCCAGACTGGTCTCCGTTCCGCTGGGCCGGGTGGACCGGGTGGTTCAGGTGGACCGGGTGGACCGGGTGGACCGCGCCAACCCCGGCCGGCCCTCAAGGCCTTCATCAGCCAGCGCGCCGCTTCCGTGCGGCTGCAGTTGGAAGGCAAGGCCGACGGCTATGTGCCGCGGGAGATGCGGCCGGGACCAAACCGCGGTCCCCGGCCAGCCCCGGAAAAACCATGATGGGTGGAGTAATTTAAAGGCAATATGACTATGAAAAACAAACGAGATGGTTGGGTGGTATTTTTGGCAGCTTTATGGTGGGTGTGCGCGGCCTTCGCGACCGCGGCGGCCGGGCCGTCCGGCATGGCCCTCATTCCGGCCGGCACGTTCGAGATGGGTGATCACCATGATTTTGTTGATCCCAAGCATGGCGGTGACGAGACGCCCATCCACAAGGTGCGTCTCGATGCGTTCCATATGGGGATCAACGACGTCACGACGGAAGAATATTGTGCGTTCCTGAACTCGGCGCTGGAGCAGAAGCAAATCGTGGTTCGTGAGGGGGGCGTTTACCCTGAGGGGAGCGGCGATTTGCTGTGCGAGACACGCACCATGTCGACTTACAGCCGGATTGGCTGGGACGGGAAGGCGTTCCTGGTGCTGGACCGGAAAGACAAACACCCGGTGGTGTGCATCCGCTGGTCCGGCGCCGCCGCCTATTGCAACTGGCTGAGCGCACGGAACGGGCTGCCGCAGTGCTACCATCCGGCCACTTGGGATTGCGATTTTACCCGGAGCGGCTATCGCCTGCCCACCGAGGCGGAGTGGGAATACGCCGCCCGCGGCGGGCAGCAGAAGCCTTACTGGAATTTCCCCTGGGCCAATGAAGCGGATCCCGCCAAGGCCAATTGGCCGGAATCGCGGAATCCTTTCCGCACCGGACCGCTGCCGTGGACGACGCCGGTCGGTTTCTTCAACGGCCAACTGCAGCGCCAGGTGGATTTCGGCTGGCCCGGCGCGCCGGAGACTTTTCAGACTGCCAACAGCGCCAACGGCTATGGCCTTTACGATATGTCGGGCAACGTCTGGCAATTCGTCAACGACTGGTATGGGCGCGACTACTACGCCCACAGCCCCACCAACAATCCCCCGGGCCCGGCCCGCGGCAGCCTCATGCCCGATGGCAAGTCTTACCGCGGCATGCGCGGTGGCAATTGGTATAATGGCGAGAACGGGCACGGCCGTGTTTCCAATCGCAACCCGTCCTATTACCGCGGGCCGCAGGATCCGAACCACCCTTACTACCACATCGGCTTCCGCGTGGTGCTGCCGGTGGATGCCGAAAGCCGACCCGCGGTCCAGCCAGCACCAGCTCCGGGCGGCCCGGAGCCACGGGGAACGCTCGGCGGCGGCCGACCCGCCATGGGCGGTGGTGGTGCGCCAAGGCTCAATGACCGGTCCTTCGCCGGTGGGGAGCGTCCGCTGCGGGAGGGCCTGGATGGAGGCGGCGCGGCGCGCGGGCCGGGCGGTTTCCGGCTGCTTCCGCCGCGCGCTCAGGAACAGCTGAACCTCACCGACGACCAGCGCCGGCAAGTTGCGGATTTGGAAACTGAAGTGAGGGCGAAACTCGAGCGGATCCTGACGCCGGAACAGCAAGCGCAGTGGCAGCAGATCCGCCCGCCGCAGCGCCAGGATGGCAGCAACCCTAATCCCGAAACCGGCCCCGGCAACCGCCCGCCCCGTCCCGAAGCCCAAGCGCCCAGCCGGAGCGAAGGGTCTGGAGCAATTGCCGGACCCGGGGCTCGTTTTGTGCTCCGCAGCCCGGAAGTGGCCGATGGCGGCCAACTGCCCAGGGATTACACCGGAGACGGCACGGGTGCCACTCTGCCCCTGGAATGGACGGGCGCGCCAGCCGCCACCAAGAGCTATGCGGTGATCATGCATCACCTGGCCCCTGACAACCAGATCAAATGGTATTGGATCCTCTATGATATCCCGTCCGACACCCGGAAACTCCCGCGCAACGCCCGCAATGTGGGCACCGTGGGCAACAATAGCGTCAACCGGCGGACGGGCTATGCGCCGCCCAATTCCAAAGGCCCCGGAGCCAAGACTTATATCTACACGGTTTATGCCTTGTCCGAGGCGCCACGGATCAGCGTTCCGCCGGAGCAAACCAGCCGGGAAGTCCTGCTCGCGGCCATGCAAGACCACATCCTCGCCACCGCGGAATTGCGCGTGGTTTACTCGCGGCCCGAAGGGGCCGTCAGCGCCGAAGGCGACCGCCGCACCGGCCCTGCCGAACAGCCCGCTGGTCCGGGTGATTTCGAGCCCGCCGGACGGCCGCCCCAGGACCGCGCCCGTCAGCCAGCCGCGGAAAGGCAAGGCGGCGCCCGCCAGGGCGATCGCTCCGCTGCCGATACGGAGGACCGCTCTCTTCGGCCCGGCCGCCAGGATCGATCCGGAAACACCGGCCGGGGTGGCGGCCAGCGCCCCGCCGGCCAGGTTGGCGGCGGCGAACGCCCACCGCGGGACGGCCAGGAGGGCGGGGCCCGCCAGGGTGGCGGCGCGATCATGCCCGAAAACAAGTTGCCGGCTGCGCCCAACCCGGGCCAGACGATCGGCCTCTTCCTGAACACCCCCAAGGCGTGCCCGGGCTACACGTTGTTCGCCCCGAAGCACAACCTGGTCACTTACCTGATCGACAACGCCGGGCGCGTCGTCAACTCCTGGAAAAGCGCCTACGAGCCGGGGCAATCCGCCTATCTGCTGCCGAATGGCCACCTGGTGCGCGCCGGCATGCTGCGGGTGCAGGGCGGCACGGGGGGCGGGGAGGGGGGCCGCCTCGAGGAATACGATTGGGACGGCAACCTGGTCTGGGAGTTCAACCATGCCACCCGCGACTACCAGTTGCACCATGACTTCAAACCCCTGCCAAACGGCCACATCCTCGCCTTGATGGTGGAGCGCAAAACCCGCGAAGAGGCGTTGGCGGCCGGTTTTGACGCCCGTTTCCTGCGCGATGATTTCCTGGTGCCCGATGCCGTGGTCGAGATCGAGCCGGCTCCGCCTAAGGGCGGCCGGATCGTCTGGGAATGGCATGTCTGGGACCACCTGGTCCAGGCCAATGATCCAGCCAAGGCTAACTACGGCGAGGTGGCGGCGCACCCGGAACTGGTGGATGTGAATTGTAACGGGCGTGCCGTGCCCGCATTCTGGAACCACATGAACTCGATCGATTACAACGCCGCGCTCGACCAGATCGTGCTCACCGTGCGCGGCTGTAACGAAATCTGGGTGCTGGACCACAGTACCACGACCCGGCAAGCCGCCGGCCACACCGGCGGCCGGCAGGGCAAAGGCGGCGACCTCCTCTACCGCTGGGGCAATCCCGCCGCCTTCCAACGGGGCGCCCCGCGCGACAAGCAGCTGGTCCAGCAGCACGACGCGCAGTGGATCCCGGAAGGCTGTCCCGGCGCCGGCCACTTCACCATCTTCAACAACGGCTACGATCGCGGCTGGTCGAGCATCGAGGAAATCGTGCCGCCGCTGGATGCCAGCGGCCGTTATTCCCTGGCGCCCGGCAAAGCTTACGGCCCGGATCATCCGGCCTGGCATTATGAAGCCAAAAACCGTGCCGACTTTTTCTCCGCGGAGATTTCCGGTGCCCAGCGCCTGCCCAATGGCAACACGCTCATCTGCGCGGGGGTCATCGGCCACCTGTTCGAGGTCACACCCGGTGGCGAAACCGTTTGGCAATATGTGAACCCCATGGTGCGTGGCGGGATCCTCGCGCAAGGCGAAATCCCGGGCAAAGACATGCGGGGCCACCTCTGGAACGCCGTGTTCAAGGTCCACCGCTACGCGCCGGATTATCCCGGCCTGGCCGGGCGCAGTCTCACTCCCCAGGGCGTCATCGAATTGCCGGCCTCCCAGAAGGGCAAGACCGGCTTTGACCAGCTGAACGAACAGCCCCGCGGCAATCGCGGCCAGGGCGGCGGGCAAGGCGGCGGGCAAGGCGGCGGCCGGGGTGGCCGTGGCGCCGGCGCCGGGCAAGGTGGTGGTGAAAACCGGCCGTCCCGCGACAACCAGCGCAATCCCTGAGGCTTCATAATATGAAACACGCACTGCTGTTGCTCCTTTCCTCCGTAATGACGGTTTTCGGTTACGAGCGCCTCCAGGGACCGACCGAACTGCTCTACTTCAACAAGGAACTGGCCTTTCCAGGATACACCCTCTTTGGCGTGGGGGGCCGGACCTGGTTGATCGACCTCGAAGGCCGCGTGGTCCACACCTGGCCCATCGGGACCAATCCTCACCTGTTCGACAATGGACACCTCCTCGATGCGTCGAAGGACGACCCCAGCGGCTTCCCGGGTTTCAAGGAAGTGGACTGGGACGGCCAGACGGTCTGGGAATACGTCGAGAAGCGTCCGAACTACGCGCCGCATCATGATTGGGTGCGCATCTTCAACCGGAAACTCAACGCGCCCACCACGCTCTACATCGCCAACAAATCGATCTCCCATGAGCAGGCCATCGCCGCCGGCGCGGATCCGAAGCAAGGCCCCTACCGCGAGGGGCAGATGGACGCGGTCGTGGAGGTGGACCTGCAAGGCAAGGTGGTGTGGGAATGGTGGTTTTTCGATCACGTCGTCCAGGACCTGGACCCCGCCCGCCTCAATCACGCTGGCCCGGGCAAAACCGTCGCCGACCATCCCGGCCGCATCAACATCAACCTGCCCGGCCGCCCGCTCAAGCGCGACTGGCTGCACTGCAATTCCCTCGACTACAACGCCGAGTCCGGGCACCTCGTCATCAATTCCGTGCAGGGGGAACTTTATGTCATTGATCACGATGGCACGTTCGTCCCCGGCGATCCGGCGGCGGGCATCGCCCAAGCCGCCAGCTCCGCGGGCGATTTCCTCTACCGGTTTGGCGACCCGGCCCGCTACGCGCAGGGCGATCCCCCGCGGGTCCTGGAAAACTGGGACGCGGCCACCTCCGGCCACAAGCAAATGGGCGGCGCGCACGACGCGCATTGGATCCGCCCCGGCCTGCCCGGGGCCGGCCACCTGCTGGTCTTCAACAACGGCCAGTATCTATTCCAGCGCACGCCGCAGTCTTCCATCCTGGAGATCAACCCCTTCCTGGACGGCGGTGGGCGCGAGTCCGGGGGCTATGTGAATCCGCCCGGCGCAGGCTACCGGCGCGAGACCTACGACAAGGACACGCACAACCTGCCGCGCCAGGTTTCCCGCCAGATTGTGTGGAGCTACCGGTCCGTCAACAGCCACAGTTTCTTCAGCCATATCGGATCGAGCGCCCAGCGCCTCCCGAATGGCAATACCTTCATCTGTTCCGACACGGAGGGCCATTTTTTCGAGGTGACCTCCGATGGCAGGCTGGCCTGGGAGTATATCAACCCGGTCACCCGCGACGGTCCGGTGAAAGTGCTCGGCGATGTGCTGCCCATGGTGAACTCCGTGTTCCGCGCCTATCGCTACGCCGCGGATCACCCCGCCTTTCAGGGCCGCAACCTGGCGCCGAAAGGCACCATCACCGAGCGGGCTGACCAAGGCCTCGATGCCCGGCCCCGTCGGCGCCCCCCCGGCGACCGCCCGCAGGGGCAGGGCGGTGGCGGCGGACGCCGCGGCCAGGGCGGCCAGGGTGGCCAGGGTGGAGGACGCGGCGGCGGCGACCGCAATGACCCTCCTCCCCGGGATGGCCAGCGCGAGCCATGAACGATCGCTTCCCTAATCAATCACCATGATCCGCTTGCCATCCCTCACCCTCGCCATCTTGCTGCTGGCGCCGCTGGCCGCGCGGCGCGCTGATGCGGAAGTGCCGGATCGCCAGCTCGCAAGGAGTTTCTCCAATCCGCCAGCCAGCGCCCGGCCATCCTGTTTCTGGTGGTGGTTCAACAGCCTGGTGGACAAGGCGGGGATCACCCGCGATCTGGAGGAATTCAAGGCCAGGGGCATGGGCGGTGTCACGTTGATCTGCTCCGGCAATGATTATGGGGTTGCGGAGATGCCGCGCGGGCCGGTCTTTCTGTCGGCGGAGTGGCGGGAACTTTACCGGCACGCCTTGCAAGAGGCGCATCGCCTGGGTTTGGAGGTGGGCGTCAACTTCTGCGGCGGCGGCTGGTGCATGGGCGGCGCCTGGATCAAACCGGAATTCAGTTCCCGCTGGTATGTGCAGTCGCAGCTGGGCGTCACCGGGCCGCGGAAATTTTCCGGCCCCCTGCCCGTGCCGGGATATCGCGACGGCTATGCCCCGCCCTACTATGGGAACGTGACTCACTACCTGGCCTGGCCACAGGAAAAGGCCGACTATCGTGACACAGCGGTCACCGCCTTCCGGGAACCCGAGGGTGGCAGTGCCGGCCTCGGGCCCGAGCGGGGCGCGCATCTGGCAGCCAAGAGCAACCGCAAGGATGGCAGTCTTTTTCTTCCCCGGCAGACGGCGATGGACCAGACGCTGGTGCCCTGGGCCGATTTGCCGGGGGACAAACCGGTGAAGCCGGAGGAGGTTGTTGACCTGACCTCCCGGCTCAAGCCGGACGGAACCCTGGATTGGGAAGTGCCGGCGGGACGCTGGACGATCCTGCGCGCCGGCCATGTGGTCATTGGTTGTGACGTGCGCTGCGTGCTGCCCGAGGTCGGCTACGTGTTGGAGGTCGATTGGCTCAACCCGGGCGCGGTGGACGAGATGTTTGCCAATTTGGGCCAGATCCTGCTCGAGGAGGCCGGGCCGCTGGCCGGCCCCACGCTCAAGTTTTTCCACACCGACAGCTTCGAGGATGGCTTCCCGAACTGGACGGGCCAGCTGTTGGAGCGGTTCAAGCACTATCGCGGCTACGACCCGGCGCCCTATCTGCCCGTGCTCAGCGGCATACTGATCGGCAGCGCCGGGATCTCCGACCGCTTCCTTTACGATTACCGCAAGACCGTGGCGGATTGCATGGCGGATGGCAATTACGGGCGCTTCGCGGAGCGGTCGCGGCAGGCTGGATTGGAGATTCAATGCGAGGCGGGGGGCCCAAGCTGGTCGGGAACCGTGTGCATGGATGCGTTGAAGAACCTCGGGCGATGCGACCGGCCGATGGGCGAGTTCTGGCAGGATGGCGGTCTCACCCAGGACGGCCAGAATCTGGTGGGCAAGCAGACGGCGGCAGCGGCCCATATCTACGGCCGGCGCACGGCTTCGGCGGAGGCTTTTACCGGGGGGGCCCACTGGCATCAATCACCGGGCAGCAACAAGCCGGTTGCCGACCGGGCTTTTTGCGAAGGCATCAACCGCCTCGTGTTCCACACCATGACCTGCACCCGGCCGCAGGATGGCAAACCAGGCTATGAATACGGCGCTGGCACTCATTTCAATCCCAACGTCACCTGGTGGCGCCAGGCGGCTGGCCCGTGGCTGGATTACGTCAATCGTTGCCAGGCACTCCTGCAGTCGGGATTGTTTGTCGCCGACGTGCTCTACTACAACGGCGATTGGGCGCCCAACCTGGTGACGCCCAGGCATGTCGATCCCGCGCTGGGCAAAGGCTACGACTATGATGTCTGCAACGCCGAGGTGCTGCTCACACGGCTGTCGGTGAAAGCGGGCCGCCTGGTGCTGCCCGACGGCATGAGTTACCGTCTGCTGGTGCTGCCGGACACCACGCGCATGCCGGTGGAAGTGCTCCAAAAGATCCGGGATCTGGTAAAAGCCGGCGCGACGGTGGCCGGGCCGAAGCCGGAATCCGATCCGGGCCTGAAGAACTATCCGCAGTGCGACGCCGAGGTGAAGAAGATCGCCGCCGGGGTGTGGGGCGCCTGCGACGGGCAACAGGTCAAGCAGCAGGCCTTCGGCCAGGGCCGGGTCTTCTGGGGCAAGCCATTGCGCGAGATTTTGCTGGCGGATGGCGTGCCGCCGGATTTCGAGCATTCCGGCCAGGGCGCCTTCATCGACTTCATCCACCGGACCACGGCGGACGGTGAGATATATTTTCTGGCCAACCGCAATGCCCGTGCCGAAAAAGTGGACGGCCTATTCCGTGCGGCAGGTAGGCAGCCGGAGCTGTGGGATCCGGTGGCGGGAACGCAGCGCGGCCTGCCGGAATATCGGAGGACGGAAGACGGGCGGACAGCCATACCCCTTGCATTCGAACCCGGCGGCTCGATGTTTGTGGTGTTCAGGGAAAGCAGCAGGCAGCCGGAAACCGGCAGCCGGAACGAGGCCAGGAACTTTCCGGAAGTAAAACCGGTGCAGGAGCTCGCCGGACCGTGGACGGTGCAGTTCGATCCGCAATGGTTCTATCCGGCCGCTGGCTTGAGCGGTGATCAAGCCAGGGGATTACTGGTGTTTGACCAACTGGAGGACTGGAGCCGGCGTCTGGAACCGGCGGTCCAATATTTCAGCGGCACGGCGGTGTACCGCAAAGTCTTTGACTGGGCTCCCGAAGCCGGCAAGACCCATTCGGCCCCCCGGCCTCCGGCCTCGCGTCCATCTTCCCGGCTCTTCCTGAATCTGGGAACCGTCAAAGAGACGGCCCAGGTGCGGCTCAATGGCCAGGATCTCGGTGTGGTCTGGTGCCATCCCTGGCGGGTGGAGATCACCGGGGCCATCAAGCCCGGCGGGAACACGCTGGAGATCGAGGTGGTGAACCTGTGGCCAAACCGGCTGGCTGGCGACCAAAAACTCCCCGCTGACCAGCGCCGGACGCGCACCAATGTTCCAACCGACCCCCGAAAACCGCTGCTGGCTTCCGGACTCCTGGGTCCGGTGGTGATACAGGCATCCGCGCCTGAAGCGGCGCGGAGTGAATGAGCGGAATCCCAGAAACCAACTCAATAGGAGGAGGCATATGGCAAGGGAATGGTTGATTATTCGTAGCCTGGCGGCGTTGGGGAGCCTCTGGCCGGCCCCGCTCCCCGCTGCCGCGCCGCCGGTGGTTTGCTGGACGTTCGACGAGGCCCGCGGAACCGGCGGCGGGCAGCCTGGGTTTGGGCCGCTGGATTCGCCGCACGGGGCCGTCGAACTGGCGCCCGGCGTACGGGGAAACGCGGTAAAGTTCGACGGCTTCACTTCGCGGCTCGTTCGCGCGGCCAAAGACCTGCCCCAGTTCGGTCCGGCGTTGACCGTGGAAGCCTGGATTGCGCCGCAGGAGTATTCCTGGGCGTGGACGGGGATCGTGGATCATGACCAGGAAACGCGGGCGGGGTTCTTCCTCGGCCTCAACCATCTTGGCCAGGTGGGCTTTTACGCCGCGGTGGACGGCAATTGGCTCGGATGCGATTCGCGGGAACCTTTGGCTCTGGTTAAGTGGACGCACGTCGCGGCCACGTTTGATCCAGCTTCCAGCTTCACGCTCTACGTGAATGGCCGGCTGGCCGGTGCAAAGGAAAAGAAAGGGGTCTTCATACCCGCCGAAGGATTGGACCTGCTCATCGGCATGGCACACCGCAAGCAATTCCCCGCGCTGACCGAGCGCGAAGCGAGCCGGAAGTTTTTGTCGAACATGGTTTTTGACGGGTTGATCGATGAGGTGCGAATTTTCAACCGTGCGTTGCCGGCCGACGAGATCCAGAACTCTTTCCTGGCGAACCTGCCCGCCAACCTCCAGCCGCTGCGATTTCGGATCCTGCCCTCCGGCCCGCCGGGGCCGCGGCCATTCGGCGCTTTCTACACGCGGCTCAATTACTGCCCGGAGTGGGACCGGACCTGGCGGGTGGGCGATTTCGCCGACGTGCTGGTATGCTTCGACGAACTGCCCGTGCGCCTGGTGTTCTGGCGCGGCACTGGCTACTGCCCAGCGTGGGTGACGGAGAACGGCAAATGGGTTTGCGACCAAAGCCCGGAAAGCTGGAACCAGCTGGGCTGCTGCGAGCATATGTCCGATAAGCGCTGCGCCTACTCGCACGTCCGCATTCTCGAAAACACCGCAGCCCGCGCGGTCGTCCACTGGCGCGTGGCCAGCGCGGATATCGCCTATGGATTCAATCACACCGATCCCGACACCGGATGGGGCGAGTGGACCGATGAGTATTACACCATTTACCCCGATGCTGTGGCGGTGCGCCACCAGGAGATTCACAGCACCTGGGCGGCGAACATGGAATGGCAGCAAACGGAATTGCTGAACCAGCCCGGTACCCGCCCGCAGGACAACGTCGAACTCGAGGCGATGACCATTGTGAACATGGAAGGCCAAACCGAAACGTGGTCATGGGAGAAACCTTACGGAAAACCCGCCCCCGGCGGCCAGCCGGTCAAAGGCGGCAATATCCAGGTGATGAACCTCAAGTCGAAGCAACGCCACTTCGTGATCGGTGAAACGGGCGCCCGCTGGGAACCGTTCGGCTTCGGCGCCCGGGAAGGTTTCTCCACGATGCCATGCTGGAACCACTGGCCGGTGGCACTGGTGCCGAATGACGGACGCGTGGCACCCGCGCCCGATCGCCCCAGTTCCACCTGCCTGGGTACGCTGTTTCCCGTGAAGCATCCCACCGGCCGCCCGGATTTAATGATTGGACGGAACCTCTATGGCCTGACGGACAAGCCGGCCAAAGAACTCGCCGTGCTCGCCCGCTCGTGGAATTTCCCGGCGGAACTGGCGCTGACGGGCGCAGGCTATACCAGCGAGGGCTATGATAAGAATCAGCGAGCCTACGTGCTGGTCTGCCAGCGTGCCGCGAAACCCGGTGGATTGGAACTCACACTTGCCGGCAGTGAGCGTTCGCCGGTGTTGAATCCCGCCTTCGTCGTGAAGAGCTGTGGCGGTGCCCATGCCCGGCTGGTGCTCAATGGCCAGGAGATCCCGCTCGGGAAGGATTTCCGTTTCGGCCACCGGCAAACCCTCGAAGGCACGGACCTGATAGTGTGGTTCAAGGCTGAAAGCCGGACCACGCTCAAGGTCCGGCTGGAACCGGAATGATGCATGAAAACTGCTACTCCATTCCTCACCATCCTGCTGCTGCCGCTGCTGGCCGCGCTCCACGCCGCCACGCCGCCGCCGCCCAACTTCATCTTCATCCTCGGCGAAGGCCACGGCTGGAGCAGCACCTCGGTGCAAATGGACGATGCGGTGCCGGCGTCCAAGAGCAGCTTCATCCGCACGCCGAATCTGGAGAAGCTCGCGGCGGGCGGTATGCGGTTTGCGAACTTCTACGCGCCGTCGCCACGCTGCACGCCGTCGCGCGCGGCCATTTTCACTGGTAAAAGCCCGGCGCAGTTGCACATGACGTTCATCAACGAGGGCAAGCGCGACAGCGGCACCAATCCCAACGGCCGTGTCATCACGCCCTCGGCTTCGATGGAATTGCCGACCGGCGAGACGGTTTTCGCCGAAGTGCTCAAGCGCGCCGGCTACGCCACGGCGCATTTCGGCAAATGGCACCTGGGACGCGCCAATCCGCGCGAGCACGGCTTCGACGAAAACGACGGCGCCAACGGCAATGGCGGCCCGGACAACGTCGCCAACCCGCATCCGAAGCAACTCTACGCGATGACAGAAAGCGGACTGGATTTCATGACGCGGCAGGTCAAGGCAGGCAAGCCGTTCTATCTCCAACTGGATCACTACGCCTCCCGCCAAGGAGGCGATGCGCGACCGGAGACGATGGCTATCGTGAAAAGTTGGGGCGGCCCTCTGCCTGAGCGCGAACTTGCCGAAGCCGCGGCAGACCTCGACTTGGACATCGCGTTCGGCAGGGTGCTGAAGAAAATCGACGAACTCGGCATCGCGACGAATACCTACGTCATCTTCACCACCGACCACGGCACGCCCGGACGCAACCCCCCTTTGGCCGGCGGCAAAGGCACGGTGTCCGAAGGCGGCCTGCGCGTGCCGTTCATCATTCGCGGGCCGGGTATTCAAGCGAACGCGTGCTCGCACGTCCGTCTGTGTGGCGCAGACCTTTTTCCCACCATCGCCGAATTGGCGCGCGTCGCCGAGCCGCCACCCAAAGGCGTTGAGGGCGGCAGCTTCGCTGCGGTTCTCACCCATGGCGGCAAAGGCACAGTGCAGCGCCCGCGGGAAGAATTCGTCGTGCATTTCCCGCACTACGACAAGGACGCCCTTGGCCCAGCGTCTGCGATCTACCTCGAGGATTTCAAACTGATCCGCTGTTACGAGACAGGCGCTCTGGAGTTGTTCAACCTCGCCAAGGACCCCGGCGAGCGCCGCGACCTCGCTCGGGAAATGCCGGACAAAGTCAAAGAGATGAATCAGCGTCTCACCGAATACCTGCTCGCCGTGAACGCGCAGATGCCAAAACCCAATCCGAATTACGATCCAGGCAAGCCCTCTGAAACGATGCGCGAGCGCGGCGGCAAAGGAAGGAGGAGCAACCGATGAGATTTCGCGGCTGGTGGCTGGTGGTCTGGTTGTGGCTATGCGCCTGTCTGGCCGTGACGGCGGCGGAGGGTCGGCGCGGTGGCGGCAAGGGCGGGGCGAATCAAGCCCGGCAGGATTCCACTTGCCTCGACGTGCCGGCGCATCCGTTTGACGTGGTGCTGGGCCGGCCAACGAAAGGCTCGATTACAGTCAGCGTCCTTGCCTATCAGGACGTCGAGGGCTGCGTCGCTTACGGGACGGAACGCAGCGACTTTCCGCAGCAGACTAGGACGTGCCTGTTCAGGAAAGGCGAGCCAGCGGAAGTGGTCCTCGGCTCGTTGCGGTTCGACACGCAGTATTTCTACCAACTCCGCGTTGCCGGCACGAACGCCGTGGAGGGTGCGTTCCACACGCAGCGTCCGCCGGGCCGTGCCTTCACCTTCACTGTCACCGCGGACTCGCATCTCGACGACCGCGTCAGCCCCGCCCTTTATCGGCGCACGCTGGCCAGCGCGTTCGCCGACGCGCCCGACTTCCACGTTGATCTCGGTGACACGTTCATGACCGAAAAGCACGCCACTCGTGAGAACGCCGCCCGGCAGTATCTCGCGCAGCGATTCTACTTCGGCCAGCTTTGCCGATCTGCGCCGCTGTTCCTGGTGCTCGGCAACCACGACGGCGAAAGCCCGTCCGGCGGCGGACGCGACCCTGCAGGGCTGGCAGTCTGGTCGGGCGGCATGCGCAAGCGCTACTTTCCGAATCCCGAGCCCGACGGCTTCTTCACCGGCAACGCGACAAAGCATCCCGAAGCGGGCGTATTGCAGGACCACTACGCTTGGGAATGGGGCGACGCGCTCTTCGTCGTGCTCGACCCATTCTGGTTCACAAGGCGTCAGCGGGGCGGAGGCGACAACTGGAAACGCACCCTTGGCGAGGAGCAATATCAATGGCTCAAACGCACGCTCGAAATGAGCCAGGCCAGGTTCAAGTTCGTGTTCATCCACCACCTCGTCGGCGGGGCGGATGAACAGTGCCGTGGCGGTGCAGAAGCCGCTCCTCTTTACGAATGGGGCGGCAATAACGCCGACGGCACCGATGGTTTCAAGCAGAATCGCCCTGGCTGGCCGGCCCCAATTCACCAAATTCTAGTGCAGAACCAGGTCAGCGCAGTGTTCCATGGCCACGATCACTTCTATGCCAAGCAGGTCCTCGATGGCATCGTCTATCAGGAAGTTCCGCAGCCGGGGAATCCCGGCAACAATCGCGTGCCCCGCAGTGCCGCCGAATACGGTTACCAGAGCGGCACCATCCTCGGCGGTTCCGGTTATCTGCGGGTCAAGGTTGCGCTGGATCAAGCGGCTGTCGAGTATCGCTGCGAGAGTGAACGTGGCTTCAAGACGGCCGATTCCTACGTGATCAAGCTGGGTAATTCGCCATGAGCGGCGGCAAAGACTTTCTGAGCGTCGTCCGTCGTGCTACAAACCCGCAGTGATTGCATCTGCATGAATAGGGCATTGAGCATTTCGGCGCTGGCCGTGGCCCTTCCGGTGTTTGGCCGACAAGGCCAACTGCCCCCCCGGCCTCCGGCCTTCCCGGCTTCCTCGATCTCGTTTTGGATGATGGCGGCGATCATGTGCTGGCGCGTGCCAAAGTACTGCTGGACCAGGCCGTGGCTGACGCCCGCAGCTTTGGCGATATCGCGGTAGCTCACGGTGGCGATGTCCAGCCTGGCAAAGAGCCGCCGGGCGGCCCTCAGCGCGGTGAACGGCTCTTGCGTTTCCTTGGTCGGGCGAGTGGGGCCGTATGCTTCTTTCCTTGTGCACGCTTCTGGTTAAGAATTTTTGGCGATGGTTGATTGGGCGGCGCGGACGACGCCGACGTGGGGTTGTTCTTCATCCATTGGTGCACCCTCGCATTGGCACTCTTGGACGTCCCCAAGCAGAGGCGCGCTGCAATCCATTTGAGGGTCACCGTCGTTTCTCGCCGCAACCGGGCGGCGATGACCATTTTCTCTGGGGCACTCTTGCGCGCCCGCCCCAGTTCTTCCTC
The DNA here is from genome assembly GCA_903845125.1 of uncultured Verrucomicrobiota bacterium. Taxonomy (GTDB): domain Bacteria; phylum Verrucomicrobiota; class Verrucomicrobiia; order Limisphaerales; family UBA1319; genus CAIMWS01. The sequence goes on from CAIMWS010000538.1 coordinate 16,161, forward strand.
GGTCCAATCCAACCGGCTCAACTCCTCGGCGATGATCCGCTCCGCCCGATTTTCTGCATGCTCTTGCCGCAACTGGCCGCTCGCCCATTCCCCGGTTTGGCCGTCGAGCTTGGCCAAAAGTTCCTGCCGAAAGGCCGCGCTACCCAGGCACCAACCACGCCGAATGGGAGCCAGCGACTCCTCGTCCTCTTCCTCCCAGCGGCGCGCTTCCATCCGCGCCAGAAAGGCTTCCCGGCTGCGGGCCGAATCTTCCGGCAGCCCATGCTCCTCCAAAAGCCGCGCCACCCCAAGCCACGCTGGCCGATGCTGCCGGGCGGCCCCGTACCAGAGCAGACTGCTCCAAGGATAGCCGGTCAATTTTTCTTCCGCCGCCAGGAGATTGGCCCGGACTGGATTGAGGTGGACGTAGTCGCAGACGGTTTTCAAATATCCCGCGCCGCTGCCCTCCACCACCAAGGCCTTGTACCGGCCGCTAAAAAGATGGCCGGAAAGTTTGTGCCGCTGGTTGAAGCGAATCGTGTAGGTGCTCAATAACCAGGACATGCCCGCCACCAAATTGGCTTCCGGGGTTTCAACCACCACGTGAAAATGATTGGGCATCAAACAATAGGCATGAACCAAAAAGCCCGTTTTCTGGCACGTCTCGGCCAGCGTCTTAAGAAAATCCTGGCGATCCACGTCGTCGAGGAAGATTTTTTCGTGGCGATCGCCCCGGCTCATGACGTGGTAGATGGCCCCGTTATATTCAATACGCAATTGGCGCGGCATGGGGCGATCAACACCAATTTGGTAGCCAATGTCAAACAAATAACCACACCATGCGATGGCCTGACACTTTTTTTTGGGTTGGCTCAGTTTGTCCGCCCTGGCACTCCGCCGTAGTGCGTGGCAGAAGTACTCTTTGCGCTTGGCAGACGTGGATCTCCCACTTATTTTTTTAAAAATACAGTCATGAATCGGCGCACGCAAACGATGAAACTTATAAATAGGTTTTCTCCTCTCCATGGCCCGGGGCGGGCCTTGACGCAACTCGCTTGGGCAGTCTTCGTCGCTGCGCTCAGCGGAGCCAATTCGGCGCGCGCCGATTCGGTTCCGGGTCTCCTCATTCAGCCCGAAGCGCCCGGGCGTGGCCGAATTTCCTGGGCGCCTTCGATGCCCGAGTATGTGCTGGAGGAAACGCCGAATTTGGCCGGCGCCTGGACCAACGCCCCAACCGGAGCCAGTAACCAGGTCAGTGTTACTTTCTCCGCCGCCTCGAAATTCTATCGGCTGCGCTATATCGGAACCGCCATCGGCAATTTCACGCTCGGCGCGCCCTTGATGACGCAGTTCGTGGGGCAGGGGGGGACCACTTTCTTCGACATCACGATCTCCCCTTCCGGTGGCTTTCGCAGCCCCGTCACCTTGAGTGTTTCCGGCCTTCCGGCGGGCACCACCGGCTACTTTGCTCCTAACCCGGTCTATCCACCTTCGACGCCTGGTTCGGCCGCAAAACTCTTGCTCAAGGTCGGCCTGAACACCGCCCCACGCAGTTACGACCTCACGGTGACGGCCCAATGCGGCAGTATGACCCGCACCACCGGGCTCACCTTGATGGTTTTGGCTCCAGATTTCAACCTTTCCGCTTCTACCTCCTCCAGCCAGACCATTGGCCCCGGCGCCGAGGCGCGCTTCCCCTTTTACGTCTATCAAACGGGCGCGCTCAGTAACTATGTCAGCCTTAGTGTGACGGGACTGCCCGCTGGGGTGACGGCCGTCTTTGCACCCAACCCGGTAGCAAACACCAACCGCTCGGACCTCACCGTTACCACCAGTTCCAGCGTGCCGGCCGGAACTTATAAGCTCACGGTCACCGGGGTCAGCGGCGGCTTGATTCGCTCCAGTAGTGTGGATCTGACCATTGACTCCTCCGCCGACTTCAGCCTCAGCGCGCCCATGATGTCCCTGAGCGTTAACCAGGGCGAAACCGGAACGAATGCCATCGGCACCATCAAGCAGAACAATTTCGGGGGCGCGATCCACTTGAACGTCAGTGGCCTGCCTGCTGGCGCCAGCGCCTGGTTCGATCCCAACCCCGCCCTGGCCTCCTCCTCCTCCGGCAGCGGCTCGACGCTTTGCGTCACCGCCGGCAAGACCACCCCGGCTGGCACTTACGCCCTGGAAGTTACCGGCACCTCCGGCCTGTTCAGCCGCAAGACCTGGATCAGCCTCAACGTCGTCGCCCCAGACTTCAGTCTGTCCGCCTCACCCTCCACCCAATACATCCCGCCCGGAGCCGGCACTCAGTTTCCGATTTCCATTTCCCGGATGGTGGGTTTCAAGGATCCGGTCAGCTTCGGCGTGAGTGGTCTTCCAGCCGGCGTGACCGCAGTCTTCGCGCCCAGTCCCAGCAACACCAACTCCACCCTCCTGAAAGTCACGACTCCCACCAATTTGCCCGCCGGCAGATATGCCCTGACCGTCACCGGCGTAAGCGGCACCTTGACGCATCACATACCGGTCGAGTTGGCCGTGGTGGCAAACCTCGACTTCACGCTCGGCGCCCCAATGATGACCATGGAGGCAAACCAAGGCGGCGGCACGGCGTTCGACATTGATGTCTTTTCACCAGGATTATTCGGCGGGGCCGTCAACTTCAGCGTGGAGGGGGTCCCGGCCAATGCCAAGACCTGGTTCGACCCAAATCCCGGCTATCAACCCTCGCCCTTTGGCCGGGCAACAGCACTTTACATCGACACCAGCACGAATACACCGGCCGGCGTCTACACACTGGTTGTCACCGGCACTTGCGTGAACATCGTCCGGAAAACCTGGCTCACCCTCCTCGTCGTCGCACCCGGTTTCAGCGTCTCGGCTTGGCCTTCGCTCCAGTCAATCGCGCCGGGCCAAAATACGAATTATTCGGTTTCCGTCAGCAAAGTCGGCGGTTTCAGCAATTTCGTCTATCTCACCGTGAGCGGATTGCCCGCCGGGGCTGATGGTTACATCAGCGCGGCGGTCGGAGGAAATCCGATCCTGAATGTGCTCACCACCTCGCAGACACCTTATGGGACCTACCCGTTGACCATTACCGGCGCTGCCAATTTAGGCGGTGGAAACAGTCTCACCCATACCCAAACCGTCGTTCTTGAGATTGCGCCGGCCAGTTTCACCCTTAACGGAGTGCCTGGGAGCCAGAGTATTGACCAGGGAGACACCACGACCTACACCGTCTCGGTCGAACCGCTTCGTGGCTATGATGGTTATGTGCGGCTCAGTTTTGACGGCCTTCCTGATGGCGCCACCGCCTGGTTCAATCACAACCCTATTTACACCTATGCGACCTTGACCGTCACTGCAGGCCCCAGTACGCCGCCCGGTAATTATAATATTCAGGTCACCGGCACCGAAGGCGGTCTGAACCGCTCGACAAGTCTCGGCTTGACGGTCAGGGAACCTCTCGGTTTTAATCTCAGCACGTCCCCCTCCAGCCAGACCCTCAACCCTGGCGGGCACGCCACTTACACCGTCTGGCTCAGCCGAACCGGCGGCTTCAGTAAACTGGTGAACCTCGCTGTCAGCGGTCTTCCGCTCGGCGCAACCTATTCGCTGGACTTGTCCTCGCTCAGCATTCTGGACGTCAAGGCCACGCTCACCGTCAACACCGCCTCCGGCACGCCGGTCGGCAGCTATCCCATCACAATAACCGGCATAAGCGATACCTTGACTCGCTCGACCACGCCGACCCTGGTGATCAAAGCGCCCAGCGCGGGCGATTTCACCCTCGATCCCTGGCGCGATACCCAGAGCCTCACTGCGGGTGCTTCGGTCCGCTATGACATTTCGATCGACCGTTCCAATTTCACCGGCCCGGTCACCCTGAGCGTGAGCGGCCTCCCCACCGGCGCTACCGCTTCCTTCTCGCCAAACCCCGCCACGGGCGGTTCCTCGACCTTGACGGTCACGACCAGTGCGAGCACGCCTGGTGGGACTTCAACGCTTAAAGTCACCGGGACCAGTGGCAGCCTCACGCGCACGGCCGATCTCACGCTGACGGTCGGCACGCTGACGACCCCGGATTTCAGCATTACTACTTCGCCTTCGAGCCGGACAATTTCTCCGGGCATGACGGCTGGTTACGATTTGCTGATCAAGCCGATCAACGGCTTCTATTACGCCATTTCGGATTGGCATGTGACTGGACTCCCCGCCGGCCTGGCCGGTCTAGTCTACGTTCCCTTGCCTGAAAATGGTGGGCCGCTCCTCCAGGTGACTGCAAGCCCTCAGGCCCCCAAAGGGACTTATACCTTTACCGTGACTTGCACTCTCTATGGCGGCAACGCCAACAAGACCCATACCGTCGAAGGAACGGTGGTCGTCACCGACCCGGATTTCTCGATGACCCTTGCTCCGGACAGCAGAATCACCGCCCCCGGCGGATCGGTCGGATACGAAGTCAACATCACCTCTATTGCCGGATTCTATTACCGGTACTCTAGTTGGGAGATCAGCGGACTGCCTCCCTCTGCAACGGGCTTTGTCTATACTCCGCTCCCGGAAAATGGCCCGCCTATCCTGGTCGTCCAAACAAGCTCCGGCACCCCGCTCGGGAGCTATGACGTCACAGTAACCGCCACGCTCTCTGGCGGCAGCGGTAAGCGTACCGAGTCTGCCACCGCCACCGTGGTGGTGCACGAGCCCGACTACAACCTTAGCCTTTCTCCGGCAATCCAGACGGTATCCCCAGGAGGCACCGCCGGCTACCTCATCAATGTTGAGTCGATCGCTGGCTTCACATACAATGGGGCGGATTATATTGTGAGTGGTTTGCCGCACGACATCTCGCAACTGGTCTACGTGCCCTTGCCCGAAAACGGCCCGCCGTTTGTCAATTTGACCGCAAACTCCGCCTGTCCGAAAGGCACCTACACCTTCACGCTGACGACGAAGCTCTACGGCATCAGCCCGGCGCAAACGCATAGCACGCAAGGGACCATCGTGGTGCAGTAGAGCTGACGTTCATAAACTCCAGCCGTGGCCGGGATGCGCCTGAAATTACTGGGGCCGGGGAATGAACAAAGGGTCGGAAAATGGGGCAGGCCATATCATAGTGTGATATTGTGTTTGACATTGGCGACCAAACTCGTGGCGATAGAAATGAAGAAATATTTCTGTAATGATAGGAAACCATTTTTATGGAGTGTGATGCAGGCGGTGGAAATGCTGGCACTCAGGTGCTTACAAATATAGGCAAAATGATTGGTGTTTCAGCTGCGACCGCTCAAGTGCCTACTCGTGTTGGTCCAAAGCTGAAATGCATTAAGACAGTATATCCTGATGAAACAGTGACCACTACGGGTGGGCACAACTCAACATTTTATATTAAAAAACCGAAAACACGTTTAAGATAAATGAAAAATGAATCGATTATTATAATATTATTTATACTGATTATCGTATTG
>CAIMWS010000539.1 GCA_903845125.1 uncultured Verrucomicrobiota bacterium
CGCGGTGAGTGGCTTGAAGGCCCTGCGAAAGGCGGCGGCGAAAAGGAAAAATGCCGGCCTGGAGGCATTGCGATTCCCGGTGGTCTTTACGGATTTAAGCCCGCAGCCGGTCTTCCGGTTACCCGAAGGCATCCGCCTTTGCCGTTCCGCAAGCCGCACCTCCCAGGTCCACCTGGACAATATCAGCGCGGAATATGGCGATAAGCTGGGTCTTTATTGGGACGTGGCACAGGGCGTTTATGCCGATGGATTCATCGAGAAAATGTTCGCGGACTACCATCAGATCCTGTCCGGGCTGGTTCATCACGAGGCCTGGTGGGAGGCAAAACAGGTGCTGCCGCTGGTTCAGGAGGCATCCAAAATCGGTTTACCGGAAACGGCCTCCGTGGCTATGCTGGGGAGTGTGACTCTATGACTGGCAAGCGCGAATCACAGAATAGGGAAACCCCCGGGGGTGGGATGGGAGACCCTTCCCTGGCGGGACTCCACTATTTATTCGAGCAGGCCGTGGAGCAGCGCCGGGAAGCCCCCGCCGTCCGGTTTGGCGGGGAGGTCCTGAGCTATGGGGAGCTAAATCGACGAGCCAACCGGTGTGCTCATTATCTCCGGGATCTGGGGGTGGGTCCGGATGTCCTCGTCGGCGTGTTGATGGAACGGTCCCTGGAACTGGTGGTCGGCTTGCTGGCGATCCTGAAAGCCGGGGGGGCATACCTGCCATTGGCTCCGGATTACCCGGCGGAACGCCTGGAATTCATCCTCAAGGATGCCGGGATTACCCTGGTTTTGACGCATTCGGCATGGGCCCGCGCGCTGGCTGGTTTGGCGGTCACGACGGTGAGCCTGGATGAGGAGCGGGAGTTGTTTTCCGGGCTGCCCGAGGGGAATCCCGTGGCGGCCTCCGGGCCGCGCGACCTGGCCTATGTGATCTATACTTCAGGGTCGACCGGGCTGCCCAAGGGGTGCCTGATCGAGCATGCCTCCATCTGCAACCGCCTGTTGTGGATGCGCGATCATTACGGCATTTCAGGTGCAGATCGCATATTGCAGAAAACGGCCTATACGTTTGACGTGTCGGTGTGGGAGTTCTTCCTTCCCCTCATTTCAGGGGCCAGCCTGATATTGGCGAAACCGGGCGGGCACAAGGACAACCGGTATCTGAAGGAGCTCATCCAGGCGGAGAGCATCACCGTCTGCCATTTCGTGCCCTCCATGCTCCGGTTTTTTCTGCGGCAGGAGGGGGTGGCCCAATGTGCAAGTTTGAGGCACGTTTTTGCGAGCGGCGAGGCGCTTTCCTACCGTTTGATGAAGCAGTGCCTCGAGCGGCTGCCGGCCAGGCTTCACAATCTCTACGGGCCGACGGAGGCGGCAGTGGATGTGACCTATTGGGAATGTGCCGACCGGCCCGACCAGAAGGTGCCCATCGGCAGCCCCATAGCCCGGACGGTTATCCGCATCCTGGACCAGGATCTGCGCCCCGTCCCCGCGGGCGAATCCGGGGAATTGTTCATTGGTGGGATCGGGGTGAGCAGGGGCTATTTAAACCGCCCGGAACTGACCCGGGAGCGTTTTCTAAAAGACCCGTTGGCATCCGAGGCCAGCGCGCGGCTCTACCGCAGCGGCGACCAGGCGCGACTGCTGCCGGATGGCCAGGTCGAATACCTCGGCCGCCTGGATTTTCAGGTCAAACTGCGCGGATTCCGCATCGAATTGAGCGAAATCGAGGAGGCCTTGCGCGGGCATCCAGCCGTGGAAGAGGCCGCGGTGCTGGTGCGCGAGGAAAATTCGGATGACCCCAAACTGGTGGCTTACCTGGTTTGCCGCCAGCAATCTCTTTCCGTCAAAGAGGCAAGGGATTTCCTCAAACGGAAGCTTCCGGAATACATGGTGCCCAATCAGTTTGTGGTGCTGGCGGCATTGCCCGTCAACGGGCATGGCAAGCTGGATCGCGCGGCGCTTCCCTGGCCGCTGGCGGAGGATCCGGCGGCGCCACTGAAATCCGGGGCGGCCGAGCCAGCGGTGGAGCCGCCGGCCCGGGGAGCAGTGGACCAGGCCGCCCGGAATAAGGGTGGTGACCGGCATGCCGCGGAGAAGGTTTTCACCCAACTGGCTGACGCGGAGATCGTTGCGGATTTGCGGGGCCTGTTTCAACGGGCCCTGGGCGCGGGTTCCATACCTGAAACCGGGGATCTGTTCGACCTGGGCGCCACTTCCTTCACCATGGTGCAGGCGGTGGATTACATCCAGGCCCAATACGGGGTGGTCGTTCCCCTGGATGTCTTCCTGGATAGCCCCACCGTGCAGGCGATTGCCGCGTATGTGCAGCGGAGCACCGGCCAACCGGCGGCGGGCGTGCCCCAGGGTGCTGTCGCCGATGGTGGATGCGGCGCCTTGCAGTGCCATGAACCTGCCCCGTTGTCCACGATTTCCCTGGCGGCGGCCGGATTCAAGGATGAGGCCTATATCCAAGGCGCCACGGTCCGCCGGTTTTCGGGCCAGCCAGTGCCGGGGGAGGCGCTCGGGCGATTGCTGACGTTGGTGGGGTGCAATGCGCGCCGCAGCGGCCCCCAATACCTTTACTCCTCCGCCGGTGGATTGAGAGCGGTCCAGACTTGCCTCTTCATCCGGGAGAATGGGGTCGAGGGGATGCCGGAAGGATATTACTATTATCACCCCGAGGAACACCGTCTTTATGCCCTTGAGCCGGGGCCGCGGATGGGGGTTTCCGTGTTTGCACCCGGGGATCGGGAGGCGTTTTCCAAGGCGGGTTTCGTCCTTTTCCTCATCGCGCAGATGGATGCCATCCAATCCATGTATGGCAATGCCAGCCCGGTGCTGGCGGTGGTTGAGGCGGGGTATATGGCGCAAGCGCTGATGGAACACCAGGTGAGTTTCGGATTGGGTCTGCGCCCGGTGGGCCGGATGGCGTTCGAAGCGATTCGCGGAGGTTTCCAGCTCGAGCCGGCGCATCAATTCATCCACTGTTTGCTGGGGGGAACGGACGCCGGCCAAAATCAGGAGAGCGAATCCGGTGGGGCAGTGGATTGGGCGGGCAGGAATGCTCCGGAAGCAGGGGCCTTTACCCAATTCCTGCAGGCCGAAGGCATGGGCGATGGCTTGCCAACCCCGGAGCAGAAAGAGGAACTGCATCGGCAGAAGCTTCATTTGCGGCGTTTCCCGCCCGGCACGAAGTCCATTGCGCTGAAAGCATGGGAGGCCGATGCGGGTTATTATCGGTTGCGATCGGCGAAGCGCGTTTACCGCGATGCGCCAGTTGCCTTTGAACGCTTCAGCCGGTTCATGGCCCTGCTGGCAGCGGACTGGCGGCGGGGTTTGGCGCGGTATTTGTATCCCTCCGTGGCCGGCCCGCATGCGCTGAAGGTGTTTGCCTATATCAAGACCGGCGGGGTGGAGGGCATTCCCGGGGGTTTGTATCGTTACGATGGCTCCCGGCACCAGCTGGAGCGGGTGGCGCCGGCCCTGTCCACGGACCTGAAGTCCTGCTATACTCCCTTCAACCGGAAGCATTACCAGTCCGCGAAATTCTGCCTGTTCCTGGTCGGCCCCACCGCCAGCCTGAAGCCGTTGGGGGGCGGGGACAGCACCTATTACTCACTGCTGGAATCCGGTTACATCGGGCAGTTGTTGCTGGACCGGCAAGCGGAGTTTGCCATGGGGGTATGCCCGATCGGAGGGATGAGGTACGAGAAGATCCGGGAAGATTTCCAGCTGGATCCCGAAGATGTTTTCCTGCACAGCTTTGTCGGTGGCGAAGTCGCTTTGGAATGTCCGATACCGTGGGACCCGCTGACGATTGGGCCGGATGCGCCGCCGCGGGAAGGGAGTTTTGCAGCCGGGGAATGGCCCCGGCCAGCGGCGCCGGTGCGCGAAGCCATCGCGGTGGTGGGCATCAGCGGGCGGTATCCCGGGGCGGAAGATGGGCCGGCCCTGGCCAGGAATCTGAAAGCGGGCAGGAGCAGCTTTAAAGAGCTGCGTTTCGACCCCTCCGGCACTTACCGGACTGGCCAGGAGGCCAACGGACAGCTACCGGCGTTGCGCCATTGGGGCGGATTCCTGGAGGACGTGGATTGTTTTGATTGCGGGTTGTTCCAGATCACCCCGGCCGAAGCCCGCACGATGGATCCGCAGGAGCGATTGCTGTTGGAAGCCGCCTGGGCATGCCTTGAAAATAGCGGTTACACCGGCGCGGAGTTGAATCGCACCGCCGGCCGGGTCGGGGTGTTTGTGGGTGCCATGTGGGATGACTACCAGCATTTCCGCCCCGCGGGTTGGCCGCCCGTCCAGCCGGGAGAGGCGGTATCCGCGCATCATTCCTCGATCGCCAACCGGGTTTCGTTTTTTTTCAATTTCAAGGGGCCGAGCGTGGCGGTGAACACCTCCTGCTCCTCGGCCTTGACCGCGCTCCATTTTGGCTGCCAAAGCCTGGCCACGGGCGAATGCAAAGCCGCCCTCGTGGGGGGGGTGAACCTCATGGCGCATCCCTATCACCAATGGGTGTTAACGGCCGCCGGGCTGCTCAGCGCGGATGAGGAATGCCATCCCTTTGGCGTGCAAGCCAATGGCTGGGTGGCTGGGGAGGGGGTGGGCGTGGTGCTCCTGAAGCCTTTAAGCGATGCCGTGCGAGACGGGGATGCGATTCGCGGCGTGATCCGGGGGACCACGATCAGCCACAGCGGCCGCACGGGCCGTTATGGCCTGCCGGGCGCGCAGCGCCAGGCGGAATCGATGCGGGAGGCGCTGGAAAAAGCGGGACTGTCCGCCAGTGATATCAGCTACATTGAGGCGGCGGCGCCGGGCGCGGGCATGGCGGACGCCGCGGAGGCTGCCGCGATCAAGGAAGTGTTCGGCGCCGGGGGCGCGCACCAATCAACCATCCATGTGGGGAGCATCAAGGCGAACCTGGGCCACCTGGAATCCGCCTCGGCGATGTCGCAACTGGCCAAGGTTCTCCTGCAATTCCAGCACCGGGAGATTTTCCCCACCCTCCAGTTCCAGCCCGTCAATCCCTTGGTGCAGTGGCAGGATACCGGGTTGAAAATCCCCGGCGCGGTGGTTCCGTGGACCGTGAACGAGGAGGGCGGTCCCGTTCCCCGGCGCGCCCTGATCAACGCCTTTGGCGCCACGGGTTCCGGCGGGCACCTGGTGGTGGAAGAATACCAGGCCCCGGAGCCGCCAGACTGCCCGGCGGAGACTTTGATTGTGCTATCCGCCGCCACCCAGGGCCAGTTGGCGGCCTCCGCCCGGAGGTTGTGCGATTTCCTGGCGCAGCCCGATTCCGCCACGGCCCGGATGGCGGATATTGGCTATACCTTGCGGGTGGGGCGGGAGCCGATGAGGATGCGCCTCGCCTTGGTGGTGCACTCGCGAAAGGAGCTGCGGGAAGGTTTGGAGGCATTTCTGGCCGGAGCTCCCGCGTGGCCGGGTGTTTGCAGCGGAGAAGCCTGCGGCAATCCCGGCGGAACCATCCTGGCGCCGAATGTGCAGCCCCTGGAGGTGGCCGCGAAATGGGTTGCCGGGGCTGGCACCCTGGGGCCGGGGAAGGCCGACCCCAGCCAGCGGCGGATTCCGCTGCCGGGCTACCCTTTTGCCCGGGAGCGCCATTGGATGGGTGCGCCAACCGCCGCCGGCGGTGGCCAGCCGGAGGCAGCCCCCGCGGCGCTGCGGCCAGGGATCGAGACCTATCTCAAGGAGTTGTTCTCCCAGGTCACGGAGATTCCCCGTGACCGGATTGAAACGCAGGCCAGGTTCGATGCGTATGGGATGACCTCGCTCATGGTGAGACGGCTGAACGGGCTTTTGGAGCAGGATTTTGGCAAACTTTCCGCCGCGCTGTTGTTCGAACGGCAGACCATCGGGGACTTGGCCGATTATTTTCTGACGCAACATGCCCGGACCGTAAAGTCGCTTTTCCCGGAAACGGCCGCGCCGTGCCCGCTGCCTGTGGGTAAACCCGAAATGAGACGGGAAACGGTGCCGGCTGGCCCGCCGGCCCTGAACCAGCGGGAAAGGCAGGAAATCGCGATCGTCGGGGTGAGCGGGAAATATCCCAAGGCGGCGAATGTATCCGCCTTTTGGGAAAACCTAAGGAACGGGATCGACTGCATTTCGGAAATCCCCGCGGAGCGCTGGGACGACGCGCGGCTCCAGGCGGAGGCCGGCCGGCATTCACGGTGGGGTGGATTCATTGATGGAGTTGACGAGTTCGATCCGTTGTTCTTCAGGATTTCCCCCCGGGAGGCCCAGGAAATGGATCCCCAGGAGCGTCTGTTCTTGCAGGCTGTCTGGCATGTGTTTGAGGACGCCGGTTATGCCCCCTCGGCCTTGAGCCACCAAACCCGGAGCCGGATGGGGGTTTTTGTGGGGGTGATGTATGGCGAATACCAGATGCACAGTGGCTGGCACGGGAAGGAGGGCGATGGCTTGGTGGTGAGCGCGCTCTATGGCTCCATTGCCAACCGGGTTTCCTATGTGCTGGATTTCCATGGCCCGAGCATGGCGGTGGACACGCTCTGTTCCTCGTCGCTGACCGCGTTGCACCTGGCGGTGCAAAGCCTGCGTGCCGGGGAGTGTGAGGCGGCCGTGGTGGGCGGGGTCAACGTTTCGATCCACCCCAACAAATACCTGCTCCATGCCCGCCTGGCGATGTCCTCCTCGGATGGGCGGTGCCGCAGTTTTGGGAGTGGTGGAGACGGATTTGTTCCCGGGGAAGGGGTGGGCGCCATCCTGATCAAACCGCTGGCAGATGCGGTGCGGGATGGGGACCAGGTGTATGGCGTCATCAAAGCCACCGTGATCAACCAGGACGGGAAAACCCATGGGTTCACCGTGCCGAATCCCAATGCCCAGGCAGCCATGGTTTCCGAGGCCATCAGGAAAGCCGGGGTGGATCCGCGGCGGATCAGCTACGTGGAAGCGCATGGCACGGGCACCGCCTTGGGGGATCCCATTGAGATCACCGGATTGACCAAAGCCTTCCGCGAGTTCACCGCCGACAAACAGTTTTGTGCGATTGGCTCGGTCAAGTCGAACATCGGCCACCTGGAGTCGGCGGCGGGAATGGCCGGCCTCACCAAAATCCTCCTGCAAATGCGCCATCGGAAGCTGGTGCCTTCCCTGCACTCCCGGGATTTGAATCCGGAAATAGATTTCAAAGAGACGCCCTTTTTTGTGCCGCAGTCGCTGGCGGATTGGGAGCCGCCACGCGTGGAAAAAGAAGGGGCCGTCCAATCCGGACTGAGGCTGGCCTGCATCTCCTCCTTTGGGGCGGGCGGTTCGAATGCGCATGTCATCCTGGAAGAATTCGCCAGCGGGGATCCCGCGGCCGAGGCCGATGGGGTTGGGGGGCGACAATTAATCGTGCTTTCCGCCCGGGACCAGGACCGGCTGCGGGAAGTGGTGGCACAACTGCACGAGTTCATCCGCAGCAATCCGGAATATCGGCTGGCCGACCTGGCCGCCACGCTGCAGGTGGGCCGTGAAACCATGGAGGAGCGCCTGGCTTTCGCCGTCAGTTCGCGGGCGGAGCTGGCGGTGAGGCTGCAGGGGATTTTGGACGGACGGGAAGATCGGTCGATCCATCGCGGCAGCGCGGAGCAGAGGCAGGCCTCCCTGCGTTGGCTCATGGAGGATGAGGATCTCCAGGCGGCGGTCGGCTCGTGGATTGACAAAGGCAAGTATGACCAGCTGCTCAAGGCGTGGGCGGCGGGGGTGAGCGTGGATTGGCGGGGCCTGCCCGGCGATCGTCCACGGCGCCGAATGAGTCTGCCGGGTTACCCTTTTGCGCGGGAAAAATATTGGGTGCCCCAGCGCCCCGCCGGACTGGCATCACCCAGCCCGCAGGCGTTCTGGCTGCACCCGCTGCTGCACCGGAACACGTCGGATCTATGGGAGCAGCGATTCAGCTCCACGTTCGATGGCCGGGAATTTTTCCTGGACGAACATCGCTGGCGGGGGGAGCGCGTGCTGCCCGCCGCCGCCTGCCTGGAATTGGTCCACGCCGCGGTCGGGTGGGCGGCCGGCGGGCAGGCGGGCCAGATACAGCTGAGGAATATTGTGTGGGCCCAGCCCTTTGTGGTTTCCCCCCCAGGCCGAGCCATTCACGCCGGCTTGCAGCCGGAGGGGCAGGGCGGGCTGCGGTTTGAGATTCATGCCGAAGGGCCTGCCTCCTCCCGGTTGGTCATCAGCCAGGGCCAGGCCAGTTTCGGCAACTCCGGCCAGCCGCCCGAGCTGGATTTAAAGGGTTTGCGGGATCGCCTGCCGCCGGCTGATCTTTCGCCAGCGCAATGCTATGAAGCATTCCGAGCCTTTGGGCTGGAGCATGGGCCAGCCTTCCAATGCCTCCGGGAAATCCGCCGGGATGCCGAAGTCGTGCTGGCCAAAATGGTCCTGCCGCCTTTGGTGGCCGCCACCCGCGCCGCTTATGTGATGCACCCGATCCTCCTGGATGGATTATTCCAGGCGACGCTGGCGCTGGGGGAGGCCGGATTACCAGGCCATGCGGCTCTTCCCTACGCGCTGGATGAGCTGGTATGTTACCACCCCTGCGCCGAAGAGATGTGGGCCTGCGTGCGCCGCAGCGTTCCGAACGGATCCAAGCTGGACTTGGATCTTTGCGACGGGTCCGGGAAGGTCTGCGTTCGCATCCAAGGCTTCTCAACCCGCACCTGCGAGCCGGCGCCCGCGCCCCGGGCCGCCTTGTATCGTCCCGTAAGACTGGAAAAGGCTCATGCGAAGAACGGATCCGAGCCTTCCTGGAGCCGTTATTTCGTGGTCACTTGCGGCCTGGACGCCGAGGCCACCGCCGGTCTGGCTGCGGGATTGAGCGGCACCGCTCACGTGGTGCTGGACCCGGGCACTGGCGATTGCGCCGCCCGCTATGAGGCGGCCGCGACGCAGCTTTTTGAGCTGACCCAGCGGATCCTGGCGGGGAAAATGGCGGGTGGGGTGCTGGTCCAACTGCTCCTTCCCAGCGGCGCTGAAGCCGTGGTTTATCGCGGCCTCAACGGATTGCTGCAATCAGCGCACCAGGAAAATCCGGATTTCATCGGACAAACCATTGAGCTGGATGCGGGCCAGGGCGCCGCCGAGGTCGTCAGGATCGTGGTGGAGAACCGGTTGCATCCGGAGGATGCGCAAATCGCCTGCGCGGTGGGCCGGCGGAGTGTGGTTTCGTGGGAAAGGATTTCAGCCGCTGAACCTCCGCTCCGGATTCCCTGGAAAAAGCAGGGGGTTTACTGGATCACCGGGGGCGCCGGCGGCCTGGGGTTGTTGTTCGCCAGGGAGATTGCCGCCCAGACCGAATCGTGTGTCCTGGTGCTCACGGGGCGTTCCGTTTTAGCCGCGGAAAAAATGGAGGCGCTCCGCGCCTTGGAGCGTCCGGGAGTGGTGGTTCAGTACCGGACGGCGGACGTCACGGTGGCCACCCAGGTGCAGGCCTTGGTGCAGGACATTGTCCGGGAGCATGGTTCACTGGATGGGATTTTGCACGCGGCGGGCCTGGTGCGGGACAACTTCATCCTCAAAAAAACGGCTGGCGAATTTGGCAGTGTCCTGGCGCCGAAGGTGCGGGGGACGATCTGCCTGGATGAGGCGACCCGCGAAATCGCCTTGGATTTCCTGGTCCTCTTTTCCTCCACGGGGGGCGCCATGGGGAACGCCGGCCAGGCCGATTATGCGGCGGCAAACGGCTTTCTCGACGCCTTCGCGGAGCGGCGCAACACCCTGGTCCGGGCGGGGCAGCGCCAGGGCCATACCCTCGCGGTCAACTGGCCACTTTGGCAGGACGGGGGGATGAAAGTGGCCGCCGGGATGCTGAAGATGCTCACCGCCCAAAGCGGAATGGAGCCGTTGGAATCCGCTTCCGGTCTGCGGGCTTTTGCGGAGGCGTTCCACTCCGGCTGGAGCCAGGTCATGGTGTTGCCGGCGCACCGGGAAGCGCTGGCCGTCCCACCGTGTGCGCCCTCCTGTCAGGGGGCTCCGCCGCCGGCCCCGGCCGCCCGGGCCGGGCTCGATGCCGCCGGGCCGCTGCCGGAAAAGGCGCTGCGCTTTTTCCGAACGCTCCTGGCCGACACCATTTTATGCCCGGTGGAGCGCATCCAAGTGGACGAATCCTTTGACGCGTACGGCATCGATTCGGTGATGGTCATGCAGATGACCAACGAATTGGAGAAATCATTCGGATCGCTGTCCAAAACACTTTTCTTCGAGCATCAAACCATCCGGTCGCTGGCCGGGTATTTTCTCGAGCACCGCCGGGAGGCCCTGCTCCAGCTGTTCGATGAGAAACCGACGACCGCGGTGGCGCCGCCGGCCCCGAAGGTTCCCTGGCGTTTGGGCCTGGCCACCAGCCTTCCGGCTGGGATGCCCGGCGGCCAACCGTCGGCGCCAGCGGAGGCCTTGGACATTGCGGTCATTGGCCTGGCTGGTCGTTACCCGCAGGCCCGGGATCTGGAGGCCTTCTGGGAAAACCTCCGCCAGGGCCGGGATTCCATCACGGAGATTCCCCCGGACCGGCGGGACGCGAAGCGGTTTTTGGATCCGATTTGGGACAGCCCCGGCACGCATTTTGGCAAACGGGGCGGTTTCATCGATGAGGTCGATGCCTTTGATCCGTTGTTCTTCAACATTGCCCCCCGGGATGCCCGGCACATCGATCCGCAGGAACGGCTTTTCCTCGAAACGGCCTGGGCCGCGCTGGAGGATGCGGGATATCGCCCCCGGGAGGCCAAGGGTGGTCCCGGCCCCAGGCTGCCTGCGCAAGTCGGCGTTTACGCCGGGGTCATGTATTCCGAATACCAGCTGTTTGCGCACGAGCAGACGCTTGGGGGCGAGCCCACGGTCGCCGGCAATATTTACGCCAGCATTGCGAACCGGGTTTCGTATTTTCTGGACCTGCATGGGCCGAGCATCACGATCGACACGATGTGTTCCAGCTCGCTCGCCGGCCTCCATTTGGCCTGCCAGGATCTGAAGCACAAGCTGACCGATATGGCGCTTGCGGGGGGCGTCAACGTGACGATTCATCCCAACAAGTATCTCCTGTTGAGCGAGGGGCACTTCATTTCCGGCCAGGGGCGTTGCGCGAGTTTCGGTGCGGGGGGGGATGGGTATGTGCCGGGTGAGGGGGTGGGGGTGGTGGTGCTGAAGCGGCTGGCGGAGGCCATTCGGGATGGCGACCGTATTTATGGCGTGATCAAAGGCACGGCGATCAACCATGGCGGGAAAACCCACGGCTTCACGGTGCCCAATCCGGATGCGCAGCACGCGGTAATCGCAGGCGCTTTGGAGGTCGCGGGGATCGATGCCTCACGGGTGACCTACGTCGAAGCGCACAGCACGGGCACGCCTTTGGGGGATCCGATAGAAATCGCGGGCCTGGCCCGGGTCTTCAAGGCCAGCCGGGAGCCCGGAGCCCGCTGCCACCTCGGATCGGTGAAATCGAACATTGGCCATTGTGAGGCGGCCGCGGGCATTGCCGGGCTTACCAAAGTCCTGCTGCAGATGAAGCACAGCCAGCTGGTGCCATCCCTCCACTCCCAGGTTTTGAATCCGCACCTTAACCTGGAAGCCACGCCCTTCACCGTCAACCAGACGCTCCGGGATTGGGAGCGGCGGATCGTGGATGGCCGGCACCTGCCGCATGTGGCGGGGGTTTCCGGCTTCGGCGCGGGTGGGTCCAACGCCCATATCGTGGTGGAAGAATTCATCGAATCGCCCCGGCCCGGCAGCGGGGGAGCGGAGCCCCAGGCGCCGTGTGTGATCATTCTGTCCGCGCGGAATGAGAAGCGCCTGTTGGAAAGGGTGGGGCAACTCCACCGGTTCCTCGAGGGACACCCCGCCCCATCCCTGGCGGATCTGGCCTATACCCTCCAGGTGGGCCGGCAAGCGATGGAGGAGCGCCTGGGATTCATCGCCAGCTCCATCGGCAACGTGTCAGAACTTCTCGAAAAGGTGTTAAAGGGGAAGCCCACGGCAGGGATTCGCCGGGGCCGGGTGCTGGACGGCGCCGTCGATACGCTGCGGGTTTTGGCGGAAGATGACGATCTGGACCTGGGGGCCGCCGTGGCCCGGTGGATCAGCAAAGGGAAATTGGAAAAGGTGATCGATCTGTGGGTCAGTGGCATGGATATCGACTGGACCCTGCTTTACGGCCCGGTCCGGCCGCGGCGCATCAGCCTGCCGACCTATCCCTTTGCCCGGGATCGTTATTGGCTGCCCGGGAATGGCCCGGGCCTGGCCGCTGCAACCAGCGGGAATAATCACGGGGCCGCCGCGGAGGCGCCAGCGCCCGAGATTGATGAATGGCTGGTGGTCAAGGAAGAGTGGGTGGCCGAGCCGTGGCCGGAGCCGATGGATTGGCCAAGCCGTTGGCGCGCCCAGGCCGGCCGGCGCATCACGCTGCTGGCGGCCGATGATGCCGAGGTCAAAGCCTTGATGAGCGCGGTCCGGCAAGGGGAGCAGGATGCCGGATTGGCCGTGGGAATGCGCCTGGAATCCGTTTTATTGGATGACCTTGATACCTGGCAGCTGGACCCGCCGCCGGAGGTAATCCTCCTGGTGGCGCCGGTGGCGGGAAGTCCTGAAGACGACCAACGTCATGTGGCAGCGCTTTTCCGTTTGAGCCAAAAACTGATGTGCGAGGCGTGGGATGCTCCCATCCGGATTTTCCATCTGCACGAGACCTCCCTGGTGCGCCCCCGGCTGCGCCTGGAAGCGGTCGGCGGATTGGTGCGGTCGGCGATGCTCGAAAATGAACGCCATGCGTGGGCTTGTATCAGTGTGCGCGAGGCCGCCGACGCCGGAGCCCGCCACCAGGTGCTGGTGAAGGAATGGCTGGCCGACGACGGGGCCGGGGCCGGGGCTTTGGTTCAGCATCAAGGCGGGCAGCGCTGGCGCCACCGCTTGACCGAGGTCCAGGCCGGTTCCGGGGCGGCCTCCATCTTTCGCCCGCGCGGCACCTATGTGGTCGCGGGGGGACTGGGCCCGATCGGGGAACAGCTTTGCGGCGAGTTGGCCCGGCGTTATGGCGCGCGGCTGGTTCTCCTTTCCCAAGGCGGTTTGGATGAGCAAAGGCGGGAAAAGTGCCGCCAGCTGGAAGCCTGGGGGGCCAGCGTATCCTACTACCAGGTTGATATCGCCGACCGGGCCGCCCTGGAGGCGATCTGGAAAAAAGTGAAGGCGGAGGTGGGCGCCATCCATGGGGTGATCCACCTGGCGCGCAGGGTCGAAGATGGGCTGCTGCTGGCGAAGTCCTGGGCGGCCTTCGAGCGGGTCATCCGTGCCAAAGTGGACGGCACACTGAATCTCGACGAGCTTTCAGCGGCCGAGCCGCTGGACTTCTTTTTCCTGTTTTCCTCGATGGCGGCTTTCGGCATCCGCGGATCCGCGGATTATGGCTATTCAGCGGCCTTTCAAAACGCCTTTGCCGGCCACCGGGCGCAACGGGTGGCGGCGGGTGAGAGGTTCGGGAAAACCCTGGCTTGCGGCTGGGGTTCCTGGGTCATCGACAAATATCCCTCTGAGGAACGCAATGCCCGGCTGCGGGAGGCCGGGTTCAGCTTGATCACGATGGAACAAGCGTTTCCCTGGATTGAAAGCCGCGGTTGGCAGAACGATCCCTTCCTGGGCCTGATGCTGGTCCACGACCGGGCTGGCGCACGCACGACTTTGGGCCTGGGTGGCCAGCCAGGCCCGGCCCATTCCGTCTTGCAGGAGGTCGAGGAGCGGATTCAGGAATGGGAGCGGCGTCAGCAGGCGGGTGAGAAAATCACCACGGCTGAAGTCGGCGGCGTGCTCCGATCGGACCACGTGGTACACCTCAGCGCCGCGTTAGTCGATCGCTTGCATGCCGTTTTGACCAGCTCGGGCAATGGCAATGGAAGCCATCGCGAAGTTTTGGTGGTGGAGGAGACGGAGACTGCCCAGGATATGCTCCCGATCATCAAACGCTGCCTGGCTGACCTGCTGGACCTCAACGAGGTGGAGGATGGCAAGTCGTTCCACGAATACGGAATGAATTCGATTGCCGGGGTGCGCCTGGCCATGCTCCTGGAAAAGAAACTCAAACTCCCAGTGCTGCCGCAGTGGCTGATGGAATTCCCCACGGCGCGCACGCTGGCCACGCACCTGGCCGGGGTGAGGCAAACCGGGGGCGAAATAAATGTGGGAGGTGCCGCTTGATGAGCGGCATGGGAAAATGGTCATCCACTGAGAAATATGCCGAACCGGGCTGAAAAACGGACCCAGATCGAGGCCCTCTTGCGTGACGCGGAACGGTCGAAGCCGGCCGTTGCGCCTCCGCCGCCTTCGGTGGTGCCCGCATCCCGTCCGTTGGGGCCGGTGCCCATGGCCATCGTCGGCCTGGCCGGGAAGTATCCCGGGGCGGAGACGATCGATGATTTCTGGGCCAACTTGATCGGCCGCCGGAATTGCATCCAGGAGATGCGGGGGGAGCGGGCGGAAGAATTCGCCAGGCTGGGTGGCGGACGCAACGGGCAGGGAGATCTCCGCATCAAGCATTTCGGGTTGCTGCAGGAGATTCACCGGTTCGACGCTCCCTTCTTCAACATCTCCCGCCGCGAGGCGGAGGTCATGGATCCGCACATGCGCCTGTTGCTCGAAACGGTGTGGACCTGCATCGAGAATGCCGGCTACCGCCCCCGTTCGCTGGATCCCCAGACCGGCGTGTTCACCGCGTTTTACAATTATGAGTTCGCGGACCTGCTGCGGGAGCTGGAAGTGGAGGCGGCGAGCGAAGCGTATCTTGCCGCGGGCACGACCGGGGCGATTTTCGCCAACCGCATCTCGTTTCTGCTGGGATTGAACGGGCCCAGTGAGGTTTACAATACCGCCTGTTCCACGGCCTTGGTGGCCCTGCACCGCAGCATCCAGGCGATTTGCGCCGGGGATTGCCGCCAGGCGATTATCGCGGGAGTGAGCCTGCTGCTCACCCCGGGCCGGGTGGTGGCGTTGTCGGGGATGGGCATTTTGAATACCACTGGCGTCTGCAATCCCTACTCCCATCCCGCCCATGGGGAAGTCATTGGGGAAGGGGTGGGGGCGATCCTGATCAAACCGCTTGCCCAGGCGGTCGCCGACCGGGACTATATTTACGCGGTGGTCCGGGGAACCGATGTCAATCATCCTGGCGACCGATCCGGACGCCTGACCCTGCCTTCGGCGGACGCCCTGGCTGATTTGCTGGCGGCAACCTACCGCAAGCTCGGGATCCGGCTCGGGAACCTCCGGTATGTGGAGGGGCATGGCGCGGGGGCGGAGGCGGATGTCATTGAGTTGCGCGCCCTGCAGCGCTTCCTGGAAAAGGCCGGGTTCCAGGGGGGCAAAGTGCCGGTCGGTTCGGTGAAAGGGAATATCGGGTTTGGCGAGGCTTCGGGAGGAATGGCGCAACTGGCCAAGTGTGCGCTGGCGTTTCATCATGGCCAGCTGCCCGGGACCCTCCACTTCGAACAGGTCGATCCCGTTTTCGCCCTCAGCCATTCGTGGCTGGAAATCCAAACGGCCAATGCCACCCTGGAGCACGGTGGGGCCGAGGACTGCATGAGCATCCTGGCCTACGGCCTGGGGGGGAGCAATGCCCATGTGGTGGTGAGCGGTTATACGCCATTGCCGGCTGGATTGGATGCGCCCGCCCAGCCGTACCTGATGTTGTTTTCCGCGGGATCCGAGGGAGCCCTGGCCGAATACCTCCGCCAATTGGGGGAACATCTGCGGGTGGACACCAACTGGGCACGCTATCGTGCCATCTGCGGTTCAGATTCCGCCGCCTTGTGGTGCGTGGCGCGAACCCTGGCGGGGCGGGAAAGGCACGCGCCATGCCGGTTAGCCTTTCTGGTGGACACCGTGGCGGCGCTTCAGCAGTGCCTGGTTGATTATCTTGCGGGAACGCCCAACGAGCGGATCATTCGTTCCGGTGAGCCGGCCGCCGTGGCTGGCTGGGAGCCGGGCTGGGCGGCAGGGGTGCGCTGGGTGAATGGCGAAAATGCCGCCGCGGAGGATCATTTGGGCGGAGGCGCCCATCAAAAGCTGCCGCTGCCGGGAATTCCATTCTGCGGTGACGTATATCGTTTGCCGCTGAGCAGAAGGCGCGCCCAACCGGCCCGGCTGAATATTGAGGATCGATGGGTGGTCACGCAGGATGACCACGGGACCGCCGTGGAGCTGGAGCTGAGCCGGGAGGATTACTTCATCGCTCAACACCTGGTCGAGGGAGTGGCCATCATGCCCGCCGCCGGATATTTGGCCCTGCTCTTCCGGATTGCCCGGCAGGTCTTGCGCCAGGAATCCGGCACCATTGAGAATCTCGCCTGGATCCGGCCTTTGGAAATTCAAGGCGGCCCGGCCACCATGCGATTCGAGATGGCCGAATCGGGCGCTTTCCGCATTTACCATAAGGAGTTGGACCGGCTTTGTTGCAAAGGCCGTTGGTTGCGCCCATCGGATACCCTGGCTGCCGGGTGCCATTCCCAAGTCCAAGCGGATCAGCTGGAGGGGAGGGTGCCGGTGGTGGATCAAGCGCTTTACTGGGCGATGGCGAACGCCCCGGAAACCCGGCAATTCCATGGGCCAGCGCTCAGGCGGCTGGCGGCCATTCACCAGGTGGGCGACCAACTGGTTGGGATTATGGATCCGCTGGACGGCGAAGCCTCGCTTCCGGAAATCGCCTTTATTGATTCCGCCTTGGGCACTTGCCGCGGATTTTCCCTTGCCGTTCCGGGCGGGGCGCAGGCGGTGGTGCCTTTCGCGGTGGAAAGGATTCATTGGTTGCGGCCGGTGGATGCTTCCCGGAAGGGCTATGCCGCAGTGAAGGAACGCCGGGATGCCCTCGGCCGTTACGATATTTCAATCGAAAACGGAGCCGGGGAGGTTTATGCCGTGCTGGAGGGGTATTATCCCAAACCGTTCACCCGGCTGGCCCCCACCGGGGGAACCGTCCAGGCCAGCGCAGTGGCTCCCGTTCCCCCGCCCAAAGCGGGCCAGCCGCTGAGGGATTGCCTGCTGTCGGAGTTCCGGCAGCGGATCGCGGCGTTTCTAAAATGCCAGGTTGCGGAAGTGCCGCTGGATGAAAGCCTCGCCCCGCTGGGGTTGGATTCGATTGGCATCAACACGCTCACGGATCAGATCAGCCAGCGCCTGGGTTTCGACCTGCCGGCGACGGTGTTTTTTGAATATGCCCACCTGCGGGACCTGGTGGAATACCTGGTCCGCGATTTCCCCGCTGAGCTGGAGGCCTTCGCCGCCCAAAGCGCCGGCACTTCCGGGATGGTTGGCACCGCCATGGTTCAACCGGCGGCGGCTCCCTTGCGGTTGCCCACGCCGACCGATCGGAGCCGGGTGGATGGGGTGGCCGATATCGCGGTGGTGGGAATGGGCGGCCTTTTCCCGGGAGCCCGCAACGTCCACGAATTGTGGGAGAAAATAAGCAGCGGCCAGGATCTCATCATCGAAATGCCCGAACCCAGGCGCCAGTCTGTATACCGGGTATATGCGGACGCGCTGCGGGATCTAAAAGGGATTTACGGAGGCTTTGTTGAGGACGCGGATAAGTTCGACGCCGCTTTCTTCGGGTTCACCGAAGCGGAAGTCATGGCCATGGATCCGCAGCAGCGGCTTTTCCTGGAGGCGGCCTGGGCGGCCATCGAGGATGCCGGGTATTTCCCGCCCGCGCTTTCCGGGCGCAAAGTCGGGGTTTACGTTGGCGCAATTGTCAATGACTACAGCGCTTACCTGAACGATGTCGGGTATCCGGTGTCGATGTTCCACGAAGGGACGGGCAGCTCGCTGGCGGGAATTGCCAACCGGCTTTCCTATTTCCTTAACTGGACCGGCCCCAGCCAGGCGGTGGACACGGCCTGCTGCAGCTCGCTATACGCCATCGATCGGGCGGTCAACGATCTGTTGAAGGGAGATTGTGAGGCGGCCCTGGCGGGCGGAGTCAGTTTTGTCTGCACCGCCGGCGGTTATGAAATGTATGCGGCGATGGATTACCTGGCGAAAGACTGGCGCTGCAAGGCCTTCGCCGCGGGTGGCAATGGCTGGAGCAAGGCGGAGCTTTTTGGGGCGGTTTTCCTGAAGCGCCTGGAGGACGCGATCCGCGACCGGGATCCCATCTATGCGGTGATCAAAGCCACCGGCACGAACCATGGGGGAAAGGGCTATTTCTACACGCAGCCCAATAGCGGGAGGCACGTGGAACTGATGCGCGAGGTTTACCGGAAGGCGCAGGTGGATCCGAGGTCCATCATTCATATTGAAGCGCATGGTTCCGGGACGGAAATGGGCGACGCCCTGGAGTTCAACAGCATTTCCAGGGCCTTGCGGGAGTTCGCCGCGGAGCAAGGCGTTGAACTGCCCGCCAATCGTTGCGGCCTCGGTTCGATCAAATCCAACTTTGGCCATGCCGAGGCTGGCGCGGGAATTGCCGGATTCATCAAAACGGTCCTGCTGCTGCACGAGCGCAGCCTGCCGCCGACTTTGCACATTGAAAACGTCAATCCACACCTCCGCTTAAGCCAGTCGCCCCTCTTCCTGGTCGATCAAGCCAGGACTTTTGCGGAACACGAGGGAGCCACGGCGGGGGAGCCCCACAGCGCGGGCGTGCATTCCTTCAATTTTTCCGGCGCAGCTGCCCATGCGCTGGTGGCGGAGTATCGGGCGGGAAGTGAGAATGGAACCCTCGGTTTATCACGGTTTCCCGTATGCATTTCGGCCAAGACGCCGCGGGCCCTGGCTGCGTATTGCCGGGAGCTGGCGCAATTCCTGAAAAAGGCTCCGGCCGTCCCGGGGTGGTTTGATCGCGCGGTGTTCACCATCAATCGGACGAAATCGTTCTTCCCCTGCCGCCGCGGTTTCATCGTTTATTCGGCGGGGGATCTGATCGCACAATTGGAGGCGGAAGCGTCCTCCGGAAATAATCGCACCCTGCCCGCAGGTTCAAAACCAGCGCGCAGTGGCAAGGCGGATTATCCACCCCTGGGCGACGGGAATGTGGAATGGTTGGTGGAGCGCTGGCTCGGCGAAGCCGATTTCGATTGGTCCCTGGTGCTGAAACCGTTCTCCCTGGCCTGCCTGCATCTGCCCACTTATCCTTTTGAACATGACCGTTCCTACTTTCCTCAGGCGGCGGCCGGTGCGGTCCGGATCGCCGGGAGGCCCGAAGCGGTTGCTCCGATACCGTCCGCGGTTTCCCCGCCGGTACCGGTCCAGCGGGCAGAGCCCGTGCTTTCGGGCACGGTGGAGCAGCAGTTGGCCGGGATCCTGGGTGAAATCCTGGCGGTTGCACCATCGGCGATCGATTTGGACCAGAGCGTCGGGGAATATGGCTTTGATTCGCTCAAGATTGTTGCTTTGTCCGCGGCGCTGAACAAACACTTCGGCCTGCAAACGGTGCCGCCCGATTTGTTCGAGTTTTCCACCCCCCGCGAAATGGTGGCGCTGGTTTCTGCAGCGGACCAAACCCGGTCGAAAAACCTCGCTGCTCCAACGGGGCGGCCGGCTTCCGGCCGGGACGATATTGCGATCATCGGCATGAGCGGCCAGTTCCCCGGCGCCTCGGATCTCGAACAATTTTGGCAAAACCTCGTGGCCGGCCGCGATTCGATCACCGAAATTCCCCCGGACCGCTGGGATTGGAAAAGCATTTTTGGGGATCCCCGCCGCGAGGATGGCAAGACCAATGTCCGGTGGGGAGGATTCATTGAGGATGTGCCGGTGTTCGATCCGTTGTTCTTCCACATTTCCCCGCTCGAGGCCCAAGCGATGGATCCCCAGCAGCGCCTGCTCATGATGTATGTGTGGCGGGCCATCGAGGATGCCGGCTATCGTCCGTCCAGCCTGGCAGGGAGCCATACCGGCCTGTTCATCGGGACGGGCAGCACCGCCTACAGCGCCTGGGTGGCGGCGGGCGAGGCCGCCGGGGAGGGATACAGCTCCACCGGTTCGATCCCTTCCATGGGGCCGAACCGGATGAGCCATTTCCTGGATTTGCACGGGCCGAGCGAGCCGGTGGAAACCTCGTGCTCCTCTTCGTTGGTGGCGATTCATCGCGCCGTCTCGGCCATCAAGGCTGGCGAATGCGACCTCGCGATTGCCGGCGGCATCAACACCATCATCACTCCCGATGACCACATCGGTTTCAGCAAGGCCGGGATGCTTTGCGAGGACGGGCGATGCAAGACTTTTTCCGCCGCGGCGAACGGGTACGTGCGCGGGGAAGGGGTGGGGATGCTCGTTTTGAAATCCCTCTCCGCCGCCGAGGCGGACGGGGATCCCATTTACGGGGTGATCCGCAGCAGCGTGGTCAATCACGGCGGCCGGGCCACCTCGTTGACGGCGCCCAACCCGAAAGCACAGGCGGAGCTGCTGCGGGCCGCCTATGCCAAGGCGGGGATCGACCCCTGGACCATTGGCTACATTGAGGCGCACGGGACGGGCACCCCGCTGGGCGATCCCATCGAGGTCAACGCCTTGACCCAGGCTTTCCAGGCGCTCTATGCAGCGGCTGGCGCACCCGGCGTGCGGGAAGCCCATTGCGCTTTGGCTTCGGTCAAAACCAACATTGGCCATCTCGAACTCGCGGCCGGGGTGGCGGGTGTCATCAAGGTGCTGCTCCAGCTGCGGCATGGCCTCCTGGTCCAGGGTCTCCATTGCGAGCGGATTAATCCCTATATCAAACTGGAGGGCACGCCATTCTATTTGCTTCCGGAGAATCGGCCGTGGCCGCAGGTGATGGGTGGGGATGGCCGTCCCTTGCCACGCCGCGCCGGGGTCAGCTCCTTTGGCTTTGGTGGAGTCAATGCGCACCTGGTGCTCGAGGAATATGTGCCGCCCGCTGAGGCGCGGCCAGCCGCGGCCGGACCGCTCCCTCCACCGCTGGTGCTGCTTTCCGCCCGGAACCCGGAGCGCCTCCAGGAGGCCGTCGCGAATCTCCATGGTTTTCTCCGGCGCCACCCAGGCACGGCGCTCGGGGATCTGGCTTATACCCTGCAAATTGGCCGGGAGGAAATGGAAGCCCGCCTGGCCTTGAGCGCAGGGTCGATCGATGAACTCCAGGTGAAGCTGCAGCAGGTTATCAACGGCCAGAACGATGTCGAAGGCTGCCTCCGAGGTTTGGTGGCCGGCCCGGGTGGCGGTTCCGGGCCGGCTTCCCTGACGCTCCGGGCGGATTCCCAAACCGATCCGGGACGTCTGGCGTCCCACTGGGTCAACGGGGGCCGGGTGGATTGGTGCACCAGCCAGGCCGGTTGCCGGAGGATTCGTTTGCCGGCTTATCCTTTTGCGCGGGAGCGTTATTGGCGGGGGGAGGTTGCCAGCGCCGCCAACGGCCTTCCGGCGGCCGAGCCGGAGGCCACCGTATTTATCCCACAATGGGAGGACGCGGGATCCTGGGTGCAGCCCACGGCCTTGCGGGCCCCAAGCACGGTGGTGATTGTAGAATCCGGAACCGCCTTTGGTTTGCCGCAGGCGCTCGCCGAACATTGCCGGCAACGGTTTCCCGGTGCCGCCATCCTCCGCATCCAGATCGGCGATCAGACCGGCAGCGGGAGTCCTGGTGAATGGCGCTGTGGACGTGATGATGCCGGAGGGTTCGAGGCCTGCCTGGGAGATTGGGCCGCGATTGACACCCTGTTTTTCATCGCCAACGAGGAGCCGCTGGACCCGGATTGGCCCGCTCAGGATGAGGTTCAATTGCTGCGGTTGGCCAAGGCGGTCAAGCGCCGGCTTTCCGGTGCGAGCCAGGCTGCGTGCTTCATATTGACCGTGGATAATTATCGGGTGGCCGATTCCGCCGTCCATCCCCGGGGTGGCGGTTTGACGGGATTGGCTTATGCCATTGCCCAGGGGGATCACCGCCTGCAGGTGCGGAATATCGATTTGTCCGCGGCCGATGCGGACCGCCGGGAATCGCTTCCGGCCTTACTGGATGCCATCTTGTCCGAGCCCCCCTCGCATCGGGGTGAAGTGATTAAATTTTTTGCGGGGCAGCGTTACCGCCAGACACTCATCCCCTTGGCGTGGCCCGGCGGATCGCCAAAAGGATTCCGCCCCAACGAGGTTTACGTCATTCTTGGTGGCAGCGGGCTGGTGGGGGATTTAGTAACGCGGATCCTGATACAACGGTTCCAGGCCAGGATCATTTGGCTGGGGCGGAGCCCGGAGGACCACCCGGGCATCCGCGCCCGGCTGGACTCCTATCAGGGACTGCCCGGGAAGCCCATTTACCGGCAAGCAGACGCCCTGGATTTGGCGTCCTTGCGGGGCGCGGTGGAGCGGATCAGGGGGGACTATGGGGAGATCCATGGGGCACTGTTCGCGGGCAATGTCTTTTCTTTTGACAATTCGGTGGCGGAGACGACGGAGCTGGATTTTACCCGCATTCTGGGGATCAAAACCAAGGGCAGCCTCAACTTTGTGGAGGCCTTCAAGGAGGTGCCCCTGGGCTTCATGTGCTTTTTCTCCTCCGCGCAGGCCTATTCGTTTTCGGGTGCGGCCGCTTTGTCGGCTTACGCGGCGGGCATCACTTTCACCGATTCCCTGGTGCGATCGCTTGGGGAAAGTGCGGCCTTTCCCGTCGGCACCGTCAACTGGGGCTTTTGGGAATCTTCAAGGGAAGGCCCATCCGCCGTGGGCAACGCCGGCTTCCTGGATGCGGCCACTGGGGTGGATGCCTTGGATCGGTTCATTGGTTTGCTGCGGGAGCGGGTGCTCAGCCAAATTTTATGCCTGAAAACGTCGCCGGCCGTCCGCGGCTTGATGCCGATCCACGGGGATCGGTTGACGCTGGCTGTCGGGACCGTGGTGGTGCAAAACCCAGCGGCGCTGGCGCGGGCCGGCTACGTCGGCTACGAGCGGCCGCCGCTGGCGGATATCCCGGGGGCGGACGAATTCGAGGCATGGATGGTCAAACTGCTGGAGGCGCAGATGCGGGATATGGCACTTCCCGCCGGGGAGGAGGCAGCGGTGACGCCCGGATTGCGGATGTGGCTGAGGCAAACCCGCCGCCTGCTGGAGGAGAAACGGGCGTTGGTCGATGCCTCCGCGGGCGCCGCCAGCGTGTGGGCAGCCTGGGAGTTGCGGAAACCGATCCTGCGGCAGGAACGGCAGCTCCAGGCGCAAATCCTATTGGCGGAGGAATGTTTGCGGAAGCTGCCCGCCGCCCTGCGCGGAGAAATCAGGCCGACGGAGATATTGTTCCCGGCTGGCTCCATGGAAAAGGTGGAACCGGTTTATGCGGATAACAGCCAGTTCACCTATTTCAGCACGGTCGTGGCGGATGCCGTTCTGGCGTTCCTGGAGCAGCGGCGGGAGTTCGATCCCGGTTGCCGCGTCCGGATTCTCGAAATCGGGGCCGGGACCGGGGGCACCACCGCGGTGGTTTTGGCCAGCCTCCGGGGATGGGAACCTTTCATCGAGGAATATTGCTATACGGATGTGTCGCACGCCTTTCTGGCGCACGGGGAGCGCCGTTTTGCTTCCGGGCGGCCCTTCCTCAAGTTCCGGTTGCTGGATATCGAACAGGCACCGGCGGGGAGTGAGGAGGGCTGGGGAACCTACGACCTGGTCCTGGCGGCTAATGTGCTGCATGCCACCCAGGATATCCGGCGCACCATCCGGCACGCCAAGGCGGCGTTGAAACGCCATGGGCAGCTCATTCTGGATGAGATCGCCGGACCCTCAATTTTTGCGCATCTCACTTTTGGCCTGCTGCCGGGCTGGTGGCGGTTTGAAGACTCTGCGCTCCGCATTCCGGGGAGTCCCGGCCTGTATCCCGAAACCTGGCAACGCGTGTTGCGGGAAGAGGGCTTTGAAACGATCGCGTTTCCGGCCCGGGAGGCGCATCGCTTTGGGCAGCAGGTGATCGTGGCCGGCAGCGATGGCGTGATCCGGTTGGAAAAACGCGCCGGCCGGGAAGCCGGCGAAAAAACCGTGGAACCAAGGGAGGCGGCCAAACCCACGGGAGCCAATCCGGGCTTGGCGGGCGGCTCGGTTAAGCAACGCATCACGGGGATCCTCTCGGAATTCTTAAGGATTCCCGAATCCCAGCTATTAGCCGGCACACCGTTCTCCGATTATGGAGTGGATTCAATTCTGGGCATCAACTTTGTGGACCGGCTCAGCGCGGAACTAGGGCTTTCGTTGAACTCGGCGATATTGTTTGAACACTCAACCATTGATCGATTGAGCGCTTTTCTTGC
Organism: uncultured Verrucomicrobiota bacterium; assembly: GCA_903845125.1. Classification (GTDB taxonomy): domain Bacteria; phylum Verrucomicrobiota; class Verrucomicrobiia; order Limisphaerales; family UBA1319; genus CAIMWS01. The sequence goes on from CAIMWS010000539.1 coordinate 24,228, forward strand.
TGAAAATTACCCGGACCAGGTCCTGGCGGGCAGGTCCCAGGCCGTGGTTTCTTCGGCGGCGCCTATACCCGCCGCCACCGCGCCGAAAAAGGCTGATTTCCAGGCCGAAGTGAGCACCGGGGAAATCGCGGTGATCGGCATGGCGGGGCAGTTTCCGGGTGCCAAAGATGTGGAATCCCTATGGCGGAATCTGGTCGATGGCCAGGCGGTGGTGCAGGATTTGCCGGCGCACTACCTGGATGCCGGGCAGGTATTCGACGGCTTCGATAAAGCCCGGGAATTGAGCTGCCGGCGGGGTGGGATCCTGGAGGACCGGGCCTGTTTTGATCCGCTTTTTTTCAATATTTCACCCCGCGAGGCGGAGTCGATGAACCCCCACCAGCGTTTGATACTCCAGGAAAGCTGGAAAGCGCTGGAGGACGCCGGGATCAATCCCAGAAGCCTGGGTGGGGCGAAGGCCGGCCTGTTCATTGGCGCCGAACCGTGCGGTTACGAGCACGAGTCGTTCACGGGCGCCTCGGATGCGATCATCGCCTCCCGGCTCTCCTATTTTCTGGATCTGAAGGGGCCGGCGTTGGTGGTGAACACGGGGTGCTCCTCCTCCGCGACGGCGATTCACCTGGCGTGTGAAAGCCTGCGCCAGGGCGAGTCGCAATTGGCAATCGCCGGGGGCGTGTTCGCGGTGCTGGGCCAGGAGTTGCTGGTCCGCCTGTCCGCCATGGACATGCTTTCGCTGACCAGCGCCTGCCATTCCTTCGATGCGGAGGCGGATGGGACGGTGTTTTCCGAGGGGGTGGGAGTGGTGGTGCTCAAACGGCTGGCTGACGCCATTGCCGATGGCGATCCGATTTATGGAGTGATCCCCGCCTCCGGCATGAACCAGGATGGCGCGAGCAACGGCATCACGGCGCCGAATGGCAAGGCGCAGGAGTCCTTGCTGGTCGATGTTTACCGGCGTTTCCATATCGACCCCGAACGGTTCAGCTACGTGGAAGCCCATGGCACGGGGACCCGGTTGGGCGATCCGGTGGAGGCCAACGCCCTGGCGCGCGCATTCGGGCAGTTCACGGCCAGGCGGCACTTTTGCGCCGTCGGCAGTGTGAAGGCTGCGCTGGGGCACACCTCGGCCGCCGCGGGGGTGATTGGCCTGATCAAGGTGCTGCTCATGATGCGGCATGGGAAGCTGCCCGGGATGCCTCATTTCAAACGCCTGAATCCGTTGATCGAGTTTGAAAATTCCGCCTTTTATGTGAACGAAACGGTCCAGGATTGGCCGGCCGCCAGCGGCCAGCCCCGGTTCGCCGCGGTGAATTCTTTTGGGCACAGCGGCACCAACGTCCACCTGGTGGTCCGATCCCATGAGGTGCCGCTGCCGGTGGCCAGCGCGGGCGGTCCCCAGGTGATTGTCCTGTCCGCCAAAGACGGGGATCGCCTGAAGGAAGCCGCCGGAAGGCTGGCGGCGTTTGTGGACCAGAATCCTACGGTCGATTTGCGGGCGCTGGCCTGCACCCTGCAAGTGGGCCGGGAGAGCATGCGGGAGCGGCTGGCCTTGATCGTGGACGAGGCGGCCGAATTGCCAGCCAAACTCAAGGCGTGGATCCGCGGGGAAGGTCCGGTGGCAGCCTGCTGGCGGGGGACCGCGGATCCGGCGGACCGCGCCCTGCAATTGCTGCAAACGGATGAGGCCTCCCGCGACCTGCCAGCCCGGTGGATGGCCCAGGGCAAATTAGACCCGTTAGCCGAGCTGTGGACGCTCGGGGCCGACGTCGATTGGCAGCTGCTTTACCAGCACGACCGTCCGGTGCGGCTGCGGCTGCCGACCTATCCGTTTGCGAGGGAACATTACTGGGCGCCCAAGCGGGGCCCGGGGAGTGGGTCGGCAGCCCTCCGGCCCAGGCCACCGGCGGAGGAAGAACGGATTCTCTGTTTTGAAGAAAACTGGGAGCCATTGGCTGCAAACGCCAGCCCGCTGAACCCTCCGGCGAACCGGATCCAAACGCTGGTCTGCCTGCTTTCCGATCCGCAACACCAGGAGGCCTTTAGCCGGGCCATGCATGCCCTTGCTCCGTCCGCCCGGGTGGTTTTCCTGGGTCAGGCAGACGTGGGACCGGGCAGGGACGCCGAGGCCTTCGGGAAGGCTTGGTCCAAATTGGGGCCCGGCGATGCTTTCATTTATCTGTGGCCGGTGGAAGACCGCCGACTGATTACGGACATTCTGCCCCTGGCCGGCCTCCTGCAGGCGGTTTCCCAAGGCGGTACCAAGCCCGGCCGCGTGATTTTCGCGGGTGGTTATGCGGATGGTTGGGAGCGATGCCACCTGGAATCGTGGATCGGGATCGAGCGATCCCTGGGGCTGGTTTTGCCGGAAGTCCAGGCGGCCGTGCTGGCCGCCCAGGCCGGCCTTGGCGATCCCGTGAGCATGGCAACCTGGGCGGATCGGATCTGGCGAATGCTCGGCCAGGATAAACTGGAGAGCGTGCGTTATGAAGGCGGGATTGGCCATGCCCTCCGGTTTCGCGAGTTGAACCTGGTAGCCGTGGCCGCGCCCCGGTTGGACGGCAAAACCCTATTGATCACGGGTGGTGGCGGTGGCCTGGGCTTGAGGATGGCCAAATGGCTGGCGGCGAAATGGCGCGTTAACCTGGTGCTTACCGGGCGTTCGCCGTGGTCGGCCGACCGGCAGGGCATGCTGGACGGGATTCAGCGCTTGGGGTGCCGGGTCCATTATGGCCAGGCTGATGTGTGCGATGTCCAGGCGATGGCGGCCGTTTTACAGGAGGCCAGGAATAAACTGGGGCCGATCCATGGAGTCATTCACGCCGCCGGGATCAAGGATACCCGCACGGTTTTTGAAAAAAGCCCGGCTGAGCTGCAGGCGGTGATGGATCCCAAAGTCAAAGGCACCCTGGTCCTGGATGAAGTGCTGGCGCAGGATCCCCTGGAGTTCGTATGCTACTGCTCTTCCAGCGCGGCCATCCTCGGGGATTTTGGCGCGTGCGATTACGCGATGGGCAACCGTTTTCAAATGGCCTATGCCGCCCACCGGAACTTATTGGCGGCCGAAGGCAGGCGCCAGGGCAGGACGTGCGCCATTTGCTGGACGATGTGGCGGGGGACGGGCATGGGCAGCCGGGGGGGCGAGGAAACCGCGCTTGGTCTCAAAGCCAGCGGGCAGCGGCCGTTGGACCCGGAGGAAGGGCTCGAGTTGTTTGGGCAATTGCTGGCGCAAGATAAAGGGCAGTGCATCGTGCTGGCGGGCAGGGCCGCGCAGGTCCGGCGCGCCCTGCGTTGCGATTCCGTGCCGGCTGCCCCCGTGCGGAATGCGGCTCAACCGGCCGGAGCATCCGCTGCCATCCTGGCTCCGGGGACCCTGGAGGAAAAGCTGCTATCGGATTTGGGAGAACAACTCAGCCAGCTATTCAAGATCCCCACCACCCGGCTTGGCAGTTCCCAGAACTTCGCCGATTTCGGAATCGACTCCATCGGCTTGGCCGAGCTGGCCCGCCTGCTTTCCAAGCGTTACGGGATCGAACTCTCGCCGTCGGTGTTTTTTGGCCATTCAACGCTCGACGCGGTGACCCGCTACTTAAGCGAAAAACACGCGGCGATGGCGGGCGCGTTTTTTAATCGCCCACCATCCGTTCCTGAAAACAGACCGGTTGAGCCTCCGCCATGGCCCGTTCCTGCGCCAGCCGGCCACCAGCCTGCCATGGTTCCGGAACCGATCGCGATTATCGGGATGAGCGGACGATTTCCCGGTGCGCGGGGCGTCGAGGAGATGTGGCAAATTCTTTTCGAGGGGCGGAATGCGGTCACCGAGATGCCCGCGGACCGGTTTGAACAACCGGCGGGGAGCGGCGGCCTGAAGGGGGATCCAGCCCAGGCCAGCCGTCCCAGCTGCGGGTGTATTCCCGGGGTCCGGGAATTTGACCCGGTCTTTTTTGAAATATCGCCCGCGGAGGCGGAGGAGATGGATCCGCGCCAGCGGTTGCTGCTCCAGGAGGGGTGGAACGCCCTGGAGGACGCCGGATTCGGGCCGGAGCAGCTGGCGCGGCAACGGATCGGGATGTTCGTCGGGGTGGAGGAAGGGGATTATCCGCGCCGGGCCGCCGAGGGGAGCATCACGGCCAATCACACCGGCATCCTGGCTGCCCGCCTCGCCTATTTCCTAAATTTGAAGGGGCCGGTCATGGCCATCAACACGAGCTGTTCCTCCTCGCTGGTGGCTGTGCATCAGGCTTGCCAAACCCTGCGCAGCGGGGAGTGTGATGCCGTCCTGGCCGCCGGGGTCAACCTGATCCTCAACCCGGACAATTTATTGGCCATGGCCCAGGCGGGGATGTTGTCGCCGGATGGAACCTGTTTTGCGTTCGACCGCCGGGCCAGCGGGATGGTGCCGGGAGAAGCGGTGGTGGCGATCGTCCTCAAACCCTTCAGACAGGCGGTCGCCGATGGCGACCCCATTCATGCGGTGATCCTCGGCAGCGGGATCAACTACGATGGCAAAACCAATGGGATCACGGCGCCCAGCGGGGTGGCGCAAGCGGAATTGTTGCGGAAGGTGTGGGAAAAGGCCGGCATCCAGCCGCAGCAGATGGAGTATATCGTGGCGCACGGCACGGGCACGCGGCTGGGGGATCCGGTGGAAGTCAACGCCCTGGCCGAGGCGTTCCACGGCGCCCCCGCGGTGCCGGCGTCATGTGCCTTGACCTCCTGCAAAACCAATTTCGGCCATACCTTTGCCGCCTCAGGCCTGGTGAGCCTCGTGGCTTTGGTCCAGGCGATGCGGCACCAGACCATTCCCGCCAGCCTTCACTGCCGGGAACCCAACGAGTTCATTCATTGGGAGGGCCGCCCGTTTTATGTCAGCCTCGCGAACCAAACCTGGCGGTCCAGTCCGGGCCGCGCCAGGATCGGCGGTGTCAGCGCCTTTGGGATGAGCGGAACCAATGCCCATGTGGTGGTCCGTGATCACGCGGTGGTGGAGGCTCCACAGCCGGAGCTTCCCGGCCATTATCTCCTGGCCTGGTCCGCCAAAACGGCGGAAGCCTTGCGGGAAAGGATTTTGCAGTTCGTGCACTGGGTCGAAACGCGGCGCTTCACGAACCAGCAGCTGCCGGCCATCAGCCGCACTTTGTTGCTCGGAAGGCATTCCTTCGCCCATCGTTGCGCCGTGGTGGTGCGCCACCTGGAAGAGGCCGTTGAGGCGCTGGCGGCGTTCGAGGCGACCGGGGCGATCCAGGAATCCCCCCGGCCCGGGATTTTTAAGGGGACCGTGGAAAAAGTATTTCGTTCCGGGGGAACGGTCCCGGAGCGGGATGACCTGCCGCCCGCCAAGTTCCTCCCGGCCGATGGCCAAGCGGCTGGTTTGGCGGACTCCCTGTGCCTTGCGGCGGAGCAATGGTGCCGGGGAGCAGAAATCGACTGGGCGCAGTTCCTGGATCCAAACCATTCCCAGCGGCTGCATCTGCCAGGCTACCCGTTTTCAAGGCGGTCCTACTGGCTGGAATCGGGTGCTGAATCCAAGGCCAAAAAGGAGGAGCCGATGCCGGCGCGGAAAGCACCGACTACAACCTGGTGGCAGTTGTCCGTGGCGAACGCGGAGGCGGCCCAGCAACTGCTCGCGACCCCAGCGGGGGACATGGATCGTCACCTGGCGGGTTTGCTGGCGGCTACGCTCCATAGTCTGGGGCTGCGGGAAGAGGATCAACGCCTGGTGCAATCAACCGCCAGGAAGAACGCACCCGCCTATCTGGAGCGCTGGCTTGAAGAAAGCCGCCGCCTGCTTGGGGAGTCGGGCGAATCCGGGGCCGGGGTACGGCCGCTGGCGTCGGTGTGGGCCGAATGGGATGCCGCCAAGGTTCGGTGGATGGATGATGCCTGCTTGAAGGCCCAAGCCAGCCTGGTGGAACATTGTTTGCGGGCCCTGCCCGAAATCCTTCGGGGAGAGCGCCGGGCAACGGATGTGCTGTTCCCGGATTATTCCGTGGAATTGGTGGAAGCGGTTTACCGCAACCATCCGGTGGCCGATTTATTCAACGATGCCGTTGGCCAGGCCGCGGCCGCCTGGATTGAGCACCGGCTCGGGCGGGATCCGGGCGCGCGGATCCGGGTGCTGGAAATTGGGGCCGGCACCGGTGGGACCACCGCGGCCGTCCTGCCGCTGCTGGCGCCTTTCAAAGAGCATCTCGAGGAATACTGCTACACGGACATTTCCAAGGCCTTTCTCATCCCGGCCGGGTCGAAGTTCGTGCCCGCGCATCCGTTTGTGGTCCCGAGGCTCTTTGATGTCTCCCAGCCCGTGGCTGGACAAGGCATTGCCCCGTATTCCTACGACCTGGTGATTGCGGCCAACGTGCTGCATGCCACGCCGGATATCCGGCGGGCGATCCGGAATGCGGGTTCGACCTTGCGTCCCGGTGGGGTATTGATACTCAACGAACTGAGCGCCAACGGATGGTTTACGCACCTGACCTTCGGCCTGCTCGAGGGGTGGTGGCTGCACCAGGACGAGGCGCTCCGGCTGCGCGGCTGCCCGGCGGTTGCCTCCGATACGTGGCACCGCCTGTTAACCGAGGAAGGTTTTGTCCAGGTGCACTTTCCCCTGGAGCAAGGGCACGGCCTCGGCCAGCAGGTCATTGTGGCGGAGAAGGGGGGAGCGCTCCCGGGATTGCCGATGGGCGGCCTGGGTGGTTCCCCCGAGCCAGCCAGCGCCAAGGCCGGCCCCGAAGCCCCGGCGGTGGCCGGTGAGAAAGCGTTGAGCAAACTGGCCATCGACCATTTCAAGCAGTTGGTGGGGGCCGCCTTGAAGATGGCGCCGAATGACATTGACCCGGCGGCCCCCTTGGAGGGGTATGGCATGGATTCCTTGATGATCGGGAAAGTCATGGCGAGGCTCCGGGAGGCATTTGAGGATATCCCCAGCACGCTGCTGTTCGAGATCCAGACGGTGGCCGCATTGGCGGAATACTTCCTATCCCACCGCAAGGCGGAAATGATGGACCGGCTGGGTTTCAAGCCCGTGGCCGCTGAAAGCCCCCGGCCGGCAGCCGCAGGAAACGGCCATGAACCGGGAGCGATCACCCGGGCCGGTCCGCCAGTTGCCCAGGCCACACCGGCCGGCCCGCGGGAAGCCATTGCGATCATCGGCATGAGCGGGCATTTCCCTTCCGCCCCCGACCTGGGAACGTATTGGGAGAATTTGAAGGCGGGCAAGGATTGCATCACGGAGATTCCGCCTGAGCGCTGGTCCCTGGACGGTTTTTTCCACCCCGATATGGAAGAGGCGATCGAGGCGGGGAAGAGCTACTGCAAATGGGGCGGCTTTCTGGAAGGGTTTTGGAACTTCGATCCGCTTTTCTTTAACCTTTCCCCGCGCCTGGCCCTCGAAATGGATCCCCAGGAGCGCCTGTTTGTGCAGGCCGCTTGGGAGGCGCTGGAGGACGCTGGTTACACCCGGGATGGCCTGGCTAGACAATACGATGGCCGGGTGGGGGTTTTCACCGGCGTTTCGCATACCGAGTTTAATGTGCTGGGACCGGATTTGTGGCGGGCGGGCCAACAGATCTACCCGCGGACTTCGTTCGGGTCCGTGGCCAATCGCGTTTCGTTCCTGTTCAACCTGAAAGGGCCCAGCGTGCCGGTCGATACGATGTGCTCCTCCGCGCTCACGGCGATCCACGCGGCTTGCGAGTCCATCCTGCGGGGCGAGTGCGCCCTGGCCATTGCGGGCGCGGTGAACCTCTGCCTCCACCCCTCCACCTATGTGGCCCTGTGCGCTTCCCGGCTGCTTTCCAAGAGTGCCAAATGCTGCAGCTTTGGCTTGGGGGATGATGGCTATGTCCCCGCCGAGGGCGTTGGAGTGCTGCTCCTCAAGAAGTTTTCGGAAGCGGTCCGGGACCGGGATCGCATCCATGCGATCATCCGCGGCACCGCGGTGAACCATGGGGGGCGCACCAATGGATATACGGTTCCGAATCCCAACGCGCAGGCAGAGGTCATTCGCCAGGCACTCGACCAGGCGGGTGTGAACGCGCGGACGGTGAGCTATGTGGAGACGCACGGCGCCGGAACCAAGCTGGGTGACCCGATCGAGGTCCTGGGGTTGACGCGGGCCTTCCGGCAGGACACGCGCGAATCCGGTTTTTGCGCCATGGGTTCGGTCAAATCGAACGTGGGACACCTGGAGGCGGCGGCCGGCATGGCCGGAATAACCAAAGTGATCCTCCAGATGCAGCACCAGCAGCTGGTGCCCAGCCTGCATTCGGCACAGTTGAATCCGGACATCAAGTTTGAGGAAACGCCGTTCATCGTGCAGCAAAAGCTCGAGCCTTGGCAGCGGCCAGTCCTGGAGATCAACGGAGTGACGGTAGATCAACCGCGGCTGGCCGGCATTTCGGCCTTTGGAGCCGGCGGATCCAACGCACATGTCATCGTGGAAGAATACGAGGATGTGCGCCCGGCCTGCAGCCAGGGCGGGCCATGCCTGGTGGTGCTTTCGGCCCGAAACCAAAGCCGGCTCAAGGAAATGGCCAGGGCTTTGCGCCAGTTTGTCTCTGAAAGCCCCGACTTGGATTTGGCGGACCTTGCCTACACACTCCAGATAGGACGTGAAGCGATGGAGGAGCGGGTGGGCTTCGTGGTGGAAGCCATGGCGGATTTGCCAATCCGCCTCACCGCCTTCCTGGAGGGCAAACCGGATGTTTTCACCCGCCTCCAATCGCGGGTGGACAAGGCTGCCGCGGAGCGGTTCCTGGATGAGGCGGATCTGGCTGGCCTGGTCTCAAAATGGGTCGAAACCGGGGATTATATCAAAATCCTGGAAGTTTGGATTCGCGGCTATGGCCTCAATTGGAACCAGCTTTACCCCGCCGGGGCGCCGCGGAGAATCGGGCTGCCCACCTATCCGTTTGCCAAAGAGAAATATTGGTTCCTGGACACGCCACCCCGGCTGCAGCGCGACGAGCTGGCGGGCCAGCTTGAATCGCCGGAGGCGCCTGCCGATTCATGGCTCGTTTTCCGCGAAGAATGGGCTGCGCAGGAGCTGCCAGATCCGTTGGATTGGCGGGAACGCCTGGCTGGACAGGCGGGCAAACACGTCGCCATTGCCGCGGTGGATCCGGCCGAAGCCGAGGCCGTGGCAGCGTTCCTGCGCCAACTGGAAGCAGAGTCGTTGTCCGCCCCGCCCTTGCGGATCTCCATCCTGGGCATGGATCCTGAGTCCAGGATTGGCGAAACTCCCGAGGTGGTGTTGTTCCTGGGGCCGGGCATCCAGGACCGGGCCACCGTCGAGCCATCTGAAGAGGATCTTTCCGCCGTGTTCCATCTCAGCCGCAGGCTGATGAACTCGGGTTGGGATGAGCCGGTGGCCATCTACTATCTTTATGAAGGTGGCGGTGGCCAGCCGCGCGTTGATTGCGAGGCCCTGGCCGGTTTTCTCCGAGCGGCGATGAAGGAAAATGAGCAGCACATTTGGACGCTGATTGGAGATTATAGCCGGGATCCCAGCCGGTCCCGGCCGCAGTTGCTGGTCAAGGAATGGCTCCTGGGTTCAGCCGGTGGTGGTGAGATCCGGTATGCCCCGGGCCAGCGCCTGGTCCGGAGGCTGGCCGAAACCAGCCTTCCGCCGCAGGCCCGGCTGCCGTTCAAAGAGGGTGGGGTTTACCTGCTGGCGGGCGGCCTGGGTTATTTGGGAAGGCAATTATCCCTCGAACTTGCCCGCCGTTATAAAGCAACCCTGGTGCTTTTGACGCGGGGCGCCCGGGATGAATCGCGCGCCGCTCATTGCCGCCAGCTGGAGGCGTTGGGAGCCAAAGTCCTGTGTGAATCGGTGGACATCACAGACCGGGATCGCCTGGCCGCAGTTTACGCAGAGGTGATCCGGCGGGTTGGCCCTCTTAATGGGGTGTTCCACCTCGCCCGCCACCATGAGGATCAGCTGATCGCCCGCAAACCCTGGCCATCCTTTTTGCGGGTGATTCAGCCGAAGGCCCAGGGGATGTTATACCTGGACGAATTGACGCAGGATCAGCCGCTGGACTTCTTTGCGGTGTTTTCATCCCTGGGGGCTTATGGGGTTCGCGGAGCGAGCGATTACTCCTATGCGACCGCTTTTCAGAATGCCTTTTCCACACTGCGCAACCAGTGGGTGCGGGAAGGCCGGCGCTCCGGTGCTACCACCGCCCTGTGCTGGGGGCCGTGGGTGGAGGATCATTTGTTCCCGGAGTCGCGCAGCCGGCTGGTCGATGCCGGATTTGCGCTGATCGAAATGGGGTCTGGATTCCAGGTCTTGGGGGAGGCCCTGGCGGGTGGGGTGACACCGCTGGGATTGGTCAAAATCCGGGATGGAGCGAAGGTCAGGGGAATGTTCGGCTTGGCGGAAAGCCATCCGCCAGTGGCCGCAGGCGGGGGCCTGGCTGACCTCGATCAGTTAATGGGGCAGTGGGAGCAGCGCCGCCTGCAGGGGGAGGATGTTTCCGAAGCGGTGGCGGAGCGCATCACGCTGGATGAGCTGAACGCTTTGCCGGAGGCGCTGATCCAGCGGGTGGACCGATTGCTTTTCGGAACGAATGGCAAGGGTGGCGCCGCGCCGGCGGTGGCGGTGGCGGAAGCGGCCCAGCCGAAGCCCGGCGCCGAGGCCGGGGAGGTGGACCAGGTGATCCGAACCTTGCTGGCCGAGGTCTTGCATTTGACGGAGATCGATGATGAACGATCGTTTATGGATTACGGGCTGGATTCCATCGCCGGCATGCAGTTGGCGGTGCGGTTGGAAAAGCGGCTCAAAAAGGAAGTTTCACCGCAATCGTTGATCGGCTTCCCCACGGTGGCCGAACTGGCAAAGCATTTGGTCCCCTGACATTAAAACGGTGGCGATTACCATGAATAGGATTTCTGACCGGCAGGATTGAACATGTTGAGCATCCAGGAACAAAGACGGCGCATCGCGGAGGAGCTGGAGCGGCTTTCCCGGCTCAAGGCTGGCCGGAAGCCTTTGGCTTCCGCTCCCGCCGCGAGGCTTCCCGTGCCCGAGGGCGAACTGGAACCGATCGCCATTATCGGGCTGTCGGGTTGCCTGCCTGGTTGCCAGTCGGTGGACGCTTTCTGGCGGGCCTTGGACGAAGACCGATGCCTGCTCGAGGCGCCGCCCCCGGAACGTCTGGCTTTGTGGAACCGGCTTCAACCGGGATGGTCCGAACGGGCAGGGCGCGGGATCCCTGGGGGTGGTTTCATCCCCGATATCCGGGGTTTCGCCCCCGAGTTCTTTGGCGTGCTGCCTGGGCAAGCGCATGGCTTGGATCCCCGCCAGCGATTGCTGCTGATGAGTGTTTACCACACCCTGGAGGATGCGGGATACGCTCCCGGATCCCTGAAGCAAAAACCGGTCGGCGTGTTCGTGGGGATTGAGGAAGATGAATACTTCCAGACCCTGCAGGACTTGGGCCTGCCGCCCAGCGGCGGCGATGGGCTGGCGGCCAGCATGGTAGCGAACCGCATCTCGTGGTTCTTTGATTTCCGGGGCCCCAGCGAAGTGGTTAACACGATGTGTTCCGGCGCGGCGGTGGCGCTGCACCGGGCGGTCGGTTCGCTGCGCCTGGGGGAAAGCTCGATGGCGTTGGTGGGCGCCGCGAATCTGATGCTGCGCCCCGAGCCCTTCATGCAGTTGATCCAGACCGGGCAATTGAGTCCGGACCTTTCCATCCATTCCTTTGGCCGGGGTGCACAAGGCTTCCTGCGGGCGGATGGGGTGGCGAGCGTGCTCTTGAAACGCCTGTCCCAGGCGGAAGCAGACGGCGATCCGATTTATGCGGTGATCCGCCACACGGCCACGAACTATAACGGCAAGGGGGGGATGTCCATCGCGGCGCCCGATATTGCCGCCCATGCGGAACTGATTGAACGCTGTTATCGGCAGGCCGGGATCGATCCCCGGGAGGTCCGTTACATCGAGGCGCAGGGCATGGGACAACCCGTGGCGGACCTGGCGGAATGGCAGGCCTGCAACCGCGCCTTGTCGAAGCTGGCCGGCGAGCGGGGTGTTCGACTGGCTCCGGGGGCATGCCGCATTGGCAGCCTCAAGCCCATGACCGGCCACATGCATTCCGCTTCGGCTTTGGGTGCGCTGTTCAAGGTCATCCACTGCCTGCGGACAGAGACGATCCATAAGATTCCGGGTTTTTCGGAACTCAATGCGGATCTTGAAAGCCCGGAACAGCCCTGCGCACCCGCCCGCCACACGGAACCATGGCCCACCTCCGGGCGGCCCCGGCTGGCGGGGCTCCATGCCTACGGAGCGGGCGGCAATAATGCGCACCTCCTCATCCAGGAATACCGCCCGGCGTTCCCCGCGGAGCGGGAACCGGCGCCGGTGATCCTCCGGGTATCGGCGGAGTCGGTGGCGCAACGGCAGGAGGTCGTCAGGCGTTTGCTGGAGGCGGTCGGGCAGCATCCTGAATACCCGCTGGCGTCGGTGGCCCAAACGCTGCAGCAGGGGCGCGATGAAATGGCCTGCCGGCTGGCGTTTGTGGCGGCGGATAAAACGGCCTGGATGGCCCAGGCACGGGCTTTTCTGGCCCACCAAAACTCCCCGGGGATTTTCCGGAGTGAGGAGACCGCGAGCGGCCAGTTGCCGGAGTTCATGGCCCGTGCCGGGCAGTTGGCGCAGGCCTGGGCGCAGGGAGCCGCCGGCCAGGACTGGCCAACCGCGGCGCACCATCGCCTGCACCTTCCCGGGTATCCTTTCGCCCTCAAGGATTGCTGGTTCGATCATATTCCCCTCGAAACGCCAGCGCTTGCCCGGCCGGCCACCGGCGAGGTCATGGGCAGTGCGGAAGCGGAGGCGATCGTGCGCTCGTTGCTGGGCCGCCATCTTGAAATCCCTTCCGCGCAGGTGGATTTGGATGCCGCCTTCGTGGATCAAGGTTTCAGTTCAACGATGGTTGCCGGGGTTGCCGCTGAATTGAATCGCCGGCATTCGATCCAGCTGGAGCCAGCCCGGTTTTTTGAATTTACAAGCCCCCGGCAGTTGGTGGGCGCGCTGATGGAATATACGGGAAAAACTATAACCGCCCGGGAGGCCGGCTCCCCGTGTGAACCGCGCGCAGCGGCGGGGGGGACGCATGCCGCCCCGCGCCACACGCCGTTTGTCCCCATCGCGATCATTGGTTTGGCCGGGAGGTATCCGGGGGCGTCGAACTTGGAGGAATTTTGGGATAACCTGCGGCAAGGCCGGGACTGCATTACGGAGATCCCGGCAGACCGCTGGCCCCTGGCCGAACATTTTGATCCGAATCCCGAGACTGCCGCCAAGAGTGGGAAGAGTTACGGGAAATGGGGAGGCTTCATTTCCGGGCTGAATGAATTTGATCCGCTCTTCTTCAAGATCTCCCCCCTGGAGGCCGAGTCCATGAATCCCAAAGAGCGGCTGGTGCTGCAAACCGTCTGGCATGTGCTGGAGGATGCGGGGCAGAGGCTGGAGTCGCTGGCGGGTGACCGGGTGGGGGTCTTTTTCGGGGTGACGCGTGCGGGATGGGACGCCTACCCCGGAACCTTCAGCTCGGTCGCCAACCGCGTCTCCTATTTCTGTGGTTTTCGCGGGCCCAGCGTGGCCATGGACACGATGTGTTCCTCCTCGCTGGTGGCCATTCACGAGGCCTGCCAGCACCTGCAGACCGGTGGTTGTGATCTGGCGGTGGCGGGAGGAGTCAACCTCTATTTACACCCTTCACATTTTGTAGTCCTGGCGCATGGCCGCTTTCTTTCCCCCGACGGAAAGTGCCGGGCCTTTGGGGCAGGGGCCAATGGCATGACCCCCGGAGAAGGGGTGGGAGCGGTTTTGCTGAAGCCATTGGCCCGGGCCTTGCGGGATGGGGATCGGATTTATGGCGTGATTCGCGGATCCGCCAGCAATCATGGGGGCCATGCGAATGGCTTCACGGTCCCCAATCCAGCGGCCCAAAGGGATTTGGTCTTGCAGGCGCTCCAAAACGCCAGCCTCCATCCCCGGCAGATCACGTTCGTCGAGGCGCATGGCACCGGGACCACTTTAGGCGATCCGGTGGAAATCCGCGGTCTCGCCGAGGCTTATCGGCGCCACACCCCCGAGCGGGGTTTTTGCCGGATCGGCTCGCTCAAGAGCAACCTGGGCCACCTGGAGGCGGCCGCCGGCATCGCCTCGCTCACCAAGGTGCTGCTGCAGATGCAACACGGTGAATTGGTGCCGTCCATCCACGCCGCGGAACTGAATCCGAACATCGATTTTCCCTCAACTCCGTTTGTGGTGCAGCAGGCCTGGGAACCGTGGCGTCCCACCGATGCGGAGGGCCGGCCCCTGGCCCGCCTGGCGGCGGTATCCTCCTTCGGCGCCGGGGGCAGCAACGCCCACCTGATCGTGGAAGAATCACCGATTCGGGAGCAAATCAGCCAGGAAGAGGGCCCGCAACTGATCGTGCTTTCCGCGCGGAATGAGGAGCGGTTGAGGGAGGCGATGCGCGGACTTTACGATTTCATCCAACGGCAGCCAGCCACCTCACTCCGCGATATGGCATACACGCTGCAGTGCGGACGGGAGGCCATGGAGGAGCGGTTGGCTATTCTGGCGGGTTCGCTGGAGCAGCTGAAGGAAAGGCTTCATTCAGCGCTGAATGCGCCGGGCGCCAGCGAGGCGGTTTACCGTGGCCGGGTGGAAGTGCGCCGGCATCATCGGGAGCGGTCGAAACTGGAACCGGATCCGGATATTCAGGCGGAGCAATGGCTGCGGCAGCGGGACCTGGAAAGCCTCGCCAAAGCGTGGGTCCATGGCGAGCGCCTCAACTGGAGCCTGCTCCATCCGGGTGAAAAGCCCCACCGGATCAGTTTGCCATTATACCCCTTTGCCCGGGTGTTGATCCCCACGCCCGAGCTGATGCCCCACCCTGAGCCTGCCCGCCCGGAAACGTTCCTGCATCCCCTGGCGCAGCGAAATACTTCGACTTTGAACGCGCAGCGGTTCACTTCCACGCTCCACGGCCGGGAGTTCTTCCTCGCCCACCATGTCGTTGAGGGGAGGAAAATGCTGCCCGCGGCGGCCTATCTGGAAATGGCGCGGGCGGCCTTGGAGCGGTCGTTGCCGGAACGCCCCGCCGACCAGGCCCCGGTGCCGCATACCGTGCCGGTGTGGCGGCTCAGCCAGGTGGTTTGGATGCGCCCATTGTGTGTGGCGGAGGAACCGGTCGAAGTCCAGATCGCGCTGCAGGGGGAGGCCGCCGGCCCGGTGCGTTTTGAAATCAAGACCAGCCCGGGCCTGGCCGCCGGCCCGGAACCTGTGCATGCCCAAGGCAGCGTCCATTTTGAATTTGGCGCCCGGCCGGAGGCGATCCACCTCGAGGCCATCCGGCCGGACAGCCCGCGGCAATTTTCGGCGGATCAATGTTACGCGGTATTCGGGGCCTTGGGGATCGACTACGGCCCGGGGCATCGAGGCATCGAAAGGTTGTGGGCTGGCCCCCGCCAACTGCTCGCCGAATTGCGGCTGCCGGAGGCCATCGGAGAAACGGCCGGCTCGTATGTTCTGCACCCCAGCTTGCTGGATGCGGCATTCCAGGCAACCATTGGCTTTGGCCTGCTGGAGGCGGGGGTGAAGCCGGCCGGCGAAGCGGCCGCGCCTTCTGGTAATGGCAGCCTTACCATGGACCAACGGACCCGGCTCCAGCCTTCGTTGCCTTATGCCGTGGAACAGGTGGAAGTGTTCAATCCGGGCGCGGCCCTGAGGTGGGCGGTGATCCGCCGCCAGGCGGATTCCACGGCGGCGGGCGCGGTGGAAAAATTCGACCTGGATCTTTGTGACGGGCAGGGGGGTATCCAGGTGCGCATCCGAGGCTTTAGTGCGCGGATTTTGCGGGAGCCGGGTTCCGGATCGGCAAAACCTTCGCTCCTGCTGCGCGTCCCCCATTGGGAGGCGAAGGAAGCGTATGGTTTGGCCGGTGCGCCGCTCTCCTTCGAGCGGCGGATGGTGGTTAGTTGCGGCACGGAGGCTTGGATCCCGGCGGCCTTGCAGGTGGCCGGTGCGCCGCCGCATATCGAATGGCTGCCGGCCGTGATCAAGGGAAAGAAATTGGCCAAGGATTATTTCAATGCGGTGTCGCAGACGTTTAGCGCGATCCGGAATATTCTCGATGCCAGGCCGGTGGGCGACTCCTTGGTGCAAGTGATCATGGGGAGCGGCGGCCAATGGCTGGCTCATTCCGGCCTGGTGGGGATGCTGCGGACAGCCCATCTCGAGTCCCCGCGGTTATTCGGGCAAATCATCCAGTTGGACATGCCGCCAACGGGTGATCGGCTGGCCGGGATTCTGGGCGAGAACGCTGCGGCCCCGGGCGATGCCTGGATTCGCTATATCAAGAACCGGCGCGAGGTCCTCGCCTGGCGGGAATATAGCCCCTCCATCCCGGTGGTTCCCTGGAAGCATAACGGAGTGTATTTGATCACGGGCGGCCTCGGCGGCCTGGGTCGCCTCTTCGCCCAGGAGATTGCCACGAGGGCCACCGGGGCCAACATCATCCTGAGCGGGCGGTCCGAGCCGGGGGAAAAGGGGAATCAATTCCTGCGATCCTTAAAAGACCAGGGCGCCCAGGCAGCATACTGGCGGGTGGATCTGCGGCATGGCGGCCAGGTCCAGGAATTCATTCGGGCCATCCTGAAGGAGCGGGGAACCATCCACGGCATCCTGCATGCGGCCGGCGTCGTGAACGATCAGTATTTGCTCCGGAAATCAATTAAAGATATTGAGATGGTGCTCGGCCCCAAGGTTGCGGGCACGGTGAACCTGGATGAGGCCACGCGGGAGTTGGCCCTGGATTTCCTGATCCTGTTTTCCTCGGGAGCGACGCTGGGCAATCCCGGCCAGGGGGATTACGCGGCGGCCAACGCCTTCCTGGATGGATTTGCCCATTATCGGAATGGACTGGTTGAAACGGGTCAGCGCAAGGGCAAAACCATCTCCATTGCGTGGCCATTCTGGAAAGCGGGTGGCATGCAGATGGACCCCGCCGCGGAGCGATCGATGATGGAGAATGCGGGACTGATCCCGATGGATACCCAAACCGGTTTGGACGCCTTTTACCGCTGCCTGGCGAGTGCGCGCCCGCAAATCCTCGTGCTGCATGGGATGCCGGCCCGGCTGCAGGAAGTGCTGGCTTACCGGCCGGAGCTTACGGGTAGCAGCCAATCCGTAGAAAAGCCAAACCCGGTGGAAAAACCTGGCGCCGGGGCCGGGGAGCCCTCCACTACCAACGACGATTTGGGCGAAAAACTTGCCGGGCATCTCAAACGGCTGATCGGGGAGACGCTCAAGATTCAGCCCGGTGATATGCGGGCGGACCAGGATCTCTACGGGTACGGCTTGGATTCGATCATCGCCTTGGAGGTGAATAATCGCTTGGAAAAGGATTTCCCCCGGCTGTCGAAAACCCTGTTTTTCGAATATTCCACCATCCAGGAATTGGCTGGCTACTTCCTCCAGGCGCAGCGCCAAAACGTGGAGCGGTTGTTTGCCGGGCAGGCAGCTTCCCCGCCGTCCCCGGCGCCGCCGCCGCCACCGGCGCCGCCACCGACGCTGCCCGCGGAAGCCCCGGGCCCGCCAGCAACACCCGTGGCTGAAAACCCCTTGCCGCTCTCCGGGGTTGGTCCGGAGCCATTACCAGCGCTGGCGGCGGAAGCGCCCGGCCCTAACAACAACCATGCGCTTATGCCAGCGGGAGGCCAGCGGCGGCGTGTGGCCAGCATGGATGAGGTCATCCGGGTGCGCCAATTGACTATCGACCACCCGGCTCCCAGGCCGGCCAGCCGGCCAGCCCGGGTGGAGGGGTGGCCCAACTGGTATTCCGTGTTCCAGAGTTTTGCCATTTTTGAAAAAATCCAACCGGGCTTCTCCTTTTCACGCATGTTGGCCGGTGGCGATGACGCCGGCCAGGATGCGGCTTTTTATCTGCAGGGACAGGTGGATCTGCGGCGGTTGCTATTCCACCAGGAAGACTTTCATAAAGTGTCGCGGATCCTCGACCTGGGATGTGGCCGCGGGGCGGATCTCATTGAACTCGCCTTGAGCCATCCCGGCCTTGTGGGGCATGGCTTGACGATAGATCCCGGGGAGGCGGCCTTCGCCAACCGCATGATCCGTCGCAAAGGCCTGGCGGAGCGGGTGCGGGTTATCCTGGCGGATGGGGCGGACCATGAGTATGAGCAAAATTACGACCTCGCTTTCAGCATCCAGATGATGCACTTCATTCCGGACCTGGAGCAGAAGCGGAAGCTGTTGCGCAAGGTTGCTGCCGCGCTGCGGCCGGGCGGAGCATTGCTTATGGCCGAGTTTGTATGCCTGCTGGCCAAGCCGATGCGGGATCCCGCTTTGAACGTAACGGTGCATACGGCCGGGGAGTGGGCTGGTATCCTGGGCGATAGTGGTTTGGTGCTGGAGGAGGTCGTGGATGCCAGTGCCGGGATCATCAATTTTCTCCACGATCCGGACCTCGACCGGCACGTGGCCGGGCTGGATCCACCGCGGCAGCTGGAAATCCGCAAATACAATCACCAGGTCAAAGGCCTGGAGAATCACTGGGTCGGTTATTGC
This sequence comes from uncultured Verrucomicrobiota bacterium, assembly GCA_903845125.1. Lineage (GTDB taxonomy): Bacteria > Verrucomicrobiota > Verrucomicrobiia > Limisphaerales > UBA1319 > CAIMWS01. The sequence goes on from CAIMWS010000539.1 coordinate 42,829, forward strand.
GTCATGCGGGCCGTGCGGGATGGCAGCCGCGCAACGGCTGCGCAACGAGTGCAGGCCAGCCGGGAACAATTGAGCCGCCGGACAACGCCCGGGCAGGCGCGCTCCCCCAAGGCCAATGGCCGATATGGCGCACTTTACCGGGATCTCACCGGGCATTTTCAAGACTGTGTGCTGACGGCCCGGCCTCAGTTGCCACTCATCCTCAACCAAAGCGACTCACTATGAACCAGCAGGTCATCCATGAGCATGAGTTGGGCAAACATCCGGCACTGGAGCAGTTGGTGCGGGAAATCGACGAAAGGCATCCGCCGGTGGGATATGAGCGTTTGCTTTACCCCTGGCTCCTGATCATGCCCGAAAACCAGGCTTATGTGCGGCTGATTCTCGACCAGGCCAGCCAGCTGATCATTCCGCTCCTGCCGATCGATGAAGCTGCCTACGAACACCTGGACGCCTTCAGCCGGACCTCCGGCTTGGCGATGCTCCTGGTCGATCGATTCCATCCCTGGCTGGCCCAAACCGGGCTGCGGCTGGTGCCGGTGGGGGTGCTGCAGAATATTGAACTGGGTGCCTTCAGCTTGCAGGGAACCCGTATGCGCAAGCTGCGTTACATGGTGAACCGGTTCGCCAGCTCGGGGAAGGCAAGGACGGTGGAATATACTCCCCAGGACCGGCCCCCGCTCCCGGCGATGATCGAATTGATGGAGGCCTGGGGAAAGGCCAAGAATAATGTCATCTGGCACACCGCCCTTTGCATGGAACATCTGCTCAAGGGGGAACTGCCCGCCGGGCACCGGGCTTTTCTGACCTTCCTGGATGACCGGCTCTGTTCCATCATCGTGGTGGAGGCTTTTGGGCGGTTGGGCTGCTTGATGGACCAGGAGTTTTACGATCCGGAAAACGCGCCGCTGGGCCACATGGAATTTGCCATTGTGGAAATGATGGAGCGTTTGCGGAAGGAAGGTCTGCAGGTGCTTTCGCTCGGAGCCACCTGGCATCCGTTCCCCTTTGGGGACCATCCCCATACCGATCCGGAAGGCTGGGCCTGGATTCAGAAAAACCAGGAACGCCCGACGCTCCTCGGGAAAATCTTTGCGCAAGGGCAGTCCAACTACCAGTTCAAGAAAAAATTCGGGGTCGAAGGTGAGCCGTTATTCGCCTACCTGCCACCGGCTGCCCCCTGGTCCACGATCCTCAACTATTGGACCGTTTTTTATGAGCATTCGCTGACCCCCGCCCAGTTGAGCGAGCAGTTGCGGAAACGGTGGCCGGCTGCCGGCCGGCCCTGCCCCTGCCTGGACCGCCCTGACCAGCGGCAGGCGGCGTGGGATCAAGCGCAGCGGTTCGAGGATCTGGCCTGCTCCGCCAGCCCGCTGGACCTGATGAGCGATACCTGGTTTGGCCGGGAACTGGAGCCGGTGCGAAAGCGCACCGAATGGTTGAAGAGGCAACCGGTAGCGGATTCGCTTCCTTTATTGAAACAGCTTTTCCCCTTCAAGCATTTGATCCTGACGCAGCGGGGGCGCGATGCGGAAGCCTTGTTTTATGGGCAGTATCCCAAGGCCAGGCGGATCATCCTCACCGCCATCCCTTGGACCTCGACGCTGATGCATCAGCTGGGCAATGGTTTTACGGTGGTGGAGGTGCCGGTTCCTGCGGCGCTGGATCCGGGACCGGATTCATTGTTCAAGGGAGAATGCGACCTGGCGGCCCTCCAGGCCCATCTCCAGCGGGACGCTTCCGGGGTGGGGATGGTGGGATTGGAATTGCTGAATAACGCCACCGGCGGCCACCCGGTGCGGCTTTCCCATGTGCAGCAGCTGCGGGATCTGTTGCAGGGATACGGAGTGCCGCTGGTCCTGGATGCTTCCCGCATCGTGCGGAATGCCGTGCTGCTCCAGCGTTATGATCCGGCCAGCCAGGAACGGGACGTCTGGTGGCTGGTGCGTGAATTGCTGGCCGGGGCGGATTACGTGGTGACCAGCCTCACCAAGGATTTTGGGGTGCCGGCGGGAGGGTTGATTGCCACCAACGATGACGCGCTGGCGGCGCGGATCCGGGCGTGCCAAAGCGCCCAAGGCTCGGTGGACCTGGCCAAAGACCTGTTCATTGAGCAGTCGCTGGCCGGCAAAGAGGCGATCCGGCTGATGGTCGAAGAACAGCTGGCGCTCACCAAATCGCTGCAGGACCGGTTAGCGGATTGCGGGGTCCCCCTTTGCGGGCCCGCCTACGGGCATGCCATCGTGGTTGATTGTGCGAAGTATCTGCCGGATCCGGAATCCAAGGCGGCCCGGGAAAAATTCCTGCGCGATCTTTTTATCCAGACCGGAGTTCGGGGCGGGATCCACCAAGCCGGGCAGCAGCGGCAGGGCCGCCTGGCGCGGTGCATCAGGCTCGCCTTTCCATTGGGATTGACGCGCACCCATGAAGAATTGATTTTCGGGAAATTGCAGGAGTTTCTGGCTCCCCGAACCGCGGTGGCGGCGGCGCCTCCCTGGCGCGTCTCCCCCAGCGATGATTTTTCGGCCTTTATTCCGAATGAAGAAAGCGCGGCGGTGGACCCGGAGCCTTCCGGGATGGAAGCCATCGCCATTATTGGCTTGAGCGGCCGTTTTCCCGGGGCGGACAATCACTATGAATTTTGGGCGGGAATCCAAAGCGGGGCTAACTTTGTGCAGGAGGTGCCTGGGGAACGGTGGAACCACCAGGAGTATTTCGATCCGCAGCTGGGCAAAACTTTTGTGCCCCACAAAACGCGCTGCAAATTCGGCGCCTTCCTGAAGGGGCACGATCTTTTCGATGCCGGCTTTTTCAACCTGTCCGACCAGGAAGTGGTCATGATGGATCCCCAGGAACGCCTGGCGATGGAGGTGGTGTGGTCGTGCATTGAAGATGCGGGCTATACCCCCAGCCAGCTGGGCCACGAAGTGGGGCTCTTTGCGGGGGTCACTTACAATGAATACCAAAAGCTGATACCGCGAACGACCCATTCCTGCTTCCTGACCAGCCGCCTGGCCTACTTTTTCAATTTCAACGGGCCAGCCGCCGCCCTGGATACCGGGTGCGCCTCCTCCATGGCGGCGATGGACGCGGCCTGCCAGAGTGTGAGCAGCCGGCGCTGCCGCACCGCGCTCGTGATCGGTTCGAATGTCATTCTCCATCCGGACCATTATGCCAGTTTATCTCCGGAACTAAGCTCGGCCCGCGAGCCGGAGTCGATGCCGTTTGGCGATGCGGATGGTTGGATTCCGGCGGAAGGCGTGGTCGCCATCCTGCTCAAGCCTTTGAGCCAGGCCAGGCGTGACCGGGATCATATCTATGCGGTGATCAAAGCCAGCGCCCTGGGGCAGGAAGGTAAAACTTCGTGGTTCGCGGCTTTCAGCCCCAAACGGCAGGCGGATTTCCTCCAGCGGAGCTTCGAGCGAGCGGGTATTTCCCCCGCCACCATCAGCTACGTGGAAGTCGCCGCCAACGGTTCGCCGCTGGGCGATGCCATTGAGTTGGAGGGGCTGGCCAAGGCCTTTCGGCAAGGGAGCCAGCGGGATGGTTGCTGCCCCATCGGCACCGTCAAGGCTAACGCCGGGCACGGCGAAAGTGTATCGACCTTGCTGCAATTGACCAAAGTCTTGCTCCAATTCAAAGCGGGGGAGATCTATCCCTTGCCGCACCCTGAACGGCGGAATCCGAATATCCGCATCCAGGAGACGCCCTTCCGGTTTCCGGCGGTGATCGAGGCTTGGGACAGGCCCACGTTCCTGGTCGATGGTCAGCGCTTTTCCGTGCCGCGCCGCGCCTCCATTTCCTCTTTTGGGGGCGGTGGTAACATGGGCCATTTGATTCTGGAGGAGGCTCCCCCGGGCCGCGATGGCCCCGAGCCGCTGGCTTCCTACCTCCTTCCACTGTCGGCCCAAAACGTGGAACAACTGCGTGGGAAAGCCGCCGAACTGCTGGCCTTTTTCGACCACCTGGAAACGCTGGATGCCCACTGGATGGAGACGTATGGGCTGATCCACATCATGCACACGCTCTGGTTGGGACGCGTGGCCCAGGCCCAGCGGGTGGCTTTCGTGGTGGCCGATCTGGAAGAGTTGAAGGACCAATGCCAGCGCTTCCTGCGCCAGGAGCCGCATCCCGGCATCCTCGTTCAAGGCCAGGGCGTGGCTGGCAATCTGGATGTCCCCGGATTAATTGAATCGCAAAACTGGCCCGAGCTGGGGCGGCAATGGGTCAGCGGAAGGGAAATTCCCTGGGGGCGTTTTTTCGATTCCCAAAAGGCCAATCGAGTTCCCTTGCCGGGCTATCGGTTCGACCGGAAAAGGCATGAAATCTCGGCGGAGGCATTCCGGCGAAAGGGCGGGAATCCCATCCCCGAAAAAACCGTGCCCCGGCCAGCGGTGGACCTGCCTCCGCGCGCGGAGGAATCCCATTTGATCCGGATCGTCAAAGCGGCATTTGCCAAAGTGTTGCCGGCGGGCCGGGAGGCGTTGGATCTGGCCCGGCCGCTGGATCAGTATGGCTTTGACTCGGCGATGGTGGTTGGGGTGACGGCGGAATTGGAAAAGCATTTCACCCGCGTGCCGCCAACCCTGTTTTTTGAATGTGGCACCCTGGGTGAGGTGGTGGAGTGCCTGCGCCAGGCATCGCCCAGGAACGGAAGCCTTGCCGAGGAAGATTCCCGGGCCATGGCCAGCCCCGGTGAAGAATCGTCCGGGAAAGCCTTTAACATCGACCAAGTGGTGGAGGACATCCTATCCTATCGACTGTCGGCTGAGCAGGTTTTGGAGCGGCTTGAATGAACGCACACAGCAAACCATGAAAAAGAGCCTCATACGATCGATCCTTACGCTGGTTCAGGATGGCTCCATCCCGAAGGAAGCGGGAGTGCGGCTCTGTTTTGAAGCTCGCCAACTGGAAGCCCAGTCCACCCAGGACGGGGAGGCCGCGGAGGTGGCCATCATTGGTTTGGCGGGGCGTTACCCGCAGGCGCGGAATATAGATGAACTGTGGGCCATCCTGAAGGAAGGGCGGGATGCGGTTTCCGAAATCCCAGGCGATCGATGGGATTGGCGCGATTACTTTCATCCGGATCCGGGCCAGGCTGGAGGGCTGGGCAAAAGCTACTGCAAATGGGGTGGTTTCCTGGATGGGCACGATGAATTTGATCCCTTCTTTTTCAACCTGTCCCCGCGGGAGGCGGATTATATGGATCTCCAGGAGCGTTTATTCCTGGAGGTGGCCTGGGAGGCCTTGGAAGACGCGGGTTACACCCGCCGTTACTTCGGGAAAATGAAGACCGCCAATCCCCGTTTCCGGGTGGGGGTTTTCGTGGGGGCGACGTGGCAGGAAGGCCAGCTATTCTCGGATTCGGACCAAAAGTGGCAGGGCCCCATCCTCTCCACCCACGCTTATAATATTGCCAACCGGATCTCCTATTTTTGTGGGTTTGAAGGGCCCAGTCTGACCATCGATACGGCCTGTTCCTCCTCCTTGACGGCGCTGCACCTGGCTTGGGAAAGCCTCCGGCAGGGGACCGCGGACCTGGTTTTGGTGGGGGGGGTAAACCTGTCCATTCACCCGAACAAATACCAGGTTCTCTCCGGCGCCGGATTCGCCTCCAAGACGGGCCGCTGCCAGAGTTTCGGAAGCGGGGCGGATGGTTATGTGCCGGGCGAGGGGGTTGGGGCCTTGTTGTTAAAGGCCAAGGCCAGGGCGATCGCCGACGGGGACCATATTTATGGGATCATCAAAGCGAGCGCGATCAACCACGGCGGCAAGACCAATGGCTACACCGTGCCGAATCCGGCGGCCCAGGCCCGCGTGGTGAGCGAGGCGCTGCGCCAGGCGAAAGCAGACCCGCGGACGGTCAGCTATATCGAGGCGCACGGCACGGGCACAGCCTTGGGGGATCCCATCGAAATTGCCGGCTTGGAAAAGGCATTCGGGAGTGGCCTCGGCGCCAAACAATTTTGCGCCATCGGTTCCATCAAAAGCAACCTTGGCCATTGCGAAGCTGCGGCGGGGATTGCGGGAGTCACCAAAGTCCTGCTGCAACTGGCCCATCGCCAGCTGGTGCCTACGATCCACACGGAAGTACTGAATCCGCGGATTGACTTTGCCAACTCCCCCTTCCGGGTTCAGCGCCAGTTGGAGGAATGGCCGCGTCCGGTCCTGGCGGCCGGCGGCGAGCGGCGGGAATACCCCCGGCTGGCGGGTGTTTCCTCCTTTGGCGCCGGGGGGGCAAACGCCCATGTGGTAATTGAAGAGGCTCCGCTGGAAGATTTGCGCGCAACGAAATTCAATCCGAGCCGGCCATTTGCGGTGGTCCTTTCCGCCCGGAACCAGGATCGGCTGGCCGCCCTGGCGAAACGCCTCTTGACGCACGTCCAGGCGGCGGCCGACCGCAGCCAGGAATACCTGGCCAATCTTGCCTACACCCTTCAGGTGGGCCGGGATGCCTTGGAAGAACGGCTGGCGTTTTCCGCAGTGTCCATGGACGAGGTCGAAGCCCGGTTGCGCCAGGCTTGCGGCCCGTCGGACTCTAACGAGGGTCTTTTCCGTGGGCGGGCGCAAAGTGGAACGAAACCCGAGCCGGGGCAGGCTGAAGCCGATCGGGCCGAGGCTTCTGCGGAAGAATCGGAAATGGAGCTCCTTTTAAAACGGTGGGTGCAGGGCGGGTTGGTCGATTGGGAAGCGCTGCACGCGGATGAGTCGCTGCGCCGCATCCGCCTGCCAGGTTATCCATTCGCCCGGGAGCGGCATCCCTTGAGCCGGGTGGTCCGCGAACAGCCCCAGGCAGTCCCGGCCTCCGCTCCGGCGGCACCCACGGTGGCGGTGGCCGGGGCGTGGGATGGGCTGAGCTACCTTCCGCTGTGGATGGAAAAACCGGCGGCTGTGGCCAGGCCGGCCAGGGATGCCGAAGCGCATCATATCCTGATTGTTCACGCTCCCGGCATGGCCGGCTTGGCGGAGGCGCTCGCCCGATATTATGGCCAGCACCAGCCATCGGCCCGATTGACCCGGTTGGGGATCGGCAGCGATTTGAAGCTCGATGATCCCGATGGCGGGTGGAGCCGGTTGGGGGATGTGCGTGCGATCGATCGCGTCTTTTTTTTGGCCGCCAGGGATCTGCGGGCCATAGGCGCGGAGGAACTGCGGACCGCCAAGGCCTGTGAGCAGGAACTACAGTTGCTGCGCCTGGCACGGATATTTGGCCAGCATGAGGAACTCCCGCTTTACGTGGTTTCCGCCCAGGCGCTTTGGACGGAGGATCCCGGCGATCTTCGCGGGGGTGGGGTGCCGGGCCTGGCTTGCGCCATTGCCCAGGGCAATCATCGCTTCCGGGTGAGGAACATTCAGGTGTCCACGGGTGATTTGGATGGCCCGGAGCGCAGGGAGTCCCTGGCGGCCCAAATAGCAGCGGAACCGCCCTCGGATCGGGCCTGCCCGGTCAGATTGTCCGGAGGAGTCCGGTTTGAACCATCCTTTGCCAGGTGGGATTGGGGACAGCGGGAGTCGGGCCTGAGGCCCGACGGAGTTTATGTGATCATTGGGGGAGGGGGCACCGTGGGCGGCGTGGTGACGCGGCACCTCATCCGGAATTATCAGGCCACTGTCGTTTGGATCGGCCGTCGGGCGGCGGCATCCGCGGAAATCGAGGCGGGGCTGGCGGCGCAGGACGTTAACGGCTGCCGACCCTTCTACATCCAGGCTGATGCCACCGAGCCAGACGCCATAAAGCGTGTGCTGGAAGTCGTCAAACAGCGGTGGAAGGCGGTTCACGGGGTGGTTTTCGCAGGCGTGGGGGCCTTCGGCAGCGACGATTCAGTGGCGCAGGTACCAGAGGCCGATTTTTGTCACCGGGTGGCCATCAAGACGGTTGGGGTGCGGAATGTGCTCGAGGCGTTCCAGCAGGAGCCGCTGGACTTTTTTTGCCTCTTTTCCTCCATCCAGGCCTTTTCCTGGCTGTCCGCCCGGGATAGCGCGAGCTACGCCGCGGCGATCACCGGCGGGGATTCGGAAGCGGAAGCGTTTTCCCGCCAGGCCGGCTTTCCCGTCGGCCGCATTCATTGGGGATTTTGGAAGGCCTCGGTCGAAGGCTCGCCGCTGCAAGCCAGCCTGCAGGGGCGTTTTGGCGCTCTGGAGGAGGGTGAGGCCTGCCAGTTCTTTGAGCAATATACCGCGCTGTTGCGCCAGGGATGGGTGCGCCCGATGATTTGCATGCGGGCGATGGATGCGATTCGCCAGCTCATGGCTGGCGTCGATACCCAGGCCATGAAGGTTGCCACCGGAACTGCCCATAGCGTCATTTCCGCCCGCTCTCAGAAAAATTCTTCGGTGGCGATTCAGCCAAGCCTCCAGGCGAATCAGGTGGCCTGGATGGAACTCGAAGAATGGCTGGCGAAACTCTTGTTGGTCCAGGTCCGGCAGATGGGAACCTTCTCGCCGGAGGGGCGGGCGAATACGGCGGTGGGCTGGCGCCAAGCGGCCCGCATCAGCGACAAGTATCATCGTTGGTGGGAGACTTGCTGCCTTCCCGCTCTGGCCGAACGGGGTTTCTTGAAACAGCGCGGCGGCGAGCAGGCCTTGGACCAGGCCGGGCAAATCGATGCCAGGGATCTTTGGCAGCGGTGGGAGCGCCAGATGGCAGCCTGGGAATCCAACGCCGACCTAAAGCCGGGCGTGCTCCTCGTTGACGCCTGCCTGCGGCGGCTGCCGGAGATATTGCGGGGCGAGTTGGCGGCCACCAGCATTCTCTTTCCCCAATCCTCGATGCAATCGGTGGGGGATGTTTACCAGGGGAATGCCATCGCCGACCTCTGCAATGCGGCGGTGGCGGAGGCGGTGGCGGATTACCTTAAGGAGCGGGTGCGTTTGGATCCCAAGGCGAAGCTGAGGATGATCGAGATCGGGGCGGGCACCGGGGCGACCACCGCGGCGGTTCTGCCCCGGCTGGCATCCTGGCAGGCCCATATCGAATGCTATGATTACACCGACCTATCGAAGGCTTTCCTGCTGCATGCCGAGGATAGTTTTCGGCCGGAATTCAGTTTTCTGAAGACCGCGATATGCAATATTGAGCGGCCCCCCGCCGAACAGGATTTCGAGAGCGGGAGTTACGATGTCGTGGTGGCCAGCAATGTGCTGCACGCCACCGCCAACATCCGCCGCACCCTGCGCCATGCAAAATCGCTCCTGAAACGGCAGGGGCTGCTGGTGCTCAATGAGGCCACCCAAAAGACGTTGCTCGGCTGCCTGACCTTCGGCCTCCTGGATGGCTGGTGGCTTTTCGAGGATGAGGCGTGGCGTATTCCTGGCGCTCCGTTGCTCGATCTTCACCGCTGGCGGCGGGTGCTCGAACTGGAGGGGTTCCAGAACGTAGCCGTGCCGCTGGAAGCCCCGGGATGGAGCGGCCAGCAGGTTCTGCTGGCGGAGAGTGATGGATTGATTGAATCCCGGGTTCCCCCGGCGCCGGTTGCTATGCGGCCGCCGCCGCCGGTTGAAATGATGAAAGCCCCGGCCAGCAAATTGGAAAAGGTGCCGGGCGGGGATTTTTCCCACCGGGTGGCGGAAGTGGTCCTGGCCAATATGGCCGGCACGCTGAGAACCACCCCCGACCAGATCGATCCGGCGCTTCCGTTTTCCGACTATGGATTGGACTCCATTCTGGGCGTGGGCTTTATAGGGGCGGTCAACGCGGAATTGGGCCTGGCCCTGAATGCCGCCGTTATTTTTGACCACACTAGCGTCAACCGGCTCACCAGCCATATCCTTAAAACCTGCCAGAAGGAACTGGCGGTCGCGATCGATCAACCGCCGCCGGCCGCCGCCATTGCCGCGGAATCCCCAGCCCATCCGGCACCGGCCTTGGTTCCCAAGCCTGAACCTGGCCTCCCACTTATTGCGGTCATTGGCCTGGCCGGCCAATTTCCTGGCGCTCGAAACGCCAGCCAGTTGTGGGAAAACCTCATGGCTGGCCAGGACGGGGTGGGGCGACTGCCGGCGGCCTATCTGAACGGGGATGCCGGCGGCAAACCGCTGTACCCGTGGGGCGGAGTCCTCGCCGACCGGGATTGCTTTGATTCCCTATTCTTCAATATCTCCCCGCGGGAAGCCGAAGCGATGCACCCGCATCAGCGATTGGTTTTGCAGGAGTCCTGGAAAGCGATCGAGGACGCCGGGCTCAATCCGAAAGATTTGGAGGGATTGCGGGTGGGGATCTATGTCGGCGCCGAGCCGGCCGGGTATGTCATGCCCTCCTTCACCGGGGCGTCCGAGGCGCTCATTGCGTCCCGGCTTTCCTATTTCCTGAACCTGAAAGGCCCGGCCTTGGTGGTCAATACCGGGTGTTCCTCCTCCGCGACCGCCATTCACCTGGCCTGTGAAAGCCTGCGCCATCGCGAGTCCGACCTGGCCCTGGCCGGTGGGGTTTATGCCGGCATGCACCAGGCGGGACTGAGCGTTTTGGCGGAAATCGGCATGCTTTCGCCCCGCGGCCAATGCCGCACCTTCGACGCGGCAGCCGACGGCACGGTCCTCTCGGAGGGGCTTGGGGTGGTGGTGCTGAAGCGGTTGGACGAGGCGCTGGCCGATGGCGATCCCATCCATGGCATCATCGCCGGCTCCGGCCTGAACCAGGATGGAGCCAGCAATGGGATCACCGCTCCCAATGGGGCTTCCCAGGAGGCGCTGATCATCGATGTTTACCGCCGGTTTAAAATTAACCCGGAACAGATCGGCTACTTCGAGGCGCATGGCACCGGGACCCGCCTGGGGGATCCGGTGGAGGCGAACGCTCTGATCCGGGCCTTTGGGGCCTTCACGCCGAAGCGGCATTTTTGCGTGATCGGCAGCACCAAAGCCCACCTCGGCCATGCCTCCGCAGCGGCGGGAGTGATCGGCCTCATCCGGATTCTGCTTTCGATGCGCGCCCGCCGGATTCCCGGCTTGCTGCATTTCCAATCGCTTAATCCGCTCATCAGCTTCGAAAATTCCGCGTTCCATATCAACCGGGAACCGATGGAATGGAAGGGCACCGATGGCCAGCCTTTGATGGCCGCGATGAATGCCTTTGGGCACAGTGGCACGAATGTGCACCTCGTCGTCCAGGAACATATCGCCGAAGGCCGGCCAAGCCTCCAGTCCGGCGGGCCGGGCCTGGTGGTCTTATCCGCCAGGAATCCGGAGCGGCTGGCGGAAACCGTCCGCCAATTCCTGGATTTTTCCCGGGGCTGCCAGGACGCGGAATTGGCTGAAGTTTGTTACACCCTGCAGGTGGGGCGGGAGGCGATGAATGAGCGCCTCGGTTTGGTGGTGAAATCTGGGGAGGAATTGCGGGCGAAGCTGAACGCCTTTCTCGCGGGCGAGCCGCGAGTGGAAGGCCTCCTGCGGGGTTCGGCCAAAACCCACCGGGAAGCGCTGGCTGCCTTTCTGCAGGATGAAGATGCCGGCCAGGCGATCGTGGCCTGGTTCGCCAAGCGCAAATACAGCAAGTTACTCGATGTTTGGGTGAAGGGATTCCCCGTGGATTGGCGGCGGCTTTATCCGGGGCCAATCCCGCAGCGCCGGCATTTGCCCCCATACCCCTTCGCCAACGACCGGTATCCCACACCGCCGATGCCGGGCTTGGTGAATCCCACGTTGCCTGCCAGGGAGGTGGCGCTGGAAACCGGCCGCCAGAGTGGCCCTCCTCGGGCCTTGGCCGGGAGTGGGGCGGCCGTTCCTGGCCAGGCTTTGGGATCGCCCGCGGGCGAGGGCTGGGATGGGGTTTCCTTCGTGCCCGGCTGGGAGCCGCGCGCCGCGCAGCCGGAAAACCGCCTGGCTCCCCGCAACGTGCTGCTGGCCTATCATCCCTCGTTTTGCGGTTTCGAGGAGAGTATTAACAGCCATTACCGCCAGCTATCGCCGCCGGTTTCCCTGGTCGCGTGCGATCTATCAAAGGATCCAGCCGAACTCACGGCGGCCCTGGCCAAGATGCCGCAACCCGATTGCTTCTACTTTTTGTCGATTCCCAATCCGCTCCCGAAGGGGAATCAATGCCAGCACCTCGCCGAAGACCTGGAAAAACACGAGCTGGCGCTCCTGCGCCTCTTGAAGGCCTTGAAGCAGCAAGCGTCCAGAACCGCCGTCATGGACGTTTTTATTTTGACGGCCGGCCACTATCGGGTGGGCCTCGAGGAGGTCGTGCCCACCGGTGGCGGAGTCACGGGGCTGGCCTATTCCCTCGCCCAGGGGGACCATCGGTTCCGGGTTCGCAATATCGATTTGTCCAGGGAGGATCTGGCCGGTGCGGATCGGCACGCCGCGTTGCTCGAGCAGATTCATGCAGAAGGCGCTTCCGGCCGGGGTGAGGTGGTCAAGTTGTGCGATGGCCTGCGCTTTGAGCGGACCTTCCACCGGTGGCATTGGGAGGGCTGGCGAACCGGCTCGGGCCTCCGGCCGGGAGGGGTTTATGTCATTCTGGGCGGGAGCGGGGTGGTGGGCGGGGTCATCACCCGTGGCCTGATGCAGCATCACGGTGCGCGGGTGGCCTGGCTGGGACGCAGATCCCGGGAGGATGCGGGCCTCCAGGCGCAGTTGCGCGCCTGCACGCAGGGGGGGCAGGGGCCGGATTACTATGAAGCTGATGCCCTCCAGCCCGAGTCGCTGGCGCGGGCGGTGGCCCAGATCAAGCAACGCTATGGAAAGATCCAGGGCGCCGTCTTTGCCGGATTGATTTTCGATCCGAAGAACGACCTGGAGCATACTACGGAGGAAACCTTCGCGCAAATCTTGGGCCTCAAGGCGCTGGGAGGTTTTAATTTTTACCAATGCCTGAGGGCGGAGGATCTGGATTTCCTGTGCTTTTTTTCCTCCATCCAGGCTTTTCCGTTTCTGCCGGCCCGGGAAAGTTGCGGTTACGCCGCGGGCATCACTTTTGCGGATACGATGGCGGGGTGTTTGGGGCCGGAGGCGCCTTTCCCGGTGGGGGTCATCAACTGGGGATACTGGGAACGGTCCGTTGCCGGGACGGAGCTGGAAGCGCGGCTGGCCGAGCGTTTTGGATTGATTTCGGACCTGGCAGGTTTCGGCTTCTTTGAACGGTTCACCCATCTGCTCCGGAACTGCGCCGCCCGCCAGATGGTTTGCATGGGCACGGCGGAGCGCGTCCAAACCTTGATGGGCTGCCCCAAGGCGGATCTCTTTTCGGCCCAGGAGGCGACGGCGGGCAGCCTCGTTCCCGGATTATTCCCGGATAGCCCGGAGCGCCTGGCCGAGGTGCAGAACCTGGTTGAGGAAAATCCGCTCCCCACTTTCGAGCCGTGGATGATCCGCCTGCTCGCCGCGCAACTGCGGCGCATGGACGCCTATGGCCACGACGGGGCTTTAAAAAGCGCGCACGAAATGCAGTCCGCCGGTTTGCTGGTGGAACATTACCGGCCTTGGTGGGAGGAGTGCCGGGGCTGGGTGGAGCGTGCCGGCGGCCAGCCAATTTCCATGCCAAACCCCAACGATGTTTGGGAACTGTGGGATCGTGAAAAACCGGCTTTCCTGGGGAATCCCAATCTCCGGTGGGCGGTGGAGTTGGTTGAAAACTGCCTGCGGAACCTGCCGGCAGTCCTCAAAGGTGAGGTCCAGGCAACCAACATCCTTTTCCCGAAGGCCTCCCTGCTGCCGGTTGAACATATTCATCGAGGCAACGCCCTGGCTGATTGCCTGAATGGGATCGTGGCCGATTCCCTGGCGCGTTATGTGCAGCATCGCCTCCAAGCGGACCCGGGGGCGGCGATCCGGATCCTGGAGGTGGGCGCTGGAACGGGAGGAACCACCGGCGCCGTTTTGGCGAGGTTGGCGAACTGCGGGGGAAATATTGCCGAATACGCCTACAGCGACGTTTCCCAAGCGTTCCTGGCCCATGGGCAAAAACAGTTTGCCGCGCATCACCCTTTCCTGACCTTCTCCATTTGGAATCTTGAAACGGAACCGGTGCGGGATTGGGTGGGACGCTTCGACGTGGTCCTCGCCACGAACGTGCTGCATGCCACGCGCAACATCCGGGAGACGCTGCAACACCTGAAAGCGGTGCTCAAGCGCCACGGTTTGCTGATCCTGAATGAGGTCGTTGAAAAAACGCTTTTAGGAACCTTGACGTTTGGCTTGCTGGATGGTTGGTGGCGTTTTCAAGATCGTGAAATCAGGATTCCTGGCACGCCGCTTTTGGCGTCCGGCCGGTGGCAATCGGTATTGCACCAGGAGGGCTTTGCAACGGTCGTGTTTCCGGTGGCGGCAACCCGCAAATTGGGCCAGCAGGTGGTGATTGCGGAAAGCGATGGGATCTTTCATTTACCGGTGGCGCCACTCCCCGGGCCAGGCGCTGCGGCTGGCCCCGGCGTAATGGCCCCTGCCTCCCCGACCAGCCCGCGGGTGCGGAAAACCGAGGTGCGCCGGGCGGTGGCGGATGTCATCGGACAGTCGCTCGCCGAATCATTGAATATTCCGGCCGCCAAAATTGATCGGGATTGCTCGTTTTCGGACTACGGTATCGACTCCATTCTGGGCGTGGATTTTATCGATTTGGTGAACGCCCGTTTGCACACCGACCTGGGCACCGCCATTATTTTTGATTACTCCAGCGTGGATCAACTGGCCGGACATGTCCTCCAGGCGTTTCCGGCGGTTGCCGATGTTTTCAATAGCCGTGGCGAGACCGCCGGGCCGGATCTCCCGCAGGAAAAACCGCCCGGGCCGGAAAGCAAGCCGGATGCCCCACTGGATTCCTCACCGGCGGTGGCCGAGCCTGACCCGGCGGCCGGGACTTGGGTGGCCCCTGGCCGGGGGGATTCGCCGATCGCGGTGATCGGCATGTCCGGGCAGTTTCCCGGAGCGGAAAACGTGGCGCGTTTCTGGGAAAACCTGATGGCGGGTGTCGATGGCATCAGCGTGCTGCCAGATCGCTATCTGAAGGAGGAATTATTCCGCTTGCAGGGCGGGGGGGAAGGCTATCGGTGGGGCGGCATTCTGGAAGGGCGCGATCATTTTGATCCCTTGTTTTTCAGGATTTCCCCGCGCGAGGCGGAGTCGATGAGCCCGCACCAGCGTTTGGTTTTGCAGGAAGGGTGGAAAAGCCTGGAGGATGCCGGCTACAATCCCCGCGGCCTGCAGCAGCAGCGCGTCGGCGTTTTTATCGGGGCCGAGCCGGCGGGATATTTTCACGAATCCTTCACCGGTTCTTCGGATGCCATTGTGGCCTCGCGGCTTTCCTATCATCTCAACTTGCGGGGCCCCGCCCTGGCGGTGAACACGGGGTGCTCCTCTTCGGCGGCGGCCATTCACCTGGCCTGTGAAAGCCTGCGGAGATTTGAAACGGACATGGCCCTGGCGGGGGGCGTCTGCGCCACCGTCGGGCCCAGCGGACTGAATGTCCTCTCGGATGCCGGCATGCTTTCCCCGACCGGCCAGTGCCACAGCCTGGATGGGTCAGCCAATGGCACGGTATTGTCCGAGGGCGTGGGCGTGGTGGTGCTCAAACGGTTGGCGGATGCACTGGCCGCGGGGGACGCCATCCACGGGGTGATCCAGGCTTCCGGCATGAACCAGGATGGCGCCAGCAATGGCATTTCGGCGCCCAACGGGATCGCCCAGGAGGCGCTGATCGCCGATGTTTACCGGCGGTTTGGGATTGATCCCGAACAGATTGGTTATGTCGAAACGCATGGCACCGCCACGCGGCTCGGGGACCCGGTGGAGGTCAACGCGTTGATCCGGGCGTTCCGGCAATTCACGGCGAAGAGGCACTTCTGCGCGTTGGGGAGCGCCAAGGCGCATATCGGCCACACCTCGGCTGCCTCCGGGGTGATCGGATTGATCAAGGTGCTCCTGACACTCCAGCAACGAGTGATTCCGGGATTGCTGCATTTTAAAGCGATCAATCCCCTGTGCCAAATCGAAGGCTCCGCCTTCCTGGTGAACCAGGCCCCACGGGAGTTGGCCGCAGACGGTGGCCACCCCAGGATGGCCGCCTTAAGCTCTTTTGGGCACAGCGGCACCAATGTGCACCTGGTCGTGCGGGAACCTGTGGAAAGCCCGACCGGCCCGGCCCGGCCCGGCTCAGGGGGGCCGCAGCTGGTTGTTTTATCAGCCAAAAGCGGGGAACGGCTCCACGCGCTGGCCGGGAACCTGGGCGCTTTTCTCGAAAGCCATCCGGATACCGCGCTGGCCGAGCTGGCCTACACGCTGCAAGTTGGCCGTGATGCCATGCCCGAGCGGGTGGCGTGGCTCGTCAAGGACCACTCCGATCTGGCGGAAAAGCTCCGCCTCTTCGTCAGTGGCGCGCCGGTGGGCGCCGATGGTTGGAGGGGGCACGTGGATGAGGAAGCTTCAGCCATCCGGTGGCTGGCCGCGGATGAGGAGGCGCGGGAGTTGGTGGGCAAGTGGAGCAGTGCCGGCAAACTGGAGAAGCTCGGGGAGCTTTGGGCGCAAGGCTTTGAAATCGACTGGAAACAACTCCCCGGCGGCGGAGGGCGGCGCCGGATCCACCTGCCGACGTATCCCTTTGTGCGGGACTCCTATTGGATACCAGCGGCCACCACGAGGATGGCGGAGGCGGTGGCCGGTGCAGCCTGGCGGCACCCGTTGGTGCACGAGAACCGCTCGAGCTTCTTGCGCCAGCGGTTTACCTCGCGGTTCACCGGCGCCGAGTTTTTCTTCAATGACCATCGGGTGCGGGGCCTCAAAGTATTGCCGGGAGTGGCCCACTTGGAAATGGCCCGCGCCGCTGTGGAAGAGGCGCTGGCCCTGGAATCAGAATCCCCAACCAAGGCCGCTGGATGGCCCAAGCCCACGGTCCTGCGCCAGGTCACCTGGCTGCGGCCGCTGTGCATCAAGAACCCCGGGCTGGAGGTTCAAATAGAATTGACGCGAAATGAGGCCGGGGCCATTGGCTTTGAAATCGGCACGCACGACGCGACCGAGGGGAAAACCGTGTGTTCCCAGGGGACGGTTGCCTGGGAAGCCGTCGCGGAATCCGCGGTGATCGATCTCTCCGGACTGCGGGAGGCCATCCGCCAAGGTGGTTATACCCCCGACCAGTGTTACGAAACTTTTCAGCAGCTGGGAATTGAGTATGGCAACGGCCATCGGGGGTTGGAGGAGCTTTATGTGGGCGATGGCCAATTGCTGGCGAGGATCGGCCTGCCAGCCGCGGTGGCCGATACCAAAGACCAATACACGCTGCATCCCGCCCTGCTCGATGCGGCGTTGCAAGGGTTTATTGGATTCATGATGGGCCGGGCCGGAGAGGGTTCCCCGACGGCTAAACCATCCCTTCCGTTCGCCTTGGAGCGGCTCGAAATACTCGCCCCATGTCCCTCCTCGATGTGGGCCTGGATTCGGCCTTCAGCTGGCAGCGCCCCTGGGGACCCGGTTGCCAAATTCGACATTGATCTCTGTGACGGCCAGGGGCGGGTGTGTGTGCGGATGCAGTGCTTCTCCACGCGGATGCTCGATGAAGGACTGGCCGCGGCCGCCGAAACGCCCGCCCCGGAGGCCCAGCTGCTGATCCAGAGCCCGGTGTGGAACGTGGTGCCATCCGCTGCGCGGCGGGGTCCGAGGGAACCAAAGCCGGGCGCCCACCTGGTGGTCATCGGCGGAACTGGCCAGGACCGGCAAAGCCTCCAAGACCTGTATCCGGAAACGACGTTCCTGGCGGTGGAGCCGGACCAACTCCGGACCCAACTGGGAGCGGTGGAGCGGGTGGATCATGTGCTCTGGATCGCCCCTTGGGAAACGGTGGAGTCCCTGACCGACGAAAGGCAGGTGTCCAACCAGGCGGATGGTGTTTACCAAGTGTTCGGCATCGTCAAAGCATTATTGAGCCGGGGATTCGGCGATCGGGATCTGGCTTGGACGTTCGTTACCCGGCAAACGCACGCGGTTTGGCCGGGCGACACCGCCTATCCCCTGCATGCGAGCGTGCATGGGTTCGTGGGTTCGCTGGCGAAGGAATACCCCCATTGGAAGATTCGGCTGCTGGATCTGCCGGGGGCTGGGGATTTGCCCTGGCGATCGATGCTGGAAATGCCTTTCTCCCCGGCGGGGGACGCCTGGTTTTATCGCCATGGCGAATGGTTTGAACGTTCGTTGATCGCGGTGGACAGCCTTGCCTCCGAGGCGCCGCTATATCGCCAGGAGGGGGTCTATGTTGTGATTGGCGGGGCGGGAGGGATTGGGGAGGCCTGGACCCGGTTCATGATCGAGAACTACCGGGCCAAGGTGTATTGGATTGGCCGGCGCAGCCTCGATGCGGCCATTCAGGAGCGGTTGGATCGTTTGGCGCGCGCGGATCTGCGGCCCGAATACCTGTGTGCCAACGCGGCGGAACTGGCTCCCCTCCAGGCGGCTTATTCCCGCATCAAGGAGCGGCATGGCGTGATCCATGGCGTCGTCCATTCCGCCATTGTGTTGCTCGACAAGAGCCTCGCCAACATGGACGAAGCCCGGTTCCGGGCGGGGCTGGAGGCCAAAGTGGAGGCTAGCGTGCGCATCGCCCAGGTGTTCGGTGGCGAGCCGCTCGATTTCCTGCTCTTTTTCTCCTCGCTGCAGTCGTTTTCCAAGGCTCCCGGACAAAGCAATTACGCCGCGGGCTGCACATTCAAGGACGCCTTTGCCGGCGCGCTGGCCCGGGAGCGGGGTTATCCAGTGAAGGTGATCAACTGGGGGTATTGGGGCAGTCTCGGCATCGTCAAGGACGCCGCCTTCCACCAGCGCATGGCGCAGGGAGGAATGGGATCCATCGAGCCTGAGGAAGGCCTGGCGGCGCTCCAGCAAGTCATGAGCGGATCGCTCGGCCAGGCGGCCATTTCCAAGATCATCGCCACCCCGGCCGTTGGCCATCCCCGGCTGGAGCCGGAATGGATGCGGATTTTATCCCGGCCCGGATCGCCGACCGGTTGGGCTTTTCTGGAGCAGAAGGCGCCGTCGGAGGCGGAGCAATGGCTGCCGCGGATCACGGATTTGGAGCCGGTGGAAATGGAGCAAACGCTGGTGGGCTTGCTCTGGGCAGGCCTGGACACCGCGGGCGTGTTCGCGGGAGAAGCCATCAACCGATCCGTGGTCCGCCCGGGCTATCAGGCCTGGCTGGATCAGAGCCTGGCCATCCTGAAGGCCCAGGGGTGGCTCGCGCGGCCGGGAGCCAAGGGTGGCGCAGGGGAATCCATCCCCAGCGCCGGGAGGCCATGGGAGGCCTGGGAAAAGGCCCGGAGCGGATGGCTCAAGGATGAAAGGGTGGCGGCACAAATGACCTTGTTGGAGGCCTGCCTGCGCGCGCTGCCGGACATACTACTGGGGCGCCGCAAAGCGACGGATGTGCTGTTCCCGGCCTCTTCCACCCGCCTCGTCGAGGGTGTTTACCAGGGCAATCCAGTGGCGGATTTCTTCAACGAGCAACTGGCGGATGTGCTGGTGGCCCATCTCAAGGCGCGGACCGCGCAGCCCGGCGCGTCCCGGTTGCGGATTTTGGAGGTGGGCGCCGGAACCGGGGGGACCAGCGCGGGGTTGCTGGCCAAACTCAAGCCGTTCGAGGCCTGGATCGAGGAATACTGCTATACGGATATTTCCAAGGCGTTCCTGTTCCACGCCGAGAAGGTTTTCGCGCCCGCCTATCCGTTTGTCACCACCAGGCTTTTTGACGTCAGCCGGCCGTTGGCTGAGCAGGAAGTTCCTGTGGGCGGCTTTGACGTTTGTGTGGCGACCAATGTCCTGCACGCCACGGCGGACATCCGGTGGACACTCCGGAATGTGAAGGCCGCCCTGCAGCGGGGCGGGTTGCTCCTGATCAACGAACTATGCCGGAGCAGCCTTTTTGCCCATCTGACCTTCGGCCTGCTCGATGGCTGGTGGCTTTACCAGGATGCGGAATTGAGGATTCCCGGCTGTCCCGGGCTGTACCCGGAAACCTGGTTGAGGCTGCTGGATCAGGAGGGCTTTGGCCGGGCCGTTTTTCCGGCGCGGCACCGGCATGATCTCGGGCAGCAGCTCATTGTGGCGGAGAGCGATGGCATCATCCGGCAGCAGCCGGCCCGGCCCGCCGTTGCGCCGCCGGTGCAACCCGAGGCGAAATCCGACGCGATATCCGAGGCGAAAACCGGCCCGGTGGAACCGGTTGGCGAATCGTTGAAAGCCCGCGCCAGCGCGTATCTCAAACGCTTGATTGCCGGGGAGCTGCGCATGAAGCCGGGCCAGCTGGATTCGGCCAGGCCGCTGGAGGCCTACGGGATGGATTCGATCCTGGTGGTCCACCTGACGAATGCCCTGCGCAAACACTTTGAGAATATCACCAGCACTTTGTTTTTTGAAGTGCAGACGATCGACGCCCTGGTGGATCACTTGCTGAAACACCAAAAGGAGGCGGTGATCAGGAACGTGGGAATGGCGGTGCCGCCGGCGCCGCTGGAAGCCGGGGCCCAGCCAGCCACCCCGGGTCCCGTGGCGCTTCCGCCGTCGGTTTCGCCGGCCCCTCCCGCCAGGGAGCAACCAGCGCGGCCGGCCGCCCCGGTTCCGCCGCCGCCGCCCGCCAGTGCGGAGATAGCCATCGTGGGTCTGAGCGTTCGTTTTCCGCAGGCGCGCGACGCCGATGAATTCTGGAGCAATTTGAAAGCGGGCCGGAACTGCATTACCGAGATCCCCAAAGAGCGCTGGGATTGGACGCTCCATTACCACGAGGAGGCGGGCCGCCGTGGCAGCTACTATTCCAAGTGGGGCGGTTTTGTGGCGGACGCCGACTGCTTCGACCCCTTGTGCTTCCAGATTTCCCCCCGGGAAGCCCACCGCATGGATCCGCAGGAGCGGATTTTCCTGGAGACGGCTTATGCCTGCATCGAGGACGCGGGCTACACGCCGGGGACGCTGAGCCAGTCGCGGCGGGTGGGGGTGTTTGTGGGGGTGATGAACAGCACCTATCATCCACTGCCCAACTACGCTTCGGTGGCCAACCGGGTCTCCTACCAGCTGGATTTGCAGGGCCCCAGCCTGGCGGTCGATACCGCCTGTTCAGCCTCGCTGACCGCCATCCACCTGGCCATCGAAAGCCTTGCTTCGGGGACGAGTGAATGCGCCCTTGCAGGCGGCGTGAATCTCAACTTGAGCCCGCTCCACTACCTGCGTTTGAGCGAGGCCCGGATGCTGTCGCCGGGCCCGGAATGCAAGCCGTTTGGGAACGGTGCGGATGGCATGGTAGATGGGGAGGGCGTGGGGGCCGTGCTCCTCAAGAAATTAAGCCAGGCGATCGCGGATGGGGATCACATTTACGGGGTGATCAAGGCCAGTGCGGTGAATGCCGGTGGCAAAACCAACGGATACACGGTGCCGAATCCGGTCGCCCAGGCCCGCCTGGTTGCCGACGCCCTCGACCGGGGGGGCATTCCTCCCCGAACCATATCCTATATTGAGGCCCATGGTACCGGCACGGTGTTGGGTGATCCCATTGAAATCACCGGTCTTACCCGCGCGTTCCAGGAAGTATCCAAGCAGGCCACGCCGGATCTCCAATTCTGCGCCGTGGGCTCGATCAAGTCCAATATTGGCCATTGCGAGAGCGCGGCGGGAATCGCCGGCCTGGCCAAGATCCTGTTGCAGCTGAAGCACGGGCAGCTGGCGCCTTCGCTGCACGCCGAGTCCACCAATCCCAACATCGATTTCACGCGCACGCCTTTCTTCGTTCAGCAGAAGCTCCAGGATTGGCAGCGCCCCGTGCTCCTGGTCCAGGGAGTGGAAACCACCTGCCCGCGCCGGGCGGGCCTCTCGTCCTTCGGAGCGGGCGGTGCCAACGCCCACTTGGTGGTGGAGGAATTCCTGCCGCCGGCCCGGCCATCGTCCAATGAAACTGTAGGGTTGGAATCTGCCGCCATTGTATTATCCGCCCGAACCGCTGAAAGCCTGGCGGAGGTGGTGGGGCGGCTGTTGAAGTTCCTGGATGAGCATCCGGGCGTTTGCCTGGGGGACCTGGCCTATACTCTGCAGGTTGGGCGCGAAGCGAAGGAGCAACGGCTGGGATTGGCGGTCCGGTCGGTGCCGGAACTCCGGGAGAAGCTCGCCGGGTGGCAGCGAGGGGAAACGGGAATCGAAGGTGTATATGGTGGCGATCCCCAGGCGGCCCGCGAAACTCTGTCGCTTTTCGGCGCCGATGAAGAGCTCGGGGAAGCGGTGGCCAAGTGGATTTCGCGGCGGAAAATCGACCGGCTGCTGGAGCTGTGGGTGAAGGGTTTGGGAGTGGATTGGCGCGGGCTGCACGCCGCGGGCCAAAGGGCTCGCCTCAGCCTGCCAACCTATCCTTTTGCCCGCGAGCGATACTGGCATGCCGAAGCCAGTGCCCTTCCCAATGGAATACCCGGGCCGGCGATCGAACTGACCCCCGCAGCCGTCCCACCCTTGGCGGATCACCCCGCGGGCAGCAAGGCGCCGCGGATCACGTTGACGCCGTTGTCCGCCGCCCGTTCCGCCGTCGCGGAAAGACCGATTGAAATGGCGGCCCCGGCGCCGGCAGCGGCCCCGGATGAGGATTTGGAGCAGCAGCTGGCGGCCAGCCTGGCGGAAGCCCTATTGATGAAGCCCGGCGCCCTCGACCCCGAGAAGTCGTTCGTCGAACTGGGCTTGGACTCCATCGTCGGTGTGGAGTGGATTCAGACGCTTAATAAAGCCTACGGATTGCGTTTATCCGTGACCAAGCTGTACGACCATCCCAACCTTCGCCAATGGACGGCGTTTATCCGTGACCAATTCCGTGACCAATGGCGGGGCCGTCCGGCGGCGGAGGTTCCGCGGGCGTTGACGCCGGGTGCGGCCGCGCCCACCCAGCCACTGGCTCCGCCAGCGCCTGCCGAACAACCCGGATTATTGGCGGACTTGACCGGCAGCCTCGCGGCCATCTTGATGATGGCGCCGGCCGATGTCACCGTGAGCAAATCCTTTGTGGACCTTGGCTTGGATTCGATCCTGGGTGTGGAATGGATCAAGGCGCTCAACCAGCAGTATGGGCTGCGGCTGGCGGTTTCCGCGATCTACGACCATCCCAATCTGGAAGCTTTCGCCGCCTGGTTGCGCCCGGAGGTGAAGCCGTTGGTTCCACCGGAGTCAAGGCCTGAATCACCCAGGCCAATCGCCCCCCCCGGGGTGGAACTCCGCGTGGCAACGGATACCCGGCCGCGTCCCACACCAGCCACGCCTGGCCGGATTGCCATCATCGGCATTTCCGGGCGGTATCCCCAGGCAGAGGATTTGAACCAATACTGGAAGAACCTGGCGGCGGGACGTCATTCGGTCCGCGAAATCCCTCCTTCCCGCTGGGATGTTTCCCGTTATTACCATCCGGATCCCAGCCAGCCGGGAACCATCTACTGCAAATCCCTGGGCATGTTGGAGGGCGTGGATTGTTTTGATCCGCTGTTCTTCATGATTTCCCCCGACGAGGCGGAGGGGATGGATCCGCAACACCGGCTGTTCCTGGAGGAGGGATACCGGGCCATGGAGAATGCGGGTTATGGGCTGAGGAATGTGGGCAACCAGGCCTGTGGCGTTTACCTCGGGATCATGAGCAATGAATACGGGACGATGCTCACGGAACGGCCGGAGGGACGCTCCCTGGCCGGGAACAGTTTTGCCATGGCGGCCGCCCGCCTGGCCTATTTTCTCAACCTAAAGGGGCCCGCCATCCCGGTGGACACGGCGTGTTCATCCTCCTTGGTGGCAGCGCACCTGGCCTGCCAGGCCTTGTTGAATCGGGAGATCGATATGGCGGTGGTTGGAGGGGTCAGCCTCTATTTGCGGCCGGAGGCGTATCTGGGCATGTGCGCGGCCGGCATGCTGGCCGCTGACGGGCGCTGCAAGCCGTTTGACGCCAGTGCGGACGGATTCATTCCCGGGGAGGGAGTGGGGGGGATGGTTTTGAAACGCCTCGAGGAGGCCGAGGCGGATGGGGACATCATCCACGGGGTGATCCTGGGCTCGGCGATCAACCAGGATGGCCGGACCAACGGCATCACCGCGCCGAGCATGACGAGCCAGATCGATTTGGTGCGCCATCTGTATCAGCGCCTGGATATCGATCCCCAAAGCATCGGCTATGTCGAAATGCATGGGACCGGAACCCGGTTGGGGGATCCGATCGAACTGGAGGCGCTGGCCACGGTTTACCGGCAGGCAACGGAGCGCCGGCAGTTCTGTGCGATCGGTTCGGTGAAGAGCAATATCGGCCATGCTTCCGCGGCCGCCGGGATCGCCAGCCTCCACAAGGTTTTGCTTTGTTTGAAACACCAGACGCTGGTGCCAACCCTGCATTTCAAGAAACCCAATCCGCACTTCGACCTGGACGGCTCTCCGTTTTATGTCAATACGGAGTGCAAGCCATGGGACCGCGTGGGTGGTCAGCCCCGGCGGGCGGCGATCAGCTCCTTCGGCTTCAGTGGAACCAACGCCCACCTGGTCATTGAGGAATATCTTAAACGCCCGGCCTCGCCTTTAAGGCCCGGCAAAGTGATTATTCCGTTATCCGCCAAAACCCCGGATGCGCTGCGCCTGGTGGCCGACCGGTTGCTGGCGGCCCTCCGGGATGAAACAGGAAATCTGCCCCAACCGAATCTCGCGGATCTGGCTGGCACGCTGCAACTGGGGCGCGATGCCTTTGAGGAGCGCGCCGCTTTTGTGGCCGCGTCCTGGCAGGAGCTGGAGGTTCAATTGCAGGCGATTGCGAAGGGCTCCCCGGGTGGCGGAAATATCAACCGCGGCCGCGTGCGGGGTGAGAAGCCCGCCCAGCCCAAGGGGGCGGCGGGCAGGGAAGTTTTCCAGCCCGATGGGGAACCGCTGGGCCTGGAGCAGTATGAACAGGTGGCGGCTTTATGGGCCGCGGGACGGGATGTTGATTGGCACCGCCTCTACCCGTCGGGCCACCGGCCGGCGATGGTTTCCCTGCCCGGCTATCCCTTCGCAAGAGAACGGTATTGGGCAGCGTCCCCCACGGAACCTGGCACCGGCCCCAAGGAAGTGATTTGGCCGCACCCGCTCCTGCAAGGTTATGCTCCCGATGGAAACCGCCGCCATTTTGTGACGGCCTTTTCCGGGCGGGAATCCTTTTTGCGGGACCACCTGCTGAAGGGGGAGAAAGTGCTTTCGGGTTCCTGCTGCCTGGAGATGGTTTGTGCGGCCTTGGACAAGGTGGATTCCATCCGGGGGCGCCGCATTGTTTTCAGGCAGGTTGCCTGGCTGGCGCCGGTGATGGTTGGGGAGGCCGGCTGCGAAGTGCAGGTTTTCCTGGAGCCTTGCCCGGAGGAATCCTTTGCCTTTGAAATCCGATCGTGCAACCCGGGGCAGCGCGAGCCAGTGGTCCACGCCCGCGGGGTGGTCATGGCTGGCGTGGCCAAGCCTGGACCGGGCATGGACCTTCGGGAATTGAGAACGCTGACGGGCGGGAAAGAATTCAACCGCACCCAATGCTATGCGGCTTTTGCGGGGATGGGGGTTCAATATGGCCCAATGTTCCAGGCGGTGGATGTCCTGCGCTGTGGCAGTGGTCACGTGCTCGCCCAAATAATCCGGCCAGAGCCGAACGAAACGGTGGAGCGGCCATTCATCCTGCATCCAGGAATCCTGGATGGCGCCTGGCAGGCGGCGATTGGATTCGCCCTGGCCGCCGCCGGGGACAATGGTTCCGCCGACCACCATCGAGCGTCCCCACCTTTGAGGGTTCCTTTCGCCATCGAAGCAATGGAGATTTTCAGCGCCCAAGCAGACCGGATGTGGGCTTGTGTTCGCTCCTCACCCGGTGGTTCTTTGACGCAATCCGTGTCGAAATTGGACATTGACCTCGGCGACGAGCAGGGGCGGATTTGCGTCCGGATCCAGGGCTATTCCTCCCGGACGATGCCGGGTGGCGAGGCGGTGTCCGGGGTGGGGCTGTGGCGGCCCGAGTGGCGCCCGGCAGCTGCTCCCGCCCAGGCCGCCCAGCTTGAGGGATGCCCCCGGGAGGTCATCCTGCATCAAATGCCGCTCGCCGAGCTGGGGCGCATGGAGGGGACGGTGAGCCGGATCGATCTGGAAGGTAATGGCGATACGGAGGACCGGCAAATCATCGCTGTGCTGGCGGATCTGTTGCAGCGAATTCAACGCTTGGCGGATGACGCCCGGGGGCGGCAGGCAATCCTCCAGGTGCTGGCCCGCACGGAGGGTCAGGGCTGGCAGCTTTCCTGCCTGCCGGGATTGTTCAAGACGGTGGCTCTTGAACATCCGAATGTGCATTGCCAATTCATCGAGTTGGGGGGGGACGCGGCCGGCACCGAGGGGACCCAAATCCTGAATGAAAATGCCGCGGCTTGGGGCGATGCGCACGTCCGATATGAGGGCCGGCAGCGCTTGCTTCCGGCCTGGGCGGTGGTGGAGGTGGAGGACGAAAAGATCCCGTGGCGGGATGGGGGTGTGTACCTCCTCACCGGTGGCGCCGGCGCCCTGGGTTTGATTTTTGCCCGGGAGATTGCCGGACGGTGCCAGGCACCCAGGATCATCCTGATCGGCCGTTCGGTGCTGGCCCCGGAGCCGGCCGAAGCCATCCAAGCGATTGCTCGCCAGGGAGCGATCATCGAATACCGTCAGTTGGATGTAGGTGACGCTGCCGCGGTCGAAAACCTGGTCCAGGATATTCGGACCCGTTTTGGCGGTCTGCACGGGATTTTGCATGGCGCCGGGATAACCCGGGACCGGTTGCTGGCGAATAAAACGGAGGCCGACTTCCAGGCGGTCCTGGCGCCGAAGATTGCGGGTGCGCTGATTCTGGATCGGGTGACGCGGGATTTGGATCTCGACTTTTTTGTCCTGTTCTCCTCGACCGGCGGGGTGACGGGAAACCTGGGGCAGGCTGATTATTGTGCGGCGAATGCCTTCCTGGATGCGTTGGCCCGGAAGCGGAACCAGTCCGTGGCCAGCGGCCAGCGCCGAGGCCGCACCCTGGCCATCGATTGGCCGTTATGGCGGGATGGCGGGCTTCAGGTGGACCAGGCCACCGAAGCGGCGATCCGTCTCCAAACCGGCATGGTTCCGATGGCTGCGGAAGTGGGGATCCGGCTTTTCTACCGGTCGCTTGCCACCGGTGAATCGCAAATGCTGGTCATGCAGGGCAACCGAGATCAATTCAGCCGGTTCCTCGCAGGATTATCCTCGCGGAGCGCCGCGGCCAGTGCGGCCGCGCCGGAAACCGTCGCAGACGAGGGGACGGAGCTTCCTTTGCCAGGGGCCATCGATTATTTCACCGAAGTCGTGGCCTCCGCTCTGAAGCTGGTCGCCAACCGGATCGACCCTGACGAAGGTTTGGATCAATACGGCTTCGACTCGATCAAGGGCCTCCAGGTGATACGAGACCTGGAGCAAACCTTTGGCCCACTGCCCAAAACCGTATTTTTCGAATGCCAGACGGTCCGCGGCGTGGCCGGGTTCTTTTTGGCCTCCCATCCCGAAACGATGCGGAGATTGCTGCAAAAACCTGCCGCCCAACTCCCCCCCTTGGTTAATCCGGCTGCCGGCGGGGAGTCCGCCATCCAGCCGCCGCCGCCGGGCGAAAACCGATGCGGACCCCTGGCCGCCAGGGCTGATGCGCCGGCAACCTCCGGGGCGCTGGACATCGCGATCATCGGTTTGGCGGGCCGGTATCCTCAAGCCCGCAGCCTGGCGGAATACTGGTGCAACCTCCGCGAGGGGAAGGACTGCATCACCACCATTCCGCCGGATCGCTGGGATTGGCGGAGCTACTACTCCGCCGACAAAACCGTGCCCGGAACGTATTACAGCAACCGGGGCGGATTCATCCCGGAGGCCGACCGGTTCGATGCCCAGTTCTTTAATATCTCGCCCAGGGAAGCGGAATACATCGACCCGCAGGAACGCCTTTTCCTCGAGCACGCCTGGATGGCGATGGAGGACGCCGGCTATGCGCCACCCGATCCGCGGGCCCGGGCGGTGGCAGCGCCGGCTCCCCGCGTGGGGGTCTATGTGGGCGTCATGTATAGCGAGTTCCAGCTGCTGGGTGGCCAGGCGGCAGGCGCGGAAAAGGGGATGGCCCTGGGCGGGAGTTTCGCCAGCATCGCGAACCGGGTTTCCTATGTTCTGGATCTGCACGGGCCCAGCCTGTCGATCGATACCATGTGTTCCAGTTCGCTTACCTGCCTGCACCTGGCCTGCCAGGATCTCAAGCATGGCCATACCGATCTGGCGATCGCCGGCGGGGTCAACCTCAGCCTGCATCCCAATAAATACCTGCTGCTCAGCGGCGGCCAGTTCCTATCCGAAAAGGGCCGTTGCGACAGCTTTGGCGCCGGAGCGGATGGCTACATCCCTGGCGAAGGGGTGGGGGTAGCGATCTTGAAGCGCCTGGCCGATGCGGAACGGGATGGCGATTTCATTTATGGCGTCATCAAAGGCAGCGCCATCAACCACGGTGGCCGGAGCAGCGGATACAGCGTGCCCAATCCCAACGCGCAGGGGGAGGTGGTCGCCCAGGCCATCCAGGAAGCCGGTCTCCATCCGGAAGCGATCAGTTACGTGGAGGCCCATGGCACCGGGACCAGCCTGGGTGATCCGATCGAAATCGCCGGCCTGGTCAAGGCTTTCGGCCGCCCCCCGGGAGCGAAACCGGCTTGCTGGCTGGGGTCGGCCAAATCGAACATTGGCCATTGCGAATCGGCCGCAGGCATCGCGGGCCTCACGAAAGTTTTGCTGCAAATGAAGAACCGGCAGATCGTTCCTTCCTTGCACGCCGAGGTTGCCAATCCGAATATTGATTTCAGCGCCACGCCGTTCGTGCTGAACCGGGAATTAAGGGCTTGGGACCAGCCCATCATTGGCGGCCAGCGGTTCCTGAGAACCGCGGGGGTTTCCTCTTTTGGGGCGGGGGGATCCAATGCCCATATGGTGGTCCAGGAGTATGATGGGCCAGCCGCCCGCCGGCGGTCGACGGAGCAAAACCGCGCTGGTTTGATCGTGTTGTCGGCCAGGAATGAACAGCGGCTCCAGCAGAAAATCAGCGAGCTTCACGAGTACCTGCGGTCGCATCCGGGGATCCGTTTGGACGATCTTGCCTACACCCTCCAGGTGGGCCGCAAGGCCATGGAACAACGCATCGCTTTCGCCGCGGACTCGGTCCTGGACGTGGAAAATAAACTGCAAGCCATCCGCGACCAGCGGGATCTGGAAGGGGTCCACCGGGGGGAGGTTAAATACCGAAAACAGGCGCCGGCGGCCCAGCTGGGCGAGGTTCAGCCGGGCCATTGGGAGGCGCTGTTCCGGCAAGGAAATCTGGCCCGGCTGGCCGAGTTATGGGTCCAGGGAGTGGTCCTGGATTGGAGCCTTGGCTACCGGGATCGGCGAGCCTATCGCATCCCCTTGCCAGCTTATCCCTTTGCCCGGAACCGGTTTTGGCTCGGGCCGCCGGCGGCAGCAGTGGCTTTGGAAAAATCCCTTACCCTCCCGGCGGGCCGCGGTAATGGTAATGGAAATGGGAATGGAAATGGGAACGGGGAGGATGGTGAATCCTTTCACAGTGAATTGCTCGATCAGCTCCTGGCGGGCGAAATTAATGCCGACGATGCCATCCGCCAAATAAGGGAACGCGACCATGGAGACTAGTATTGAAAGCATTTATCGGAAGGTGGCGGATGGCAGTCTCTCCAAAGCGGACGCCCTGGCGATGATCCGCCAGCTGAAACGGCCAATCAGCATGCCACAATCGCCGGCCAGCCAGGATGGCCACGAGGCGTCCATCCGTTCCGGCAATGGTCAGCCAGGGACTCCGGCAGTGGGACTCCGCAGCCTCCGGATTCTCCCGGATCCCAAGGCTCACCACCCGGAGTTTCCCGCACTGCGGCCGGCTCCGAAGCGGTCGTTGCCGCCCTTTCCCATTTTGCCTGGGGAGACCTCCCGCCGGATGTCCGAGCCTGGTTGGGAACCGGGACTGTCCGATTGTGGTTCGGGGATTTACCGGATTTCCATTAATTCAGAGGATCAAGCCGCGCTGAGTTCCAAGACCGTCGAAGGCTTGGTGCGTTGCTTCCAAGAAATTAAGGGGCGCCGGGATGCCAGGGTGGTGCTCGTGACCGGCGGGCCTAAAGTCTTTTTTTCGACGGAGAAAACCCAAACGCCCGGACAGCTCGCTGGAGATTGTGCCCAGGCTATTGGTGAATGCGAGCTGCCCGTCATCGCCGCCCTGGAGGGTGATGCGCTTGGTTTGGGCTGGTTGCTGGGCAGCCTGTGCGATCTGCTCGTTTGCAATCAAGCGGCGCGATACGGGTTTGCAGATACCTTGTCTGGGGAGGCAGCCCGGCAGGAATGGCGGGGATTCCTGCACGAGCGTTTTGGTTCACGCCTTGCCAGCCGGCTTCTTTTGGATGCCGTTCCGCTGGCTGGCTCGGATATTGCCAGGCTGGGAATCGCCATTCCGGTCGTTCCGGGCCAGGAGGTTTACCGTCGCGCGTTGGAGTTGGCGCAGGACATGGCTCCTTTCCCACGGGAATCCCTGGCTTTGCTTAAATTACACCTGGGCCGGAATTTGCAGGAGGAATGCCGGCGGTTTCCAGAAGTTGAACGCGCGCCAAAGGGGCCGGGAGGCGGCGAGACACCGGGAATGATTCCAACCGGTTTGGATGCCGGGGGGGCGCCTGCAGTAAGCGGGACCGCAGCCGTCTTGCAGGCCGCCCCGGTTGAGGTGCCAATCCGTTCCGATTTCGTCCGCCTGTTTGCGTATCCGGACGGGGTTTTGCTGGCGGAACTTTCCGACCCCGCCACGAAGAACGCTTTTTCGGCTGGTTTGGCACACGGCATCCAGGAACTGTTTGCCCAGGTCCAGTCGCAGGCGGAGCATAAGGTATTGGTCCTGACGGGCCACGGCCATTTTTTTGCCAGTGGCGGAACCAAGGAGGGTCTGCTATCGATTCACAAAGGCACGGCCCGGTATTCCGATGCCCCGTTGTATGAGCTGCCGCTCCGGTGTGAGATTCCCGTCATCGCCGCCATGCAGGGGCACGCGATCGGCGCCGGCTGGGCCTTTGGCCTGTTTTGCGATCAGGTGGTATTCGCCGAGGAAGGCATTTATAGCAGCCGTTTCATGCGTTACGGCTTCACGCCCGGCTTCGGGTCCACGCTGATTTTTGAGCATCGGTTGGGGCGTGATCTGGGCCGGGAAATCCTTTTTGCCGCCCGGGATTATACCGGGCTCGAACTAAAACAGCGCGGGGTTCCGATGGGGGTGGCGCCCCATAGCCAGGTTCTTCCCCTCGCTCTGCAACAGGCTCATCACCTGGCAAATTCAACCCGGGGGGCTTTGGTTTCGGCCAAGCAACAGGCCACCCGGAGCTTAAAGGAACGCCTGCCCAGTATCATTCAAGCCGAACTGGACATGCACGACCGCACGTTTGTGCGCAACCCGGGCGCCTTGGAAGGCATTGAACGCCATTTCGATCTGCCGGGCTCGGGGGCTAAGTTATTGCCGGATCCCGAAGCGGACCAGCTGGTGGCGCAGTCTGCCGGGGCATCGGAAAGGACCCTCCATGCCCTTCGCGAATCGCTGGCTGAAGAGTTGCGGATGGCGCCCGGAGAAATAGAGCCGGACGCGCCTTTCACCGACTTGGGGCTGGATTCAATCACCGGCGTAAGCTGGGTGCGCCGGATCAACAAGCTCTTCGGGTTATCCGTCAGTGCCAACGAGGTTTACCAGGCGCCCACGCTCGGCGAATTTGCCCGGTTGGTGGAGAGTCGGCTGCCCCGCCCCCAACCAGGCCATCCGGGCGGGGGTCCGGCCGCCGAACGGAAGGGGATCCAAAGCGAGTCCATCGCGGTCCATTCCGAATCCCCCAAACGCGTCCTGGCGGATTCGTTGCCGCCCTTGCGGCATCCGTTGTCGGAGGGGCAAAAGGGCCTGTGGCTTTTGCAGCGGATAGATCCGGGCATGGCTGCCTATAATGTGCCCGCGGCGTTTTGGATACGGGATGCGCGCTGGGCCGCAGCGCTGGAGGAGACCATGGCCGCCTTGCTGATGCGGCATCCCATTCTTGGGGCCGTGATGGCCGTCGATGAGCAAGGGCAGCCCTATCAGTATCTTCCGGCGGCGATGGCCATTGCCGTGCAGCGGGAAGCCATTGGTGCTTTTGCGGATGAAGCGGTGTTGGCGCACGTCAAAACCGCCTTCAAGAAACCGTTCCAGCTGAATCAGGATCCCCTCCTGCGGGTGCAGTTGTTCACGGACGCCCGGGACCGGCAGGTGCTTTTGATTACCATCCACCATATCCTCTTCGATGGCACATCGCTGGGGGTCTTCCTGCGTGATTTCACCGAAATCTGGTCACAGGTGGTGCTGAAAGGCGCCGCCCAAAACGCTTCCCCCATCACCCCGGCTTTTTTTGATTTCATCCGGTGGGAACAGGCCTACCTGCCTTCTGAAGCCGGAGCCAAGGACCTGGCCTACTGGCGGCAGCAACTCAGCGGCGACCTGCTGGTTGCCGAGTTACCCGCCGATTATGCCCGGCCCGCGCGGCGAACTTATGCGGGGGCCACGGTATCCTCCGGCTTTTCCGCGCCGCTGGCCCAACGCCTCCGGGAGTTGGCCAAACAAACGCGAGTCAGCTTGTTCACCCTGCTGCTGGCCATCTACAAAGTCCTGCTGGCCCGTTATGTGCGCCAGGAAACGGTGGTGGTTGGGGTGCCGGTGGCGCGGCGCCCGGAGGAACGGTTCAAGGAGGCCATCGGCTTTTTTGTGAATATGGTGGCGATGAAAAGCACGGCGGCAGGGGCGCTGACTTTCACGGCTTACCTGGAGCAAATCAAGAGCCTGGTGCTGGAGGCCTTGGAGCATGCCCGATATCCGTTTTCCAAGTTGGTTTCCGAGCTGCACATTGAGCCAGGCCCGTTCCACTCGCCCTTGTTCCAAACGGTGTTTGTCCTGCAAAATTTCCTGCCCGGTGGTGGATTCCCCGGTCTCACCCAAGCGGCCATGGGCTGGGAGTTCCTGCCGGGGTTGCATCAGGAAGGCGAATATGACCTGCGCCTTGAGATGGTGGATAAAGGGCAGGAAATGGAGGTTTGTGTCGCCTACGATTCCGATGTTTTCAACCGGGAGACCATGGTTCGCTTCATCCAGCACTTCGAGGTGTTGGCGGAGTGCATTGCGGAGGATCCCGGGCGAAGCCTCAGCAGCTACCCGATCCTGTCCGCGGCCGAGATTGAGCAGGTGGAGCGGGGCTGGAACCAGCCGGCTCAGCCTGTTCCCGCTGCGGATTGCATTCAAGACGTATTCGAACAGCGGATGCGCCAGTGCCCGGAGGCGGTGGCCCTGGTCTTTGCGGATGGGCAATGGACCCGCCGGGAGGTCTGGGAGCGGATTCAAATCCTGGCGGCCTGTCTTCAGCAGCGTGGGGTGCGGCCGGAAGACCGGGTTGCCCTTTGTCTGGGGCGATCGCCGGGCATGGTCATCAGCGTGCTGGGTGTGCTTTATGCCGGGGCGGCCTTTGTGCCGATCGACCCGGCCTCGCCCGCGGATCGAATCGCCTTCCTGCTGGCGGACAGTGAAGCCAGACTGGTGCTGGCGGATGAAACCTCGGCCATACGTCTCCAGCAGGCCAGCCACGGCGCGGTTCCCGTGATCCGGATCGATCGGGATTGGGAGCAAACCCGCTCCGAAGGAGACGGGCGGTTCGTGGTGCGCGAAGCGGTTGCCGCCAACCTGGCCTACGTGATTTACACGTCCGGCAGTACCGGGAAGCCCAAAGGGGTCATGGTGGAGCATCGCCAGATCCTCAATACCCTTTGGCATCTCCAAGCGGCCTGCCCCGTGGGGGAAACCGACACTTATCTGCTCAAGACCAACTATACATTCGACGTCTCGCTGGCCGAGTTGTTTGGATGGTTCGTGGGCACGGGGAGATTGGCGATTCTGCCGCCAGGGGATGAGCGGTTTCCAGACCGGATGGCGGAGCGGATCCAGGCTTGGGGCGTGACCCATGTCAATTTCGTTCCACCGGCCTTGGGGGTTTTTCTGAATGCCATCCCGCGCGTTTCGCTGGCGCACCCGCTGGGCTGCTTGAAATACATCATGGTGGCGGGGGAGGCCCTGCCCAGGGAAATGGCGGTCGCCACGGCCTGTGCGTTTCCCAGGGCGCGCGTGGAGAATATTTACGGCCCCACCGAAACCGCCATTTATGCCAGCGCCTATACTTGCGGCCCGCAGCCCATCCCGAGCGCCAACACGCCGATCGGCAAGCCGATCGCCAACACGCAGCTCTATGTGGTGGATCCAGGGCGGCGCTGCACCGGCATTGGCATGCTGGGCGAGCTCTGCATTGCCGGGGCGGGGGTGGCCCGGGGCTACCTCAATCGCCCGGAACTGACCGCCAGCTGCTTTGTCGATAATCCTTTTAATCCGGGCACACGCTTGTTTTTGACCGGGGATTTGGTCCGGTGGCTGCCGGATGGCCAGATCGAATACTTTGGCAGAATCGATCAACAGCTGAAAATACGCGGGTTCCGGGTCGAGCCGGGCGAGATCGAAAGCGTCCTGAACCAGCAGGAGGGGATTCAAACGTGCGCGGTGGTGGCGGCCCAGGAGGGAGTGGCGAAGCGGTTGGTGGCCTATTACGTGCCCAAACCGGGGTGGCCGGCCATCGAACCACAAAGCCTGATCCACCACTTGAGCGCGGTTTTGCCGGATTACATGGTGCCCGCCTTTTTTGTGCCCGTCGAGGCGATCCCCTTGACTGCCAGCGGCAAGGTGAACCGGCGTGAATTGTCGCGGCGCGAGGTCCGTTCCGCCGCCAAAGATTCAAAGGTCTTACCCCAGAGTACGGTGGAGGAGCGGATCGCCGCCATCTGGAAGGACTTGCTCAAACTGGACACGGTCAGCACCACGGATCGCTTTTTCGAGGCCGGGGGAAACTCGTTGCTGGCCGTGGTGCTGGCGGAGCGGATCAGCCGCGAGTTCAATTGCCGTTTTCCAGCGGCAGTCCTGTTCAAACAATCCACCATCCAGGCCATTGCCCGGCAGGTGGCGCATCCGGAGGAACTGGCCGACGCACCGCCGGTCGCCTGCCAGGCCCAATCATGCCACGATCGCCCCGGAAAAGCCGGGATGGAGTATCCGGCATATTATGACGACAGCGTGGCCATCATCGGCATCTCCTGCTGCTTCCCGGGCGCCAGCGATCGGGAACAGTTTTGGAGGATGTTGTGCGAAGGGCGTGGCGGGGGGCGGTTCCTCTCCCCGGCGGAACTCCGGCAGCGTGGTGTGCCGGAAAGTTTGATCAGCGATCCCAAGTTTGTCCCGCTCAGCCTGGCCATTGCGGACAAAGACACCTTCGATGCGGACTTTTTCAATATTCCGGCCCGCAACGCGTTGTTGATGGATCCCCAATTCCGCCAACTTTTGACCCATGCCTGGAGGGCGGTCGAGGATGCCGGATATGCGCCGGGGAACATCCCCGAGACCAGTGTTTTCATGTCCGCCGGGAATAGTTTCTACCAGCGCGTGCTGGATCGCGCCGGGATGGTGGAACCTTCCGATGCCTATGCGGCGTGGGTGCTGGAGCAGGGGGGGACGATTCCCGCCATGATCTCCTATGCGCTGGGCTTGACGGGGCCGAGCCTGTTCGTTCACTCCAACTGCTCCTCCTCGCTGGCCGGGCTGCACCTGGCCTGCCAGAGCCTGCGGTCCGGGGAATCCCGATACGCGGTGGTGGGAGGCGCCACGCTATTCTATCCCTCGCGGGACGGTTATCTCCATCGCCCCGGGCTTAATTTCTCCAGCGATGGACGCTGCAAGGCGTTCGACGCCGCCGCTGATGGCATGGTGGGCGGGGAGGGGGTGGCGGTAGTGGTGTTGAAACGCGCCCGGGAGGCGCTGGCGGATGGTGATGCCATCTACGCCCTCATCCGGGGGAGCGCGCTCAATAATGATGGGCCGGAGAAAGCGGGTTTTTATTCCCCGGGAGTGCGCGGCCAATCCGCCGTCATTGAATCGGTGCTCAAGTCCACCCAGGTGGAGCCGGAATCCATCTCCTACCTGGAAGCGCATGGCACGGGCACCCACCTGGGCGATCCAGTGGAGGTCATGGCCCTGAGCGAGGCTTACCGGCGGCATACCACGCGCGCCCAATTTTGCGGGCTCGGCTCGGTCAAGTCCAACATCGGCCATGCCGATACGGCGGCCGGTTTGGCTGGCTGCATCAAGGTTGCCTTGAGCCTGCACCACCGCCTGGTGCCGCCTTCCATTAATTACCAGACACCGAATCCAGCCATCGATTTTGCGGGGTCGCCTTTTTATGTGGCGGATCAACTAAAACCGTGGGAGCCGGATAAAACTCCGCGCCGCGCCGCGCTGAGTTCCTTTGGCATCGGCGGCTCGAATGTGCACGCCATCCTGGAGGAATGCCTGGATGCCGGCGAAAGCCCGGTTCCGCCGGAGGCGGCTGGCCCGTGCCTGGTGCCGCTTTCCGCCAAGAGCCGGGAGCGCCTGCGGGAGATGATGGAAAACCTGCGCCACTTCCTGTCCAGCCACGATTCGCTCCCGCTGGCCGGCCTGGCCGGCACCTTGTCCACCGGCCGCACCCAGATGGAATTTCGGGTGATATTCCTGGTCCAGGACCAGGCAGAACTGCTGCAAAAACTGCAGGAGGCCGCCACCCGGGAACAAAGCGGTGATGGTTTTTGGATGGGAACGCCGAACGATGCCCAGGGCGATGAATTAATCACCCAGGACGATGTGCAGGCCATCGCCGAGAAGTGGAGGAGTGAAGGTAAACTCGAAAAATTGGCCAGCCTTTGGGTGCGGGGATACACTTTGGATTGGAGCCGGCTGGCCGGCGTGGGAAAATTCCGGCGGCTGCACCTGCCCACTTATCCCTTTGCCAGGGACCGGTATTCGGTGGTGCCGGATCATCCAGGATTGCAATCCGTGGCCCCCCTGCCCCCGGGGTGGCATCCGTTGTTGCCGGAAAATGTCTCCACGCCTGGGGAATTGGCCTTTGAGACGATTTTGACGGGTCAGGAATTCTTCCTGGCCGACCATCTTGTGCAAGGGCGGAAACTGCTCCCCGGGGTGGTCTTCCTCGAAATGGTGCAAGCGGCCGCCACCCAGCTGGCTGGTTCGGCGGAGCCGGGTCCGGTTTGCTTGCGGGATATCGTGTGGCTCCGGCCTTTTTACGTTGAGGCTGAGGCCCGGACTTTGCGGACCCACTTGCGTCCCGGAGCCGGTGGCCGGATGGAAGTGGAGATTTCCGCCCCGGGGATTGAGGGCGAATCGGCCACCCATTGCCGTGGAGCAGTCCTGAAACCCGGGGCAGCCCTGACGGCCCCACTGGACTTAACTGAATTGCGCCGGGGGCTTTCCGGCCGGCGCTGGACTGGATCCGAATGCTATCGTGCTTTTGTGGAGGCCGGCTTTCAGTATGGACCCGCGTTTCAGGTGTTGGAAGAGCTTTGGCTGGGCCAAGGCCAGGCTCTGGCGCGTTTGGTTTTGCCGGAGTTTCTGCGCGAAACCAAGGCGGCTTATACGCTGCATCCCAGCCTCCTGGATGCGGCCTTCCAAGCCTGTGCGGTGCTTTCCATGGATGAATCCTTGGCGGCATCCGGTTCGTCATCTTCCGGACCCGCCAGGGGCTTGCCCTTTGCCTTGCAGTCAGTGGACCTCTTCCACACCTGCCCGGCCACCGGCTGGGCCTGGATTCGCCTGGCCGACGGGGGACGTTCGGAAAGCCGGCTGCACAAGTATGACGTGGATATCTGCGACGATGGCGGGCAAGTGTGTGTCCGGCTGCGCGGATTCGCTGCCCGTTCCGTGGAGCAGCCCGTTCCCGGGCCGGCTGCTCAAACCACCCTGCTTTGTCGGCAGGTATGGCAGCCGGAGCCTGCCACACCTGGAATTCCACTGCCCGAGGGTACCCGGCGGATGGTTTGGACCTGCGGGGTGGCGCCGCTGTCGATGCCTGCCGTGGCCTGCCATCACCTGCACGGGCCGGGCGTCCCGAATCACCTGGGCCGGTGGTTTGCCGAAGTGGCTGGCCGCCTCTTTCTGGAAGTGCAGGAGGCGCTGCGCCAAGGGGCGGCTGGCGGAGTGCTTTTCCAGCTGGTGGTTCCAGTCCGGGGGCCGGAGTCGTGCCTGGGTGCGTTGTCCGGCCTGTTCCGCACCGCGCAGCAGGAAAATCCCCGGTTTCGTGGCCAGGTTATCGAAGTGGAGCCCGGCCTCACCGCCGAAGAAATCAGCGGCCTGTTAACGCTCAATAGCCGCTGCCCGGGGGATTCCCTGATCCGGCATGCCGGCCCGGAGCGCTTGCTCCCCGCCTGGATCGCAGCGGGCGGGCCGGCTGCTCCGGCCTTGGCGGCCTGGAAGGAGGAGGGCGTTTATGTCATTACCGGTGGCGCCGGCGGGATTGGCCGGCTTTTTGCCCGGGAGATTGTCACCCGCACCCGGCAGGCCAAAGTCATCCTCGTGGGGCGTTCCCCGGTGTCAGCCGGCGACCTGGAACGGTGGGCCTTGCCCGTGGATCGGGTCACCTATCATCGGGCTGATTTGGCCAATGCCAAGGAGACGGAAGAGTTATTTGAACGGATTCGGGCAGCCCATCCCGTGATCGAGGGCATACTGCACGGAGCGGGGATTGTCAGGGACAATTTCATCCTGAAGAAATCCCTGGACGAATTCCAGGCGGTGCTGGCGCCCAAGGTTTTGGGAACGGTGCACCTGGTGAGCGTGGCGCGGGAGTTGAGGCCGTCGTTTATCGCACTGTTCTCTTCCGGTGCCGCCTGGTTTGGCCGGCCCGGCCAGGCCGATTAC
Organism: uncultured Verrucomicrobiota bacterium; assembly: GCA_903845125.1. Taxonomy (GTDB): domain Bacteria; phylum Verrucomicrobiota; class Verrucomicrobiia; order Limisphaerales; family UBA1319; genus CAIMWS01. Next base: position 81,641 of record CAIMWS010000539.1, read on the forward strand.
GCCACCGCGAACGCCTTCCTGGATCGCTTTGCCGGGCTGGGTGCGGAGGCGGCTTGGCCGCCCAGGATTTTCGCCTTGGATTGGCCGCTGTGGCAAGCGGGGGGAATGCGGGTGGAGGAGGAGCGCCTCCCGAGCCTGAAAAAATTGGGCATGGTGCCGATGGCGGCCGCCGAAGGCATCGCCGCCTTCCAGCTGGCCCTGGCTTCACCAGCGCCCCAATGGATGGTTTTGCACGGGGATGGGGAGCGGTTGCAAGCCCTCCTGGCCGCGGTTGGGCAGCCGGCGCCGCGGTTGCCAACCCAAAACCCGCCTGCGGCCCAGGTTAAAGGGCTGGAGCCGCAAACCACGGAGTTTGTTCGCCGGACCATTTCAGAGGTCACCAAGCGGCCTTTGGAAAAGGTGGATCTGGATACTCCATTTGAGAAATTCGGGATCGATTCGATCCTGCAGATTACGATCATTGAGAAATTGCAGGAAGCCGTCGGGGAGCTGGCCAAAACGCTTTTGTTTGAACACACCACGCTCAAGGAGTTGGTGGCTTACCTTTTGCAGAATCACCCGGATGCCTTGCAGCGATATTTCGGGAACCCAGTTGCCGCCGAATCTCCCCGGCCAGCCTCCCCGCCGGCGTTTTCCACCCGGGAATTGCCGGTTTCGGAAGACACCGCGCCCGGCCAGGAGGCCATCCAGGGCGGGGATATCGCCATCATTGGGATCAGCGGACGTTATCCGCTCGCCGATTCCATGGAGGAGTTTTGGGATCATCTCCTGGCGGGAAGGAACTGCATCACCCAGGCGGATGCCCGGCGCTGGCCGCTCGCGCTGGCGGCTGCCATCCCGGGTAACGGTGCCCCGCAATCTGCATACCACGGCGGCTTCCTGAGGGACCTTGATCGCTTTGACGCTGCCCTCTTTGAAGTGCCGCCCGAGCGGGTGGCGGCGCTCGCTCCGGAAACGCGTCTGTTGCTGGAGGTGGCGTGGGAGACCTTTGAGGATGCCGGATATGCGCGCTCCGCTTTAAGGCGGCACCAAAACCAGTTCCCATCAGGCATCGGAGTGTTCCTGGGGGTGATGTATAACCAGTATCCGTGGACCTTTGCTTCGGTGGAGCAGGCCGTAATGGGCTCCAATTCGACCGAATGGCACCTGCCCAACCGGCTGTCGCATTTTTTTGATCTCACCGGCCCCAGCCTGGCCGTCAATGCAGCGTGTTCCAGCTCGCTGCTGGCCATCCACCTGGCCTGCGAAAGCCTCACTCAAGGATCCTGCTCCATGGCTTTGGCGGGCGGCGTCAATCTCACCTTGCACCCGTCGAAATTCGGGTTTCTCCAGGCGGCGAACCTGCTGGATGCCGGACCTGCCAGCCACAGCTTTGGCGTTGGCACTGGCTACCTGCCGGGTGAAGGGGCCGGGCTGGTGCTGTTGAAACCGTTGCGGCAAGCCCTGCAGGATGGGGACTTTATTCACGGGGTCATCAAGGCCAGCCATGCGAACCATGCCGGGGGACGCCAGGTTTATACCGCGCCCGACCCGAATCAGCAGGCCCGTTTGATCGCTGAGTGCATCCGGCGTTCGGGGGTCGATCCCGAGACCATTGGTTATGTCGAGTCCTCGGCCAACGGCTCGCCGTTGGGCGATCCGATCGAGATCCTCGCCCTGAAAAAAGCTTTCCGGCAGCTCACGGCTCGCGAGGGTTTTTGTGCGCTGGGATCCGTCAAGTCGAATCTGGGGCACCTCGAGGCAGCCTCCGGCATTTCCCAATTGAGCAAAGTGATCCTGCAAATGAAGCACCACCGCCTGGCGCCGTCGCTTCATTCACAGCCGCGGAATCCGGCGATCCAACTCCAGGGCAGTCCCTTTTTCATCCAGGAGGAAAGCGCCGCCTGGCCGGCGCCGGTGAAGCCGGGGACGGATCAAGAGCTGCCGCGCCGGGCCTTGATCCAATCGATTGGCGCCGGTGGCACCTGTGTCAGCCTCCTGGTGGAGGAATATCCCTCCCGGCCTGCCTTGCGGGAGCCGGATGCCGGCCCCCTTCCTCCGCAATTGATCCTGCTTTCGGCTGCGACCGCGGCGAGCCTGGAGGCCTCGGCCAGGCGGTTGTCGCGGTATCTTGTGGAAAACCGCTCCGTGCGCTTGAGCGGCGTGGCCCAGGCACTATTCCGCCGCGAGCCACTCTCCGGGTGCCGGGCGGCCTTGGTGGCGGCCACCGTTTCCGAGGCGATCGAGAAACTGGACCAATTGGCCGCGGCCGCAGCGGGAGGTGCTGCGGTGGGGATATATCGCTCTGCGGAGAATGGCCCGGGCGGGATGGGGCCAGCCTTGGAGTTTGGTGAACATCCTTTGCCGGTGCTGGCTGCTCACTGGGTGGCGGGTGGTGGGCTGGAGAATCTGCCCGCAGGGGAGGGGATCGGGCAGGGGATGCCAGCCTTGCCCAAATACGCTTTCGACCATACTCGCGCTTATGGCTGGGGCCAGGGGGTGGAAATGGCGGCCGCCCAGCCGCCGGACGATCCCGGGGCGGCCGAGGGCTGGCGCGTGGTATATCGCCACGATGAACCTTTCCTGCGCGACCATACCCTGGGGGGAAACCAGGTTTTGATTGGGGTGGCCCACGCGAGCCTGGCCATCGATGCCTACTTCCAGCGGTTCCCCGCGGAGGAGGCGGTATTACTGCAGCAGCTGGCGTTCATCAAGCCGGTGGAGGTCGGGGTCTCCCAGCAGGCCGAGGTCGAGGTGCGGCAGGAATCCTCCGCCCAGCCAGGCGCTTTCAAGGTGCGGTTCCGGCTCAACACGGACGCCGATTGGCAGGATACCGCCAGCGGGCGACTCCAGCCTTCAGAGCGGGTGTTCGGGCACCAGGATCTGGCCGCGATGAAAGCCGGATGCCAGGCGGTCACGGACTTGCGCAGCCTCTATGAGGCGGGCGAGCCTTACTTCCAGGTAGGGCCTTCATTCCGCACGATTCAACAGCTGTTCTGCGGAACGGGCATGGCCCTCGCGGAGGTAAACCTGGCGGCGGCGATCCAGGCCCAGGCCAGATCCTATCACCTCCATCCCCTGCTTTCCTATAGCGCGTTCTCCGCCCTGGTTCCGCTCCTGGCTCCGGCTGGCTTCGGCCATGCCTTTCTCCCGTTCGGCATTAAAAGCCTGGAGTTTCGCCAGGCGAATGGCTTGGAACGATGCTGGATATTGGTTCGGTTGGTCCGCCATACGGGGGAGATGGTTTTCTTCGATGCGGATGTCCTGGCCCCGGATGGCGCGGAGATCGCGCTTTATCGCGATTGCTCGATCAAACGGTTGCGCCGGGGATCGGGGCCGATGCCCCCGGCCGTTTTGCCGCAGCTGGCTGGGCCCGCCCCGGCCGATGAAGAGGGAACCTGGCGGGCGCGCCATTACCTGCTCGAGGCGCTGGGTCTGCCCCAGGATTTCACCAGCCTCGACACCAATCTCATGGAGCTGGGGTTGGCCTCCGCCCGGCTGATTGAGCTGGCGGGGAGGATCAGTTCAGATAAAGGAATCCCGCTGGATCCAACCTTGTTTTTCGAGTATCCGACGATCCGTGAACTGACCCGCTATTTTGTCGAGCACCATCGGGAACATTTCTCCAGCGGGGATGGCCACGCGCCGCCGCCCCCGGTGGCAGCGCCCATCCCGATCCTGGCGCCGCCGGTGCCGCGGGACGTAAACCGCCCCCCGCCCCCAGCGGATGACGTGTCCCGGGAGGGGATTGCGGTGATCGGCCTGGATGGCCGGTTTGCGGGCGCCGCCAATGTGGATCAATTCTGGGCCAACCTGCGGACCGGGAAAGACCTGATCGTGGAAATTCCCAAGGACCATTGGGATTATCGTCCCTGGTTTGATGAAAACCCCGAGCAGCCCGACAAGACTTACTGCAAATGGGGAAGTTTTATCGATGGCGTCGATCAATTCGACCCGGCCTTTTTCAACCTATCCGCCGACGAGGCTGGCTGGCTCGATCCCCAGGTTCGATGGCTGCTCCAAAGCGTGTATTCCGCGGCGGAGAACGCGGGGGTGATCAATCAATTGCGAGGCAGCGATACCGGGATGTTCGCGGGCATCTGTTCCACCGATTACCAGGATCGGATTGCCGCGCTGGGTTTGCCGGTGGACCCGCGGCGAACCGGCGTTGGCGGCAGTGATACGGCGGCGAACCGGGTCTCCTACTGGTTTGATTTGCAGGGGCCCAGCCTGGTATTTAATACCGCCTGCTCGTCCTCCTTGTTTGCGCTGCATTATGCGTGCCAGGCGATCCGCAGCGGCGAATGCAAGATGGCCTTTGTTTCGGGGGTCAATCTCCTCCTGGACTCCCGCCACTACCGCCATTTCTCGGCCATTCGTGCCCTGTCCCCCTCGGGCCGCTGCCGGCCGTTCGATCATTCCGCCGATGGCTACGTTCCCGGGGAATGTGTGGGCACCGTTTTGCTGAAGCCCCTGGCGCTGGCTTTGCGGGATCGCGATCCAATCCATGCCATCATCAGGGGTTCGGCCGCCTTGCATGCCGGCCATGCCCCCTCCTTGACCGCACCCAGTGTCCTGGGACAGGAAAAGGTGCTCCTGAAAGCGTGGGCAGATGCCGGCCTCGATCCGCGCACGCTCAGCTATTTCGAATGCCACGGCACGGGGACCAAACTGGGGGATTCGGTTGAGCTGGCCGCCCTGAAAAAGGCCCTGGCCCGGTTTGATGTGCCATTGCAGTCCTGCGCCATTGGATCGGTTAAAGGAAATATCGGCCATACCGAGGGCGCGGCGGGAATCGCCAGTCTCATCAAGGTGATCCTGCAAATGAAGCATCGGGAAATTCCGGGCCTGCCGCATTTCCAGCAACCCAACGAGTACCTGCATTTGGATGACTCGCCGCTGTACATTCATGCCCAGCCCGGCCCGTGGGAACCGCAGGCGATGCCGCTCCGGGCCGGGGTGAGCGCCTTTGGTTTTTCGGGATCCTATGCCCATGTGGTCGTGGAAGCGGCGTCGGCCACTGCCGCGGTTCGCCCCCTGCCCCCCGCCGAGCCGGAAACGGTGCCCATCGTGTTGTCCGCCATGAACGAAGAACGCTTGCGCGAGGTTGCGCGAGCGCTGCACCAATTCGTTCAAGCCAATCCGTCGGCCAACCTGGCGGATATTGCCTATACGCTCCAGGTGGGACGCCTGCCGATGGCGGAAAGGCTCGCCTTCGTGGTCGGATCGGTGGCGGAGTTGGGCGCGAAGTTGAGCGCTTTTGCCGCCCAGAGCTTGGGCAATCCGGGGTTCCTCCGTGGCCGGGCAGGTTCGGAAAACCAGGCGTGGCTCAAACTCGCCGCGGACGAGGACATGGCGGCCACCATCCGGGCCTGGTTCCAGAAAAAGAAATACGCCCGGTTATTGGACCTGTGGATTCAAGGCTGCGAAATCGATTGGCAAAGCCTCCACGGAAATACCGGAAGCGTGCTCGCCGGGCTGCCCTCTTATCCGTTTGCCCGGGAGCGGTGTTGGATCCCCGAAGCCGCGGATGCTCCAGGAAAACCGGGTGGACCTGCCCTGGTGGAAACCAGGCCGGAGACCCCGCCAGCGGGGAATATTTCGCCGGCCGGCGAGGATGAAAATACCAGGGGACTGTTTTCCAGTCTGGAGCCGGTGGCCCGGGCGGAGCTGCTCGTGCGGCAAACCGTGGCCCGGCAATTGTCGTGCGGGATGGATGCCATCAGCCCCCAACACACTTTCCTGGAATTGCCCTTGGGGTCCTTGGGCATGGTGGACTTGGTCCAGGCTGTGGGGCGCTTCCTGGGGGTGGTATTGTCGCCGGCGCTCCTTTTTGAATATCCGAGTATTGCCGGGTTTGCAGCCTATTTGGTCCGCCAATATTCGCGCGAGCTGAACCAGGCAAAAGGTGGTTCCGCGCCTGCGGGCCAGGCAACCCTGCCACCGCTGCTGGATTCTGCGAGTGAGGTCACCCCCTTATCAGCAGGGCAGCAAGGTTTGTGGGCTTTGCAGCGGGGCACGCCGGGCATGTCCGCTTATAATTGTCCGATCTGTTTCCGGGTCGGTGAACCGCTGGATGCCCGGCATTTCCAACAAGCCTGCCGGTGCCTGCTCCAACAACATCCGCTGCTGGCGTCCCGGCTGGAGGAAAGAAATGGCGTGCCGGTTTTTGTGCCCGCGCCAGTGGATCAATTCGAGGTGCAGCAGATCAGCGCCTGCGGCTGGCCGGATGACCAGCTGCGAAGTCATATCCGGCAGGCGATCCAGCTTCCCTTCAACCTGGATCAAGAGTTGCCGATCCGCGCCAGCCTGTTGAAAATCTCGGACACGGAGACGGTGGTGCTCATCACCGTGCACCATATCGTTTTTGATGGCAGTTCCTTCCCGCTCCTGATGCGGAGCCTGCTCGGTGCCTATGGGTGTTTGAGAAGCGGCCGCCAGCCGGAAACCGCCTCCGGCAGGGGGGTGGGGTATCGGGATTATGTCCTGGCGGAGCAGAAGTTGATGGGTGGAGCCGAAGGCGCGGGCCGTCTGGCCTATTGGAAAGAGCGGCTGGCGGAAGAACCGCCGCCCATGGAAATCCCGCTGGATTACCCACGTTCATCCGCACAGCCTTTTGTGGGGCAAACCGTTTCCCTGGCCATGGCCAGTGGCCAGGCCGCAAAACTGAGGGTTTTCAGCCAGGACCAGGCGCTTTATGCGTCATCCGTTTTTCTGGCTGCCTTTCACGAGCTTTTGAAACTCTACTCCGGGCAGGCGGATCAAATAATCGGCATGCCGGTGAATGAGCGATCCGACGACCGGTTTCGTTGCACCATCGGATATTTCGTCAACCTGGTGCCCATTCGGAACCGTGGCATTGGGGAACAGCCCTTCGTGGAATTGGCGCAGGCGGTGCAACGTTCCATTCTGGCCGGTTTGGCCAATCGCTATCCTTTCCCGGCCTTGGTGCGGGAATTGAAAAAGTCCGGCCAGGGGGAACATCCCATTTTCCAGGTGGCCTTTGAATATCAGAATTTTCTCCGCCCCGGAGATGTTGGCGCGGTAAACCAGGCCATGGCCACGGCCTTCCCCATCACCTGGATGGAAGGTTTGCACCAGGAGGGCGAGTACGAATTGGCTTTGGAGGTCATTGAGCAGGAGGAGGGAGGATTTCAGCTCAACCTGAAATTCAATCCAACCCGGCTGCGGGTCCACACGGCCACCCGGATGCTTTCCCAATTGGTGGTGCTGCTTGAATCGGCACTGGAAAATCCCCAACGGGCGCTCACCGCAGGGCTGCTTCTTTCGCCAGCGGACGGCGTTCTCCTCCAGCAGTGGAATAGCACTTCCGGTGACTATCCCCGGGATGCCTGCATCCACCATTTGTTCGAAAGCCAGGCCCGGCGCAGCCCTGAATCCATCGCCCTGGTCTATGGGGAAAAGACGATGTCCTACCAGGAACTGGATGAGCGCAGCATGCGTCTGGCGTGCCATCTGCAGCAGTTGGGCGTGCAGCCGGACTCCGTGGTGGGCCTCTGCCTGGAACGTTCGCTGGAAATGGTCGTGGCCCTGCTCGGCATTTTAAAGGCCGGGGGAGCTTATTTGCCCTTGGATCCGGATTATCCGGATGAGCGGCTGGCCTTCATGGTTGGCGATAGCAAAACGCGCTGGATTCTTTCCCAGTCGCATTTGGCTGGCAAAGTGGGAAAAATCAAAAGCCCCCAGACCCAGATCCTGGTCCTCGACACGGACTGGAAAAAGGTCGTGGGCAGCGCCAAACGGAAGCCCGCCTTGAAGCGGGAAGTGGGAGCCCGCCACCTCGCGTATGTCCTCTACACCTCGGGCAGTACCGGCACGCCCAAAGGGGTGATGGTGGAGCATCAAGCGCTGTGCAACCGGATTTTGTGGATGCAACGGGAATACCCGCTGGACCAGGCTGGCCGGGTCCTGCAAAAAACGCCATTTAGTTTCGACGTGTCGGGATGGGAGTTCCATTGGCCGCTGATCGCCGGGGCCAGGCTCATTCTGGCCGCCCCGGGGAAACACAAGGATCCCGAGTATCTCGCCGATATCATTCAGGCCCAGGCCATCACGGTCCTGCATTTTGTGCCCTCCATGCTGCAGGCCTTTTTAAGCATCGGGCCAGCCGGCCAATGCCAAAGCCTCAAACAGGTCTTTTGCAGCGGCGAGGAATTGATCCCGGCGCTGGCCGGGCAGTTTTATAAAAGGCTCCCCCAGGCCTGGCTCCACAACCTTTACGGGCCAACCGAAGCGGCCATCGATGTCACCTACACCACCTGTGCACGGGAGGCTGCCAAGGTGGTCATTGGCAAGCCCATTTCCAACGTGCAAATCCACATCGTTGATTCCCAATTGCGCCTGCTCCCGATCGGCTTCCCAGGGGAGTTGTGCATTGCGGGGGATGCCTTGGCGCGCGGTTACCTGAACCTCCCCAGCCTCACGGCGGACCGCTTTGTGGAAAATCCCTTTGCCCAAGGCACCCGGCTCTATCGCACCGGCGACCTGGCCCGCTGGACTTCCGAGGGGGAGATTGAGTTCCTGGGCCGGCTCGACCAGCAAGTCAAGATTCGCGGCTGCCGCATCGAATTGGGGGAAATTGAAACCGCCATGGCGGGATTGGAGGGGATCCGGGAGGTGGTGGTGGTGGCGCAGGCGGATCCCGATGACCGGCAATTGGTTGCCTACTACGTCAGCTCCGGAGCCGCCTTGGATCAGCAACGGCTCCGCGCGCAATTGAGGCAAACGCTTCCGGAGCACATGATTCCCAGCGGTTTTGTCCAGTTGGATCACCTTCCGCTCACCGCCAGCGGGAAAGTGGACCGCCGGCAGCTGTCCCAAAAGCCGGCCGCGCTGCGGCCGGAGGTGTCCGGCAGCCAGCCCCGGACCGAAACCCAGGCCCGGCTGGCTGGGTTGTGGTGCGCAGCGCTCTCCCTGAAAACGGTGGGGATTTACGAGAGCTTCTTCGACCTGGGGGGGCACTCGCTCTCCGCCCTGACGCTGATGGCGAAGGTCAACGCCACGTTCAATGCCCGGCTGCCGGTGGCCACGCTCCTGGAGGTGAAATGCATCGCCGGGCTGGCCGACCGCCTGGACCACCGGGATGCGGACGAACGCAGCCCGCTGATTGCGCTGGCGCCGCAGGGCACCCGGCTGCCGATATTTTTGGTCCCGGGCAGCGGTGACAGCGGGTTCAGCTTTATGCCGTTGAGCTGTGCCTTGGGCCCTGATCAGCCCGTTTTCCTATTCCCGCCCCCGGGTTTGCGTGAACCACGGGCAACACCTGCCACCATTGAGGAAATGGCGGCGCATTACATCGGCCAGCTGCCGCCCTTAGCCGGTGCGGCGGGGTATTGCCTCGGGGGCTGGAGCATGGGCGGGGTGGTGGCTTATGAGATGGCCTGCCAAATGGCCGGGCAGGGGATTCCGGTGGAGCGCTTGATCCTCCTGGATAGTTATCTGCCGGAACATTTTGAGGCTTTTTCACGGGCCGTTGGCGAGGGGGATGGGGCGTCAACATCCGGCATCCATCCCTTTAAAGCGATGGCCCGGGGTGATTCCTTGGGGGGGAATCCGGAGGTGGGTTTGCTCGCCGCCCAGCAGCAGGCCCTGGCCCGTTACCGGGCCTCGCGAGTCCATCCCGGAGAGGTGGTTTATTTTTACGCCACGGAAAACGTGCCCGTGGCCGCGGGCGGGTTGGGCGTGGCGCTGCCGTCCGTGGCCGCCCGCCTGCAGGAGGTGACTTGCGCGGTCTGGAGCCGGTATTTGCCGCGGATTGCGGCCCGGTTTGTGGCCGTGCCCGGTTCGCATGAATCCATGATGCGGGAGCCATCGGTCCACTTTATTGCCAGCGAAATCCTGGCCTTTTGCGGCCCGGTGGTGGTGAACTCCGGCGAGCCGGTTCACCCGCCAAGCAAACGGGGTTGACACTCCGCTGGCCGCCGCATTCTAATGGCGGCAGTAATCTGAGTCCGCCGGCCCAGGCTCCGGGAAAAACCCGGAGCACCCGGTTGGGCGGCTTATAACCAGCCGGTGCGATTGCCGGAAACCAAAGACATTGTCCAATGAGCGAAGCAGGCGAAATCATCCTGATCAACAGCACGACCTGTGCCGGAAAAACCACTTTGACGCGTGAGCTGCAAAAAATTTCTGCAAAGCCCTACCTCGCGACGGATTACGATATTTTTATCGCGATGATGGCGGTCAAGTATGTCATGCTCCATGAATCGATCCTTCAGCCTCCCCACCATCCCTATGCCGTGACGAGCAATGCCTGGACGCAGGAAGGATTCGAGGTTCACCAGCAGGTGGAGAATCCAAGAACCTATCGGATGATGGTGGGGCGGACCGCCTGGAACATTCTCCGGGGAATGACCCGCGCCTATGCGGCGATGGCCAAAGCCGGTAATAATCTTGTCTTGGGGGATATTATTACGGAGCGGCTCCTGCCGGAATATTGCGCCGCGTTCAAAGGGCTGAGGGTTTTTTTTGTGGGAGTCCATTGCTCGCTGGCCGAGCTTGAGCGGCGGGAGGATGTCATGCCCAACCGCACGGTCGGTTGTGCCAGGGCGCAGTTCGGGCAGGTTCACGTCCCGGGCGAATACGATCTCACCGTCAATACCGAAAAGGACAATCCCACGCGTTGCGCGGAACAAATCCTGGATTTTGTCGCGAACCACCCACCCAGGGTATTCGAAACCTTGATCGGCCGTTACGCGGATCGCGCGGTCACCGACTTCCCCGTCCCGTGGTGGTGAGCCATGGCTTGACGGCAGCCCGCAGCAAATTCTCCCTGGGAGAGGAGGACAGTTTTTCCTTTTCTGGGTGATCGTGGTTAAATCTGAAAATTATAAACCACGGAATACACGGCCAGGGTTCACGATGAACCTGCAATCCCAAGGCGGATCGGGCAGCTACCAAATTTGCACCGGAAACCCGGTGGTTTTCCGGCCGGCGTAGCGCGGCGCCAATTGAGAGAAAACCCGGGGTGGGTTGGCGGCCACAAAATCGAGGATCTGCCGGGCGCAAGCTTCGGCGTCCGCGGTCCCGGAGTTCACCACCAAATCGAACTCACCCGGTTCCTTCAAAGCCGCGCTTTGCACCCTGGCGCCTCCGGCAGTGCGGTTAGGATGCGCCCGTTCCCGACGTTCCAGTTCCGCGAGCGGGCAGTCGATATGGATCAGATACACTTTGAGTCCATCAAAGGCGTGGCAATAATCCGCCAGCAGGACTTCGGAAACCACATCCGCGATGATCAAGTTGTTGCCGATCCGGGCCATGGCCGCAAAGGCGGCATGCATGCCCTGCAGAGATCGCCAGGCTGTGGGGCCGCAATAAAGATGAAAAACCGGGGGATCTCCAGCCTCCTGCACGATGACCTCGTAGCCCTCCCGGGTCATGGAGGTCCCCGGCTCCGGCCAGGTGAATATCTTCGGCTGGATCGAGCGGTCCAGGCCGACATATTTCAGCGGGAACATCGGCAGGAAATCGTCGTGGCCGCTCGCAAGATAAGGCTTTTCCGAGATTCGCTGCATCGCTTGGGCGATCGTGGTCTTGCCGGCGCAGGAGACGCCAGCCAGCAGGATGATTTCCCCAAATTCACGGTAGTCTGGCATGGCGCCAGCGTTCCATCGGGATGCCCGGGCGTCAACTCTGGATTTGATTTTCCCACGGGAGGGTAACTATTGATGGTTTTTCATAGGGGGCAGCAACCTGGCCAGGAAGGAAATGGTCCAAGCACTACGCGCACGTTATGAACACGGCTCAAAGGCCGCCCATGGTAGAATACTTAATGAGCTCACCGCCGTGCTCGTGGCCACCAACCGCCAGATCGCGAGGCAACCAAACAACGGGCAGGGTAACTGCAAGGAGGTGGCGGCCGTCCTGCTTTATCTCCCGGCCCGGCATGGGCACTGCGTGGGTACAAAAAAGCCCGAGGCGCCGTCTCCGGCGCGCTCGGGCAGCGTGGACTTTCCCGGTTAAAGAAAGGATTCCGGGTGGCTACGGCTTTTGCAGCCGGAAGAAATACGGGGTGGCATTGGTGAGCGCGGCAGCGGGCACCAGCACCATTCGGCGCGGCCCCAACTGGACGATATTGCCCCAGCCCGGATCAAACCAGGAACCCGGCTGGAGTGTGTCGCTGGCCTGGAGGTTGAAGCCCACCGCCGGGAGCGTCCAGGAGAGGCTGAAGGCCGTGGTGGAGGGGACCAGCATCACGCCCGCGTTATCCTGCGCGGCTACCTTCCATTTGCCGGTGTCCAGCGTTTCCGCGGCAAACGAATCATCGAGCGCGGTTTCCGCGCCGGTGATCTGGAACCGGTTGAAGACCGCTTTCTGGCCGATGAAGTCCAGGTTGTTTGGCTGTGCGCCCAGGTAGGCAATCAGCGGTTCGGCAAACAGGGCGGCGGTGTCGGCGCCCAGGGTGAAGTTGGTGGCGCTGCCGTTCGGGGCGGTCAAGGTGACAGCGGTGTTCTGGCTGAAGGTGACGCTCCAAGTGCCCAAGGGGGTATCGTTGGTCACGAAGGCCAGCGTGCCGGCCGGCCCGGTGGCTGGATTGGCGTTCCACAACATCGAATTGCCGCCGGGCTGGTTGGTCTTGACCATGAACCGGGCGATGCCCAGCCCGTTGGCGTCGCTGGTCAACTGTAAAAATATCAGGCTGCCGGCGTTCCAATCCACCGCGGTATCGTCGGCGCCATACACCAGCGCGGACTGCGGCACCAGGAACAGGTGCGCCTGGAAACCCGCGTAATTGGTTCCGGGAAAGGACTTGAGGCTGAAAGAATAGGTCACCGGCTTGCTCTGCCCCACCCAGGCATAGTTGTTGGCGTTCGGCGGATCATTGGTGTCGGTCAGCAGGGTGTGGATGTTTTGCCGTTGGTATTGAGCGCCGGAGGCGCTGGCGTAAACATTAAGCCCGGTGGTCAGCCGGCTGTCGATGGCCATGGTCGGGCGGACGATGGTGGTGTCTTTTTTCCCGTGGAGGATCACGTTGTCCACCCAGAACGTGGCGGCACCGTCCAGCGAGCTGCCGGCCCACATTTTCAGAACCACGCCGTTGATGGTGTCGATCTTGGCGGCAGAGGGATCGATTGCCAACTCCACATGCAGCCAGCCGTTGCTGGCGGTGTTGGGGATGGTCTGGGATTTCAGCCAGATCTGGGCCCAATCGGTCGTTTTGAAACCGGTCTCCAGCGTGCCGAAATTACCCGAGGAATTCACCGCGGAGCCGGCTTCGTAGCGGATATCGAACACCAGGTTGGTGTATTTGGAGCCATCCAGCGTCACGGTGTTGCCGCTGGCATCCTTGAAGTTACCATAAACGGCGAATTGGTTATCGCCCAGGGTTTTATCGAAGAGGATGGTGGCCTTCAGGGAGCCGGAATTGGCATCCTGGGCGGCGTCCACGCCGGGATCCACCTCGTAGATCTGGCTGGAGCCACCCCACCAGCGGCTCCAAACGGCGTTCTCCTCGGCCCCAAATTTGTTGATCACGAAATCATCCTCCGCCCGTAAGTTTTGGGCGGGAGCGGCCAGAACCAATCCGGCCAGGATGAGCTGATTTAACATCGAGCATGTGTTTTTTTTCATAATCCTTGAGTAATGGTGGCGGTTTTGGGCTGGCATTGGCGTCCAGCCCCAAAACAGCCCTATAAGATTGAATATAAATACCGGGTGGCAGGCAAGCAATACTGATTCTCCCGGCCTGGCCAACTAATGGGAACCCCACAGCGCCGGCGGGAGTCCGGCCGGGCTTCAAGGCTCCACGAAGACCGGGGTGCCAGTCGCCACCAGCTGGGACAGGTATTCCGCATTCCAATTGGCGAGGCGGAAACAGCCGTGGGATTCGGTGCGCCCCACCTCCTCCGGCTTGGGTGTGCCATGGATGCCGTAGCCGGGCCGGTTCAGCCCGATCCAGGCGATCCCCACCGGGTTGTTGGGGCCGGGCGGCAGGACCAGTTTGCGGCCCAATTCGCGGCCCTCGGCGGATTCCGGGAAGATTTCCGGGTTGAACACATAATTGGGCCGGAGGACGATGGATACGACATATAATTCCCCCACCGGCCGCTTGGCCACGTCCCGCGCGATGCTGCACGGGAAATGCGCCAGCAGGCCGCCCGCGGCGTCGAAGGCCTGCAGCGTGCGTCCCGCCAGGTGGATGCGTACCTGGGCCGCCTTGGTTTTGACGGGTGGGTAGTCCGCGGCGGGCACATTCAATTTCTGCCCGGCGGCGGCGTTGCGCCAGTCGAACTGCGGGTTCAGGCGCCGGATGTGCAGGGGATGGGTGTGGGCTTTTTCCGAAACCAATTCCAGGAGATTCTCGAAATCCAGCCGGTCTGCCAGCGATTTCCCCAGCCAGGTGGCGGGGATTGGCCGCAGGCGGGCCAGGTCCTCCAAGGTGATGGTATAGGCAACGATGGGGGGCGCATCGAGCAGCAGCCTGGCCTGGGTGGCTTCATCGAGCAGGCCGGTCACCGGCAGCCGGTTGTTTTTTTGGAACAAGCGCAAGGCGGCGCGGGTTTGATTGCCCATGGAGCCGTCGATGGAGCCGGGTGAAATGCCCAGGCGGGACAAGGCCACCTGGGCCTCCAGCAAATCTTGCACCGGCCGTTTCGCCAAGCCACTGGGCGGCAGATTGGTGCCGGCCGGGACGGGGACCGGGGGGACATTCGTCGGGGCGGGGTTATTGGTGACCGGCCGGGGGCCCACCCAGGCATTGGTCAGCGATTTGGCGGGCGGAATATTGGTTGGCTGCCGCACGATGAGCTTGAGTGGCGGTTCGGAATTGGAGCGGGGGGCAACCGGTGGCGGCGGGTTGGTGGCAGCCGGTTTGGCCGCCGGTTCCATTTGGAACAAGCCTTTGAACGGCGAATCGTTCCATTTGAAATTAGGGAAAAACATCACCCCCAGGCCGCCAGCCGCCAGCACCACCAGGATCCAATAAAACCATTCATTGGACTGGCCGCCACGTCGAGTCTCTTTCCGCCTGCGCACGATGGCAAAATATCAAAGGACCCCAGGGAAAAAAAGGGATTTCATCTGGCCGCTGCTTTAGCCCGGGGTGGGGCTGGGGCGGAGGCGGCCCGGCCGTTTGCAGGTTCCGCTCCGGGGCCATGGGACTGGCCCGGCGATTTGGCGCTCCGGGCGGCCGCACGCACGGAGGCCAAAGCCAGGCGCACCACAATTTCCCGGCCGCGGTCGGCAGTTGCATGGAAACCGCCGCCGAGATAGCTCGCGGGGTCGCTTGAGATGTCGCTGTCAGCATGCGGCGCCCGGTCGGGAGGGGGAATTGGGACTCGCCCCCCCCTCGATTCTCCGCTGGGTCTGGCTTGGATCTTACCGCTCCGGCAGTGGAATTCCCTGCCGAAAATGCCCGCGCGAGGCCCGGAACCTGGGATCACAGCGCATCCAAGATTCGTGTTTGACTAAATCACGACTTGATATATCGTTTTTAAAGTTGAATATTGCAAAAAGAACCGATTATGCCCTCCGGGCGCTGTTCACACTGGTGGAAGCCAGTGAGAAGGGGCCGCTCTCCATTCGGGAACTGGCCCGGAGGAATGACGCGCCGAAGCGCTTCCTGGAGCACATCATGCTCGATCTCAAATCGAAAGGTTGGGTGGCCAGTTTGCCGGGCCGGCACGGTGGCTATTACCTGGGCAAACCCGCCTCGCAAATCACCATGGGTGAGGTGGTGCGATATTTCAATGGGACCCTGGCGCCCATCGAGTGCGTCTCGGTGAGTGCCTACAAGAAATGCAGCCAGGAGGCTATTTGCCGTTTCCGGCGGGTATTCCTGGAAGCCCGGAATCATGTCACGCAGGTAATGGACAACGCCACGCTGGCCGAGGTGGCCAAAGGGCCGCCGGTGGCCACTTCGGAAGTCTTCTCGGCCCAGTTTATCGATGGCGGCGGTATTTAACGAGTGTGGAAATATAAGAACTTAATCAATCAACCAGATCAGAAAGGATTTGTGAAATGAAGATTCAAACGGACAAGATAGCGACTTTGGGATTGCATGCCGGCCAGGAGGCCGACCCTACCACGGGCTCCCGGGCGGTGCCGATTTACCAGACCACCTCCTACGTGTTCAAAAGCACCGAGCACGCCGCCAACCTGTTTGCGCTGAAGGAATTCGGCAACATCTATACGCGGCTGATGAACCCCACCACCGACGTGTTTGAGAAGCGGGTGGCCGCCCTGGAAGGGGGAACCGGCGCCCTGGCGGTCGCCTCGGGGCAATCGGCCATCACGCTGGCCCTGCTGGCCATCACCCGGTTGGGGGATGAGATCGTGGCGGCCAACAATCTTTACGGCGGCACCTACCAGCTATTCCATTACACTTTCCCGAAGCTGGGCCGCACGGTGAAGTTTGTGAATTCCCGCGACCTGGACGCTTTCCGCAAGGCCATCACCCCCCGGACCCGGGCTATTTACGCCGAAACCATCGGCAATCCCAAACTGGACGTGCCGGACTTTGAGGCGCTGGCCAGCATTGCCCACGAAGCCGGCATCCCCCTGGTGGTGGATAACACCGTTGGCATCGGCCTGGTCAAGCCGTTCGATTACGGCGCCGATATCATCGCCTCCTCCGCCACAAAATACATCGGCGGCCACGGGACATCGCTGGGCGGGGTGATTGTGGATGCGGGCAAATTCAAATGGAACAATGGCAAATTCCCGGAATTCACCGATCCGGATCCCAGCTACCACGGCCTGGTTTATTGGGATGCGCTGGGGAATGTGCCGGGCATGGGCAACGTGGCGTTTATCCTGAAGGTCCGGGTTTCGCTGTTGCGCGATATCGGCCCGGCCTTGAGCCCCTTCAACGCCTTCCAATTCCTGCAAGGCCTGGAAACCCTGGCCCTGCGCCAGCGGCAGCATTCGGAAAACGCCCTGGCGGTGGCGCGGTTCCTCAAAGCCCACCCGTTGGTCCAGTGGGTGACCTACCCGGGATTGGAGGACGCTCCGAGCCATGCCCTGGCGAAAAAATATCTCAAGCACGGCTTCGGCGGGCTGGTCGGTTTCGGCATCAAAGGCGGTTTGGAAGCGGGCAAGCGGTTCATCAACTCTGTGCAGCTACTCTCGCACCTGGCGAATATCGGCGATGCCAAGAGCCTGGTAATCCACCCCGCCTCCACCACCCACCAGCAGCTTACCAAAGCGGAGCAGGAAGCCACGGGGGTGACGGAAGATTATATCCGCTTGTCCATCGGCCTGGAAGATATCGCCGATATTCAGGCGGACTTGGACCAAGCCCTGAAAAAAGCGGCCGTGTAAAACCCCGCCCAGCGGCTTGCCGGAGCGCTGGTCTGGTGGCCAGCGCCTCGCTGGCCACCGGCCCGGCCCGGCGCGGGATGGTTTACATTTCAACCTGCATGCCCAGCTCAACCACCCGGTTTGGGGCCAGCTGGAAGAAAGCCGTGGCGGATTGGGCATTGCGGGACATGGTCACAAACAGGTTGCGGCGCCAGGAGGAGAGCCGTGGCTTGCGCGAATAAACAATCGATTCGCGGCTCACGAAAAAGGTGGTCCGGTTGATGTCAGTCTTCAACCCCAGCTGAGCGCAGGCGGCAATCAGCTGCGGCGCATGGGGCTGCTCCATATAGCCATGGGAACCGGTGACCCGGTAAAAGCCTTTGCCCAATTCCTTGATCCGGAGGCGCTCGGAATCGGGCGCATAGGCGATATCCATGGCGTTGATGGTGAGGATGATGACCTGGGTGTGAAGAACCTGGTTGTGGCGCAGATTATGCAGCAAGGCCAGCGGGGTTCCCGACGCCCCGCCGGAGAGGAACACGGCGGTGCCCGGCACGCGATGGATTTTGGCCGTCTCCAGGTCGGCCAGAAACAAATCGAACGGCATCTGGCTTTGGGAGAGGGTTTCCCGCAGCACTTGGCGGCCTTTGCTCCAGGTGGTCATCAGCAGGTAAATGAACAGGCCGATCAGGAGCGGAAACCATCCACCCTGCCAGATTTTCAGGCCGTTGGAGACCACGAAACCGAGCTCGAACGTGATCAGCCCGCCGCAGATCAAGGCCGCTTTCCAACCGGGCCATTGCCAGGAATTCCGGGCCACGGCGTAAAACAGCAGGGAAGTGGCCAGCATCGTCAGGGAAACAGCCATGCCGTAGGCGCCGGCCAGGCGGCTGGAGGTTCGGAAGGCCAGCACCAGGCCCACGCACGCCACCAGCAGCACCAGGTTCACCTGGGGCATGTAGATCTGGCCCCGCTCGTAGTGGGAGGTATGGCGGATGATGAGCCGGGGGAAATAACCCATTTGGATGGCCTGCATGGTCAGCGAGTAAACCCCGGCGATCAGCGCCTGCGAGGCGATCACCGCCGCCAGGGTGGCCAGCACCACCAGGGGGAGCAAGGCCCACTTGGGCGCCAGCATGAAAAACGGGTTCGCCGCCGTGTGGGGGTGGGCCAGCAGGAGCCCTCCCTCCCCCAGGTAGTTCAGCAGCAGGCCAGGGAAAACCACCAGGAACCAGGCGCGCCGGATGGGCCACGCCCCGAAATGCCCCAGGTCCGCATACAGCGCCTCCGCGCCGGTGACGGACAAAAACACCGAGCCCACCACCACCAGGGCGTGGGATCCATTATGGGCCAGGAATAGGATGGCGTGGTGGGGGCTCAGGGCGAAGACCACCTCCGGCCGCATCACAATCCCGCGGATGCCCAAAGCGGCCAGGGCCGCAAACCAGAAGAGCATCACGGAGCCGAACACACTGCCCACTTTGCCGGTGCCAAAGCGCTGGCAGGCGAACAATCCCACCAGGATGGCCACGGTGAACGGAACGACAAACGGTTTGAAGATCGGCGTGATGATTTCCAAGCCTTCGACCGCGCCCAGGATGGTCACCGCCGGCGTCAGCATGCCATCCCCATAAAGCAGGGTGGCGCCAAACAACCCCAGCACCAGCAGCATCCGCTGGCCCAGCCGCAAGGGGCCAATCCGGTCCGGCACCGCCAGGGAGAGCAGCGCCAGGATGCCCCCCTCGCCTTTATTGTGGGCGCGCAGGACCAGGCCCAGGTATTTGATGGAGACGATGATGGTCAGGCTCCAGAAAAAAAGGGAAACCACGCCCAGCACGTGAGCCCGTTCCACGGTAATGGCATGCGGCCCGTTGAAACACTCCCGCAAGGCGTAGAGCGGACTGGTGCCGATATCGCCGTAAACCACCCCCAAAGCGCCCACCAGCAGGCCGAGCCTGCGTCTGGATTCAGTTTTGTTCATGTTGCCTCACGCGCCAAGCCAAAGCATGCCAGCACCACCGCTGGCCTGGATCGTTGCAGGGGATTCCGGCGGCCGCCTGGAGGCAGCCGCGAAGATTGCCCTTTCACACGCTGACGAGGTTAGCTGACGGGCTGGGCTTTGAAAGTAGCCCCGGCGCACCATCCACCGTTTGCCCCACGACCATAATCGGTTCCATCATTGGTTCCCCCGCAACCGGCCTTGGATCCTGGCCGGAATTAAGCGACATTCAGCATCTTATACCATAACCCCAGGCTGTCAATAACCACCTCGCGGGCGGGCACGGGGCGCGCTGGCGCGGAGGCGTTTGGGCCGAACCCCCGTTAATTATTGGCCCGGGCGCCCGTCACGAAAGGCTGGCCAGCCGGGGGGTGGCCGGTTAGATTGGGGAGCAACAAAGGATCCATTATGAAACCATTCGTTACCGGCCGGGCTGTGGGATGGAGTGTGATCGGCGTCCTGGTGGCCGCCGCCGCGCTCACGCTGGAGGCGGCCGCCGACCGCCAGCAAGCGCGGTCGATGGTCATTTCCCGCCAGGGCATCGTGGCCGCGGAGCAGCCCCTGGCGGCCCAGGCCGGCGCCAGCATCCTGGCCCAGGGCGGCAACGCGGTGGATGCGGCCGTGGCCGCCAATGCCGCCCTCTCGGTCGTGGCGCCCATGATGTGCGGGATGGGCGGGGATCTGTTCGCCCTGGTTTACGAGGCCAAAACGGGCAAGCTCCACGGGTTCAATGGGAGCGGTTGGTCGCCCGCACGCCTGACGCCGGAGTTTCTGCGCGGCCAGGGATTCAAGACCATGCCGCAAAGCGGCATCCATTCCGTGACCGTGCCGGGGGCGGTGGACGGGTGGCACCAGCTGCTGGCCCGGTTCGGCAAACTGGGTTTTGCCCAGGTCCTGGCGCCAGCCCGGCAGTTGGCGGAGGAGGGCTTTCCCGTCACCGAATGGGTGGCGGGTTACTGGGCCGCCTGCGAATCCTTGCTGAAAAAGGATCCCGCGGCGGCAAAATGTTTCCTGCCGGGAGGCAGACCGCCGGCCATGGGCGAGGTGTTCCGCAATCCGGACGCGGCCTGGTCGCTGGAGCAGGTGGCCGGGCATGGGCGCGCCGCCTTTTACGATGGGGCGATCGGGCGGCGGATCCTCGAGCTGTCCGGGCGGCTGGGGGGAACGCTGGAGGCGGAAGATCTGCGGCGCTACCAGGGCGCCTGGGTGGAGCCGATCAGCGTCAACTACCGCGGGTGGACGGTGTATGAAATCCCCCCCAACGGCCAGGGCATTGCCGCCCTAGAGATGCTCAACCTGATGGAGACCTTCAACCTGGGGGAGTGGGGGCTGCATTCCGCCAATGCCCTGCACGCGATGATCGAGGCCAAGAAGCTCGCCTATGCCGACCTGCTGCGATACATCGGGGATCCCGCCTTCGGCAAACTCCCGGTGGCTGGCTTGCTAAGCAAGGATTACGCCCGGCAGCGGGCCGGCTTGATCGATCTTTCCCGGGCGATGGCCCAGGCGGCCCCGGGCTCGCCCCCTGAACCGGGCAATGACACCACTTATCTGTGCACGGTGGACCAGGAAGGCAACCTGGTGTCCCTGATCCAGAGCACTTACAACGCCTTTGGCTCGGGGCTGGTGGCGGAGGGCGCCGGTTTCGCCCTGCAGAACCGGGGCGGCCTGTTCCAGCTGGAGGCGGGGCATCCCAACGTGCTGGCCGGCCACAAGCGGCCGCTGCACACCATCATCCCCGCCTTCATGAGCAAGGGCGACATCCGGATCGCCTTCGGGATCATGGGCGGTTGGAACCAGGCGCAAGCCCACGCCCAATTCGTGGCCAATTATGTGGATTTCAAGCTCAACCTGCAGGCGGCGCTCGAGGCGGCGCGGTTCACCAAGATGAGTTTCACGGGCACCGATGTGCAGCTGGAAAATCGCGTCCCGGAGGCGGTCCGCGCCGAGTTGGCCGCCCGCGGCCACCGCCTCGACGTGCTCCCCAACTGGGCCACCAGCGTGGGCGGCGGCCAGGCCGTCCTGCGGGACTTCGCGCGGGGGGTCAATTACGGCGCCTCCGATCCCCGCAAGGATGGCGCCGCGGTTCCGCAGCCGTTCCTGAAGTAACCTGCGCCCCGCCCGCCCATGGATCCCGCAGCCCAACCTCCCCCCGTGGCCGAACCGGCCGCTTCCAGCCGGCCAGCGTGGTGGCGCCGGGTGCTCTACGGCGGCCGCCCGCGGCGCACTTTGTTCCGGCTGGCGCTGGAGGTGGCGCTGGTCGTATTCATCTTCAAGGCCGTGCTGATCCCGGTCCGCATCTCGGGCATCAGCATGCTGCCCAGCTTCCAGGACGGCAAAATCAATTTCCTTTGGCGGCTGGCATTCACGCGGCAGCCGCTCCAGCGCGGGGATGTGGTGGGCATCCGGTACGCCGGGGAACGGGTCATGCTGCTCAAGCGCATCATCGGCCTGCCGGGCGAAACGCTGAAAATCGAGGAGGGGACGGTGTTCATCGGCGGCGCCCCTTTGGAGGAGCCTTATGTGAAGCTGCCCCGGGCGCGCTGGAACGTGCCGGTGATCCGGCTGACGGACCGCGAATATTTCGTCATCGGCGACAACCGCTCCATGGGGGACCGCCTGCATGAGTTCGGAGCGGTGGAAGCCGCGCGGATCGTGGGAAAGGTCTGGTTCCAATGAAAAGCTGGATTCGGCGGGTGGTCCTCCTGGCGCTGGTGGGCGGGCTGGCTTTCCTGGCCTGGCGCTGGCTGCACCCGGACGACGAATCCCTGATCCGCACCCGCCTGTCCCGGCTGGCCGGGGACGTGTCGTTCGCGCGCGGCGAAGGCTCCTTCGCCAAGCTGAGCTACGCGGACAAGGTGGTTGGGCATTTCACGCGCGAGGTGGAAATCGCCCTCGGCGGCCAGGTTCCGGAGCTGGCCGGCGTCCATGGCCGCGACCAGCTCCGCGAGCTCGCGATGGGCGCCCGGGCCCAGGCCCAGCAAGTGAAGGTGGAGTTCCTGGATGTGAAGCCGGCGGTGGACCCCGGCGGCCTGGACGCAACCGCCGTGCTGACCGTGCTGGCGGACGTCAACGGTGAAAAGAACGCGGTGGCCCAGGAGCTTCAGATGACCCTGTCGAAAACCAACGGAGAGTGGCTGATCCGCCGCGTGGAGGCCGTCAAAACCCTCCGCCGCTGACGGGGAATCCACGGCGGGCAGGGCGGGCAGGTTGGCGCTTGGCCTCCGCGATGGACTTGTAATCCCCCAGGCCATTCCCCTCGCGCCGCTCAGATCACCTTGCCGTTGGCGCAGCCATCGGCGACGACATCCCTTCCTTCCCCAATTCAGGGACCCGGCTCGTGGTCTTTCCCACGTCGCTTCGCATCGATTTCAGCCCATCGATTTCAGCTTGTATGGCCCATCCCGTTTCGGCACGCTTCGGACTCATGAAAACACAATCGCCAGCCCGCCAGGTTTCCCGGGCAACCACGCTGCCTGTGGCCTGGTTTTTCAGCCTGGCCATTCTGGCGGCCGCGGTCCGTGGCGGACAGCCGGCCCCAGCCGTGCCGATGACGGCGGCGGACCGCAGCGCGCTCCAGGCGCAGGATCCCGATCTGCTGGCCAGTTTCGAGGCCGCCCGGGAGCGGGACCAGACGGCGGAGGCGCGGGCGCGTTTCAAGCCCGGGTGGCAACAGGCCGGCCGGGAGCAGCTGGCGAAGCTGCCGAAGCTGGCGTTTGTGAAGCGGCGGTCCCATGGGCTGCGCGGGACCAACGGGACGATGTTCTCCCAGCGCACGGACCGCGGATCGGCGATCCTGGTGTGGGATCCGGCCCGGCCGGAGCTGCCGCCGCGGACGATCCTCGAAACGGCGGAGGGGTTCGTGTGGGATCTCAGCCCTTCCTGGGACGGGAAAAAACTGCTGTTCAGCTACAAGGAAAAGAACGATGACCCGTTCCACGTCTGGGAAATCGGTTGCGACGGCACCGGCTTGCGGCAGATCACCCATGGGCCATACCATGATTTCAACCCGGTATATTACCCGGATGGACACATTGTGTTTTGCTCCTCCCGTGTCGAATCCTATTCGTTGTGCCAGGATTTCCTCGCCTCGGCGCTGTATCTCTGCGACAGCGGCGGCGGCAACCTGCACCGAATCGATTTCACCAGCCTTTGCACCAGCAAGCCGGCGATCCTGCCGGACGGCGCCATCCTCTGCACCCGGTGGGAATACCAGGACAAGAATATCTTCAGCTGGCAGGGCCTCTGGTCGATCCACCCCAGCGGCCGGCAGCTGAAGCTCTATTTTGGCAACACCTTCACCATCCCCAACTCCCGCTACGGCGGCCAGCCGGTGCCGGGCACGGACCAGGTGCTCATCACCATGGCCGCCCATCATCAGCCACCCATCGGCGACATCGCGCTGGTGGACCGCAGCCACGGTTTGGAGAACCCCGCGGGGATGCGCAAGGTCACCTTCGAGACGCCCTACCAGATCACCCGCGGCAAAAACTGGCGCGACACCAACTGGGGCCCCGGGGATGAGTTGTTCCCGCAGGCCGCCACGGACCCCTGGCCGGTCAGCGATGGCCTGTTCCTCGCCGCCCTCGGCAACCGCGCCCGGCCCGCCGCCGGATTCCGCATCTGCCTGTGCCGTTATGACGGCACGCGGTACCCGGTTTTTGCCCGGGAAGGGGAGAGCTTTTTCTCACCGGTCACGCTGGCGCCCCGCAACCCGCCCCCGGCGATCATCGCCAGCCCGGCGCCCCAGGAAGTGGGCGAAGGAACCTTTTTTGTCCAGGATGTTTACCAAGGGCTGGTGGAGCAGGGGGTCCGGCGCGGCCAGGTCAAGGCCCTGCGTGTGATCCGGCAGCTGCCGAAGAAATGGAACACCGAGGGGCCGCGGTATCACGACCATTACCCGCTCGTCGGCTACGGCAGTTATTACGTGAAGGAAAACCTCGGCGAAGCGCCGGTGGACCCGGACGGCTCCGCCTACTTCCGCGCGCCGTCCAACTGCGAGCTCTACTTCATCGCCCTGGACCCGGAGGGCCGGGAGATCCAGCGGATGGGCTCGGTGACGCAGCTCACCCCGGGGGAGCAGGTGTCGTGCGTGGGCTGCCACGAAAACCGCGGCCAGGCGCCGCCGGTGAGCCGCCGGAGCGCGGCGCGGCTGGCGCTGCCGCCCGACGATCTCCGGCCGCCGGCGTGGGGGGCCGGGCCTTTCGACTACGTCCAGCACGTCCAGCCGGTCTGGGACCGTCACTGCGTCTCCTGCCACTCGGGGACCGCCCCGGCGGCGGGCGTGGACCTGTCGGGCGATAAAACCCGGTTCTTCAACATGTCGTACGACTTCCTCGTCGAGCGCGGCCTGGTCGCCTATTACTACATCAACCCGGGGCCGACCGGCGTTTTCCCCGCCCTCCAAAGCGGCTCGTGGATCAGCCGGCTCACGGAGTTGATCGCCACCAACCACCACGCCGTGAACCTCAGCGACGACAGCCGCCGCCGGGTCTACGCCTGGATTGATTCCAACATCCAATATTACCGCACCTGGGACATGAGCCGGCCGCACACCATGGGGGGCCGCGATCCCTGGTTTTTTGTGCCCGGCAACGAGCGGGTGGCCCCCCAGCCCGAGCCGTGGTTCGCGGAACTCAGGACGGTTTATGCCCAGGCCTGCGGCAGCTGCCATCCCGCCCTCGATGGGGAAGGCCCGCATAATCGCTGGATCAACCTCACCCGGCCCGCCTACAGCCGCCTGCTCAATGCCCACCTCGCCAAAAAGGCCGGCGGGCTGGAGCTGGCCGGCCAGAAAAACGGCCGGGTGGCGCCCCAATTCGCCGACGAACGCGATCCGGTTTACCAGGCGTTATTGAAAGCGATCGAAAAAGGCCAGGCGGCGCTGCTGGCCCGTCCCCGCATGGATATGCCCGGCGCCACCGCCATCCCGCAGCAGCGTGATTTCGGCAAAGTGTTTTGACTTTTTACCCACGATTTATGCTCAACCCAGAACCGCCCCGCCACCGGGACCGCCACCCATGCAGCCGACTTCTGCCCGCCACGCCATGGCGCCTGGCCGGGATGGCGGCACTGGCCGCCATCCTCACCGCCTGCGGGCCGTGGCTCGCAGCGGCTGATTCCGCCTCCATCTGGCCCGCCCCGGAGGGGGAAAAGCTCGGTGAGGATTACGCGCTGCGCGTCAATGGCCGGAGCGTGCCGGTTTATGCCTGCCGCGTTTCCGCCGTGCCCCTTAACCAGGTCTGGCCCGGCTATCAGCGCCCCATCGACCAGACCGAGCTGGCGGGGTTTGCCTATTGGGGGATGGCGGATGCCGTCACGGTGGAAGTGACGGTGAAGCGCCCGTTCAAAAGCGCCATCGTCCGGCCCGGTTCGCGCGGCATCCAGCCGGCCGTGCGCGGGCAGTCGCTCACCTTCAGCCTGGCCAAGCCGGGCCAGGTGACCGTGGAACTGGACGGGCCGCACCATGCGTTGCATCTGTTCGCTGATCCGCCCGAGGCGGGCGTGCCCCAACCCGGCGCCCCCGGGGTCCGCTACTTCG
Source organism: uncultured Verrucomicrobiota bacterium (assembly GCA_903845125.1). Taxonomy (GTDB): domain Bacteria; phylum Verrucomicrobiota; class Verrucomicrobiia; order Limisphaerales; family UBA1319; genus CAIMWS01. The sequence goes on from CAIMWS010000539.1 coordinate 107,419, forward strand.
GCCCGGGCATCCATCGCCCGGGGAAAATTCAGCTCCAGAGCGGGGAGACGCTGTACGTCGCGGGCGGGGCGGTGGTTTACACAGCCGTGGAGGCCCGGGGCGCGACCGGGGTGCGCATCCTGGGCCGGGGGATCATCGACACCAGCGAGTACGAACGCGGCCAGGGCGGCGGCAGCATCCGGATGACGGACTGCAACGAGGTGAAAATTGACGGGGTGATCCTGCGGGATCCGGATGTCTGGTGCCTGAGCGCGTTCGGCTGCCGCAACCTCGAAATTTCCAGCGTGAAGCTCATCGGGCTGTGGCGCTACAACGCCGATGGCATCGATATCTGCAACAGCCAGGAGGTGGTTGTCCGCAATTCGTTCGTGCGCGCCTTCGATGACGCCATCGTGCTGAAGGGGTTGAACTGGGGCCAGGGCGGCTTCCACGAACGCCCCGTCCGAAACGTGCGGGTGCAGGAAAACGTGATCTGGTGCGATTGGGGCCGCGCACTGGAAATCGGGGCGGAAACCTCCGCGCCCGAATTTGAGGGCATCCGGTTCCGGGACTGCGACATCATCCGCACCACCCATATCGCGATGGATATCCAGTGCGGTGACCGGGCGGTCGTGCGCGACGTCCGGTATGAGAACATCCGGGTGGAGACGGACGAGGTTTGCCCCGCGCCGAAGATGCAGGCCAGCCGTGAGGAGCGGTACGTCGAGAACAGCGCCAGCGAATATGTGCCGAATCTGATGGTGATTGTGATCGCGAAAAATCCCTACTCGCAGGATGCGGAGCGCGGCAATGTTCGCGACATCACCTACCAGGACATCACGGTGGCGGGGCGGCGGGCTCCCCGATCCATTTTTTCAGGGTTGGACACCCAGCACCAGGTCCAGCGAGTCACGATCGATAATTTGCGATTCAACGGCCGGCAGGGAAAAAGCGCGGACGAGGCCGGCCTCACAGTCGGGGCCAATGTAAGCGAGGTCCGGTTCGGCCCGGCCGCTCCGAGCGTCCATTGAGGAATCCGGTGAACCGGCGCTGGCCGCCAGGCGTGCACCCGAACGTCCGTGTAATTTAAATCATCGCCACCCACAGAAGTATGAAAATTCGCCAGTTCCAGGCCGCCATTGTCTGCTTCCACCTGGCCGGCCAACTCCTCGCTCAGAGTGCGGTGGAAGATATTGCCAATAACTGGTCCACGACGACACTGAGGCGGGTGCGGGTGACCTCAGCCCGTGCCTCGTCCACCTTCGGCGAGGCAAACGGAGGTTACGCCCCGGCCAGGGCCATTGACGCCCAGCGCGGTACCAAGTGGGTCGCGTCCATCGCGCCCACCCCGGAGGCGCCCCAATGGATCGAGCTGAAGCTGGCCAGCCCCCAGGCGGTTTCCAGTTTCGCCCTGTTTGGCGAGGCCGTGAACAACGATGGCGTCGTGGACGCGCAGGTGCAGGTGCAAACTCCCGGCGCCGGAGCGTTCGCCACCGTGGCCGCCGTGAAGGGCGCGCGCTCGGCCAGCTGGCGCGCCACGTTTCCGCCGGTCACCGCCGCCGCCGTCCGGCTGCTGATCACCCGCTCGGGCGGGCCCACCACCCACACGGATGTTTACGAGGTGGAAATCCATGGGCCGCGGCTGGGCGCGGCGGAGCTTGAGGATTACGTTAGGAACACTTTTTCGCACGCGGACGAGCATTTCCGCCAGGCCCGGGAACAAAGCCGGGCGTGGCCGACGAACGCCTGGTTCAAAAGCCTGCGCCAGGACCTCGCGGATTTGGCGTCCCCGCTGGCCGGCGCTTCCCGGCGCCTCCTTCAATGGCGGGAAACCGGTGAGCAGGAGCGGGAGGAACTGGCCGCCACCGTGGAACGCCTGGACGAGCAGGTGGGGCGGGTGGCGGAGCGGGTCAAAGCCCTGGCTGCCCACGCGCCGGTGCTGGCGAAGATGGCGGAACAACAGGCAGCCGAAGTGCGGGCCGCCCGCGCGCTGGTGGCCAGGGCCGGCGCCGGTGATCCGGCCGCCACCGCGCGCGATGGGCATACGGCCCGCCTGTTCAACCGCCACGTCCTGGTTTGCTTCGACGAAGTGGAAAATGACTGGGACATCACCTGGCTGGGCGCCGCGGAGGCCGCCGTCCACCGTGCCCGATTTTCCGCCGAATGGGATGGCCAGGCCACGCGGCCGGCCCACGCTAAAATCACGGTGGGGCGTTTCATCGACCCGCTCGGCGCCGGCCAGGAAATCCTCCAGCAATGGGATGGCGCCGTGAAGCTCGAGCGGCGGACGCGGGTGTATGACGGGCTGGCGTGGGTGACTATCTCCGGGCGCATCGTCAATGCTGGAGCCGCTGAAATCTCCCTGGGCACCTTCCGCCTGTTGGAGGCCGCGTCGGAAGGCCAGGCCGCGTGGCAGTTGGGCCCGCCGGTGGCCGCACCCGGGGCGGTTTTCATTGGGGGGACGTCCGACCTGCTGTGCCAGCCGCCATCGGGAGGAGATCTGGGCACCGGGGGGGAGCAGGCATACAGCAGCACCGGCATCCTGGCCCTGGCCACCCGCGAGCCAGCCGCCGCCCTGGTTCTCGGCTACCTCACGGCCTATGAGGCACGCCCCGATCTCAGCGCCCGGTTCCGCCCGCTCACGGGCGGCACGGCGCTCTCCGCCCACCAGCGGTTTCTCGGGCGGAAATTGCGGCCGGGCGAGGCCCTGGATTTGGATGTGGTCTGCCTGGCTGCGGATTCCGATCCCCATGCCGCCCTGGAGCAATACGGCGCCGCGGCCGCCCGCTTCGCCCAGGCCCCGATCCGCCGCCAACCGACCGCCCTGTGGTGCAGCTGGTATGCGCACCGGATGGCGATGACCGAAGACCTGGTCCTCGCCAATGCGGCCATCGCCGCCCGGCATTTTCAGCCGCTGGGCCTGGAGATCATGCAGCTGGATCACGGCTGGCAGCGCGGCGACATCACCGGCGACTGGATCCCCAACGAGCGTTTCCCGCACGGCTTGAAATGGCTCGCCGGGGAGTTGAAAAAGCGCCACGGCCTGCGGTTGGGCGTCTGGATTGCACCGACCGATGTGGCCGAAACCAGCGCCCTGTTCCAGCAGCATCGCGACTGGCTGCTCCAGGATGAAAAGGGCGTGCCGCGCGTCAACTGGCGCTGGTATTGGAAACCCAACCCCAATTGCTACGAGCTGGATGCCTCCCACCCGGCCGCGGCCGCGTGGATGGAGCAGGTCTTCGCGCAGCTGTCCGCGTGGGGGGTCAGCTATTACAAGATCGATTTCATCGCCTCGGCCGGCGGGGAGCATTTTTTCCAGCACGATCCGCAGGCTACCCGCGGCTGGACCCCGCTGCGCCGGGCGATGGAAGCGCTGCGGAAAGGCGCGGGGCCGGAGGCGTGGATTCGCTACTGCCAGACGCCGCCGCTGCTTTCGGCGGGCCTGGCGGACAGCACCATCGGCGGCGGCGACACCCTGGACGCCGGCTTGAACGGCCGGATCGACGTGCTCCGCGACAACGCCCGCCACCTCGCCGCCGGCTATTGGCTGAACGACCGGCTGTATCATCGGGAAGTGTGCGACATGAGCGTGCGCATGCAGGCCGGGGTGGAGGAGGCACGGCTCCGGCTGGCGATGATGACGCTGGCCGGGTGCAGCATCTCTTTCAGCGACGAGCTGCAGTATCTGCCGCCCTCCCGCATCCGCCTGATGCAGCAATGCCTGCCGCCCGGGAATCCGCCGATGCGGCCGCTGGATTTGTTCGAGCGGACCATCCCCTCCCTCTGGCACCTCCACTGCCGGAACGGGGATGACGAATGGGAGGTCGCCGGCCTGTTCAATTTCGAGAACCAGCCGGAGGAACGCACCCTGGATTTGGCCGCGCTCGGCCTGCCCCCTGGGGCCGAGGTGGCCGGGTTTGAGTTTTGGGAGGAGCGCTTCCTCGGCGTTCACCGGGGTAGCCTGTCGCTCACCCTGCCGCCGCAGAGCTGCCGGGTGGTGTCCCTCCGCCGGCTCGCCGGGCGTCCCCAGTTGGTCGGGACGGACCTCCACCTTCTCCAGGGGTTTCACGAAATCCGCCAGCTCCAGTGGGATCCGGCCGCCAAAGCGTTGTCGGGCACCTATCATCGGATGCCGGGGATGGCGGGGAAGGCCTTTTTCCATCTGCCCGAGGGATGGTTCCCCAAGTTTGAATTTCCGCTCTCCCCCGCTTCCGCCCGGCTCACCCATGTGGAGGGTCCCATCTGGATGCAGGAGTTCACCTTCACCGGACCTGATTTTACCTGGACCATCCCCTTCGAGGCGCCCCAGCCGCCCCCAACGAGGGAACCCACCGGCCCGGCGGCCGGCCAGTGATCGATTTCCGGCCGGCCAAATTTTGAACAGGAACTGATAACCCGTTGCGTGGTTCCGCGGCTGCAGCGGCTGCAGCGGCCGGCCTTCAGGGTCACCGCCGACCGGAGTTCCAATGGATCAGGAGCGTGGTGCCCGCCAGAAAAACGGCGATGATGCCTCCCAGGATGCCCAGGTTGCGGGCGAGGTAGCCACCGGGCGCGTGCGCCGAGTCCGGCGGCAAGGCGGCGGGTGGAGCCGGTGGTTTGGCCGGCCCGGTGGCGGCGGCCAATTGGGCGGGTCCCGCCAGGGGTGGCGGTTCCGGCAGCGGGATTTCCTGGTACCCAGGCAGGGTGGCCCAATTGGCTGCCAGCAGGAGGTCATGCCCGGGATTCAAGTCCTTGATCTCGCACGAGCAGGGGCCGGTGAGGAATCCGGCCATCCGGCGCAAGGTTTCCGCATTGATCACCGCGCCCGCCGCCGGAGGGCCGGTGCGGCCGCGGCCGAAGACCGGAAATAATAACGGTTCCGTGGCCGCCACCAGGTTGGTGTTCCAGTTCACCAATTGGCTGGCCAGCACCTGTTCCGCCGGGTCGGTCCGGGACACCCGCAGCAGGGAAAAGGCGATTTTCAAGGGCGGGTCCGGATGGGTTGGGGGATCCAGCGGGGAAGGCTCGGGCAAGGCCAGGGTTTGCTCCAGTTTCCGGCTTTCGGTCTCGATCACCCGGGCGGCGGCTGCATCGCGCTGCTGGTCCCCGCTTTCCAGCAGGAGCCAGACGGCGGTGTCGCCGCTCATCAGCATGCGGGCGATTTCCCGGCGGGCCGGGGAGTCCAGGAGCGCCGGGACCGTCTCCGCGTTCAACGGCCCCGACCAGGCCGGCAGCCCGGATTCCGTCGGGCGCGGATACTTCAGAACCAGCCAGGGCGGCGTCGCGTTGCGTTGGGCCTGCCACCATGCCCGCCAGGGCGGCGGCAGTTCCTCGCCGAGGTTAATCCTGCTCACCGCCAGGTTGGCGCGGCCATCCCGGCCGGCTTGCTCCAGGCTCTCCACCCCGGCCTGCTGCCCCGGCGTCAGCGGCTCGCGGTGGAAGACGATCACTTCGCAGGGATCGGCCGTCCAGTGTTCCAGGGCGTAGCGGAAAACCGGGACGTTGCAGGCGGAGGAGGCGGCCGCCCAGCAGATCGCGGCCACCGGGAACACCCACTGCGCCAGGCTGCTCCTCCGCGGGATCCTGTTGGCCGGCTGTCTCACGGTTGGCCGGGGGCCGCCTGGAAACAGTGGATGGTTCCGCGGTCCGTGCTCACGAACAGGCGGCCCTGGGCCACTGCCAGCCCGTTCGCCCGGCCGGTCACCGGGGCGGACCAGCACTCCCGGCCCGTGGCGGCGTCGAAGGCGGCCACGCGGTCGTCACCGCCCGCGAACAGCTTGGTTCCCGCCAGGATCAGGTCGTGGGGGTAATCGGCCTTGGTCTTCCACAGGTAACAGGCGGCGAGCTGGCCGGCCAGTGGGGCCAGCTCCGCGTCGATCGTTTTGACCTCCGCTTTCAGCGGGTCACCCGCCGGGCCGTGCTGCTGCTGGCCCAGCTTCTTGAGCTGTTCGCGCAGGCTTTTCACCCGCGCCTGCAGCTGCGCCTGGCGCCGGGCCAGTTCGACATATCTGCCCCGGGCGAATCCGGCCAGTTCCGAGCCCAGGTTCAGGTAGGCGATTTCATCGGTCACCACGATCCGTGTGGCTTTGGGGAAAGTCACCAAATAATCCCGGCTCTGGGCATCGAAGCCGCGGAGTTCCCCCTCCGTGGCGTGGTTCTGGCCCAGGCCATGCACGAATTCGCCCGTCCGCGACACCACCGCGAAAATGCCACCTTGGCCGGAGCCGCCAAAGGTGCCCAGGGACCGGCCGGTGGCGCGGTCGAACATTTCCGGCGCCTGGCGGCCTTGGGGCAAAATGAGGCGGTTATCGGTGGCCAGCATCGCCCCTTGGAGGGTGAGTTGGTCCAGCTTGGCGATGTAGCGGCCGGGGCCATCCTCCGCGCCCGTCCGGGCATCCACCGCACACAGGTAGCTGGGCTCCCAGGGCAGCAGCGAGGCGCCGAAATAGGCGATGCCGTCCTGGACCACCACCCCCGTCCGGCACGGCCAGTGGGAAACGAGTTTTCCATTATACAGGAGAAGGGTTTCCTGGCCCGAGGGCTTCCGCTTCCAGACCAGGTTACCCTGGGCGGCGTCGAGGCAATAGGCATACCCGTCGTCCGCGCCAAAGTAGAGATGGCCCTGATCCCAGGCGGGCGGCAGCCGCACGGGTCCGTCCGCCAAGAAGGCCCATTTTTCGGCGCCGGTCTTCGTGTCGAGGCAATGCACGGCGTCGTCCACTGAAGAGCCGAAATAGACCGAGTCCCCCACCACGCTCACGAAGAAGGCCGGATCGAAATTGCGCATGGGCTCCAGGCGGCGGATTTTGGCGTAGGCGTCCCATTTTGCCGGGCCGGTCCACGCCATTTGGGGTGGGGCCGGGGAGGTGAAGGTCCAGGCCGCCGCCAGGGGCACCGGGATGGCCTCCGGGGTGGTGCCGCTCCGCCGGCTGTCGAAGCGGTAGGTGGGCCAATCCGCGGCGGTGGAGCGGCCGGCGGCCGCGCCGATCAGCAAGAGGCCCGCCAGGGCCAGGATCGGAAACTGCCGGCCGGCGCCGGGGCGGCCTGGCTGGTGCGTCGGAGGATTATGGTTTGAGGAAGCATTCATCGTTCAAGCTCCGGGATCATTGGGGATTCGCCGCAGCGATCGGCGCGAAGCCGACCGACGTTTCCAGCCAGTTGCCACAACTGCAGCCGCCGCCCCCTTCGGGCGACAGGATCATGCCGTTGGCCGGCACCGTGCTGAGCCAGCAGCTCGGCCGCAAATTGAACCAGCTCGTCGCTTTACCATGCTCGATATCCCACATGGAGATGCGCCGGGATTCGCCCCGGTAAACCAGCGCGTTCAGGGTCGCAGCATACGTGGCGCAACCCTCGTGGCGGGCGATATTGCCGGCCACCAGCCGGCCGGTCGCCGCCTCGTAGCTGCAAGGCTCCAGGAACAGGGTGTCGCGGACCAGCACCGGGTGCTGCACATGGCCCCCGTGGTTGTCGCTGGGCCAGTTGTGGGAGGCCTGCCAAAGGCTTCCGCCGTCCGCCGCCCGGAAGGCGTAGAGATGGTATTTGCCGGCGGCGGACGAGGTGATGTAAATCCGGTCTTCCGCGGCCACCAGGTAAAACACCACGATCCCATCCACGGTGTCGAGGGGCTGGTCCCAGAGGGTTTTCCCGGTTTGCGCGTCGAGCGCCACCAGGTGCTGGTCTGCCCACAGCTTCGCCGAGCCGATGCGGCCCGTGGGCAGGGCCTTGACCTCAGGGTTCCGGCACTCGACGAAGACCAGCCGGCCTCCGGCCGCCGCAATGGTGGAGTTGATCACCATTCCTTCCTGGCGCCGCCACCGCGGCTCCCCGCTGCCGGCCGCCACGGCGAACAGGTCATCGCTGCACACCTTTTCAGTGCCGTAGCCCGCCTTGGCGTCATACCAGCTTTCCCCGCCCCAGAACTCGGTGAAAGAGGACCCGCGTTTGACGCTGCTGCCGAAGAGCAGGCCGTCCGCGCGGACCACGCAGCCCCATTCATGGGAGGCTCCCCACGCGGCCTCGGCCAGCGGCAGGGTGCGTTCCAGCTCGCCCGTGCCGGCGGCGATCACCCAGCAGCGGTTCTGGACGGCCACGAACAGGTGGTCCGGATCGGCGCACCAATTGGCCGCGTCCCGGGGCATGTTCACCCGGCGCAGCGCCGGGATTTCCAGCGACCACAGCACCGCACCATTATAGGAGTCGAGGGCGATGATCCGGTTCATGCCCTGGTGGAACAAGCGCCCGTGGACCGCCAGCGGGGCGGGCATGCGCGGATTGCGGTCGATCCCGAAATCCGCTCCCGGCCGGCCCAGCCACTGCACGCTCAGGCCGCCGGTGGCGGCCACCCCCTGCAAACCTTCCCGGCTGTTCGCGGTGTTGCCGGCCTCACCGTATTGGTGGGTCCAGGAGCCGGTGTCCGCCGGCAGATCCGGCTGGAGGCGCAACCACGTTTCCCCCCCGGCCTCCGCCAATGCCCAGCGGAGCTTTCGCCCGCCGAGCCATTGGGTGACGAGGTTGGTGATGGCCGCGGGATCCGCGCCGGGCAGCGGCCCCAGGCAGGCCAGGCCCGTGGCGGGCTGGAGCAGGGAGGCCACGGCGGCGGCGGTGGCGGGCAGTTTGCCGCCCGCGGGAGAAAGGTCGGCCACCACCAGGTTGGCAAAGGCGCGTGGCAGCGGCAGCGCACCCAGCGATTCCGCATGGTGCAGGGTGATCCGCGAGCCATAAACTCCCGCCCGGCCCAGCAGCGCCCGGGTGCGGGCGATCCGGGCACGGTCGTGATCCACCCCGAAAATGATCAGCTCGCTCCGCCGGGCCAGCTCGTAGGCCAGCTGCCCGTCCCCGGCCTCCAGCACCAGGCAATACCCGCGGGTGATGCCGGTGGTGGCCAGGATCCGCTCCGCAGCGCGGATGCAATCCCGGCTCCGGGGGCTGTCCCCAAAGGGAGAGGCGGTTCCGCTGAGGCGTGCCACGGTGTAGTTCAGGGAGTTGTCCAGTTCATAAGGGCCGCCCTCCGGATTCCCCGGCCCGGGCTGCGCGGCCCGCACCCGGTATTGGTAGCGGGCTTTCGGCTCCCCCAGCTTTACCTGGAACCGGTGGATCGAGGCGGCGCCGGCATCACGCACCTGGGTCAGGTTCTTTTCGCCGATGCCGTACTCCAGGACGCACTCGCAGGGCGCCTCGGTTTCCCAGGCGATCTCCGCCGCGTCGGGCGCCGTGAACCGCGCATGCGGCGGCACCCGGAAGGCGAGGGGGCGGGTTTTTTCATTGGCGGGAGCGGATTCGGGAGCCGCCCAACCGAAGGCCCGCGGGCTGGGTTGCAGGGCCAGCACCGCCAGGATGGCGAACCCCAACCGCGGGAGCCAGGTTCGGGGGCCGCCTGGACTGCGGCGCGCAAATTTGCCCGGGCCGGCGGATGAAGTGGGTGGCAGCCAAAGTGTTTCCATACTCAGGGAGGTTAAAAAGCTCCCCTGGAAACCACAAGCCCAAACGCAGCCCAAATGCGGCCCCAATGCGGTTCCTACCAGCTCAGCCGCACCTGGATCGATTCGCCGCTCTGGATGGTTTCCGGCCGGAAGAGGACCACCGTGAGCCGCCGGCCGTCCTGGTGGAATGCGCACTCTGCCGGCCGGCCGGCCAGGTCCAGGCCGGCGGATTTAATTTGGACCCCGGCGGGCGCTTCCAGCACGACCGTCCTGGCTCGCAGCGATCCCCACTGCACCGCGATTTCCGCTGCCAGGCAAGCAGCTTTGATTTGCTGCCGATAGGATCCCCAACCTTCCGCGCTGGAGAAAAAGCCGCGGAAATCCTCCGGTTTCAGCCGCGGCGCAAAACCGATCCGCCCCGCCGGGCCATCATACTGGCAGCCGCCCAAGGCCAGCAGACAGTTCCAGGAATGCATGGCCCGGGAGTAATGGTCCCAGCCCTCGATCTCATTCCACGGATTCCGTTTCACGCCGTCGTAGCGGTCGTGGATGGCGCGGATGACGATGAGCGCTTCGGTGAGCAGGCCGGCGTGGATCAGGTCGGCCGCCGCCTCGTATTCCAGGCCGGTCCAGACATCCTCCTTGTCGTGGATGTTTTCGAAGGGCTGGCGCTCCAGGTGTGGGCGCGGCCAGCTGCCGTTGACCAGCGCGGCTTCGCCCGGGGCGGCCAGGGTGCGGTTCCGGGGCGGGTAGAGCGAGTAAACGGTGCGGATATCCGGCGTGTAATTGTAGAGGAACACGCTTTGCATGGCGGTGCGGCAACGCCCCGGGGGCAGGAGGTCGCCGAGCCCGAGCTGGTGCGCCCAGTTCTGGCCGAAGAGCTGGTTGGCGTCGCAGCCAGTGGACAGGTAGTAATGCGTTTCACCCTTGGCGAAGGCCGCCAGGTATTGCCGGGCCAGGGCACGCTCCTGCTGGTCGCCAATGAGCCCGTTGTCGGAATCGAAGCGCCCCAGCCCTTCCGGGTAAAGGTGCACGTAGTATTCCCCGTTCCACATGCGTTCGTTCATGAAGCGCCGGCCGCTCTCGAAGATCTGCCGGTAGCGTTCCGCCAGGGCTGGCTCGCCTTCCAGCCGGGCCATTTCCTCGGCGGCCCGCAGCGCCGCCAGGTAGAGCGTATTGTTATAGGGATTGGGGCCGAACCACATCGGATCCCAAAAGGTCTGCAGGTCTTCCAGCACCCCATTGGGCTCCAGACCCCGCTCGGCGCCGTCGCGGAAGATCTGCCAGCCGATGATCTTCCGCACCTGGGGCCAGGTCCGGTCCAGGAACGAGCGATCCGGCGACATCAAATGTTCCCGGTAAAACTTCAGCACGTAGCCGCTTTGGGCGTCGGAGGCGTAGGCGTGGCCGGCGCGGGGATCCGGACCGTCATGCCCGCGGAAGTTCACCCGCCCGGTGTCCGGATCGAAGGCGGGCCCCAGATCCTGGAGCAGGCGCACGGAGCGCTCCAGCTCGGGGAAAAGCCGGGAAGCGGCGGTGGCGAAGTTCTGAACATGGCCGCAGGTGCCGAAGCAGAAGGACACGCCCTCGAAGGCATACATCCGCCCGTTTTCCCAGATCGCCACGTTGTCCGCCGCCAGCGTGGAGGCCGGCATCCCGAGCCGCTGGGCCAGCCAATACGGCAGCGTGGTGTCGAAATAGGCGTCCCGGAACTGGTGTGTCTGGCGGTTCAGCCGCTCGAAATTGGCCGCCACCCAGGCTGCCGCTGCGCAGGCATCCTTCTGCCAGTTGTTGTAGATATGGCCCACCCGCCCGGGACAGCCCGGCGAGCGGTTGAACGCGTTGGGGAAATGCCAGCTGACCACGAAGGTGAAGGTTCCGGACTGGCCCGGCGCCAGCGTCAGCGGCGCCGAAATCACGGTGCCGCAGGGGCGTGATTCAAACGGATGATCGCGGGTCTCCACCGGCGGTATGTCCCCGTGGGCCCAGGCCTTCAGGAAATCCTCCGCCGAAGTCCACGCGGCCGAACCGGTGGCCCGTCCATCCAGCAGGCTGATGGCCAGATCCCCAAAATGGGGATGGGCACGGTCCAGCGGCGCGCGCGGCGGCGCTTCATCCGCCAGGCGGAGGTCGTCCACCAGGATGAAGCCCCAGCCGCCTTTTTGGTGATCCACCATTTCCAGCACCGCCTCCCGGCCTTCCCATTCGCCCAGGTCCCAGCTTTTTTCCTGCAAGGTGTTGGCGTTGGCGCCCGTTTCGCTGCGCACCACCCGGCCGTCGATCAGCAGGTTCAGGCACGTCCGTCCGGGATGGGCGCCGCCGCCGATCCGGAAGATCATATAACGCCGTTCGATCCGGAAGGGATCCGACACCAGCCGGCCCTCCAGGTTCTCCCGTGATTCCGCGTGGAAGGAGGTGGCCAGCCGGGTGCCTTGGTGGTTTTGCAGCGGCAGGTTGAAGGGCACGCTCCCGACCCGCAGCGGGCCGGTTCCGAAAGCCTCCCCTTCCGCGTGCCAGCCCGGTCCCCAGGTCTCGCGCTCGAAGTTGTCGATCAGGATGGGCGCGCGCGGCGGCCGCTCGGATTTGGCGGGCGGGGCCGCGCACACCTCCAGCAGCATTGAGGTGAGCCCGGCGCCGCGGACCAGCCGGTTCCGCCGCACCGCCGCATAGGCGGCCGGGTGCTGGAAGCAATCGCAGGTGAATCCGCCAAACGAACCGCCCGGGTGGCAGATGGCGCGGGCGCCGGGCAGGGCGTAATTCTCCAGCCACCCCGCCAGCGAAACTTCCACCGGCTGGTTCGAATGGTTGGTGACGGCATAGGAAAGGAGGGTGACCGGGTTGGCTGAGTCGCGCAGGTTCAGCGGCACGAAGGGCGAAAACACCTCGCCCCGGATGCCCACTGGCAAATCCCGTGCCCGGCGCTGGAATTCCAGCGTGGCGATGGGGTATTCGCCGATGAACTGGAGATCGTCGAAATCCGCCTGGCTCAGCCGGAGCACCCGGGCCGGCTGGCCCTGGGTTTTCAACGAAATGGCGAAGCCATGTTCCAGCCGTTTTTCCTCGATCCGCGGCTGGAGGTAGCGGGCGCCGTCATACATCCCAAACTGGACCTCGTTGAAAATGGACCACGTGGCCAGCTGGCCGTCCCCCCGGATGTTCAACTCGCCCGCACCCACGCCTCCGCACGGCATGGCGATATGGGTGAGCTCCCGGCCGGCATAGGCCTTCCTTTCCCCTTTCTCGTACAGGCCGGCGATCCGCTGGCTGTCGTATTGCTTGTCGGCCGGGACGTAATGGGCTGTGCGCTGGTTCGTGGCTGGAGCGGCGGGTGCGCCCGGACTGGCGCTCAGGCTGATCAGGATGGCGAGCCTGGCCAAGGGGTTCAGCCAGCCCTGGCTTAAGGGGCGTTTCATGGGTTGCGGCATAATTCAGTATAAAGCGGATTGGCCGCCATTCTAACCACACACCTTTCAAAACTGAAGCTCTTTCCCGGGCCGGTCCGCGCCATCGGCCACCAAGGCTTCTCGGAGCCAAATCCAGTGGCATTCCGCAGCGCTTAAGGCGGGGATTATTTGGTTTCAGGCCTTCAATACTTGCACCGGGAGTCAGTGTTCGGGAGCGGTTTTTGGGGCTTCCACACCGGTGGCGGGCAGGGTGATCAGGTCAAAGACGAACGCGGCCGAAGCTGCGCGCGAAGTGGTTTCCCAGGGGGTCAATGGCAGCCGCGCCGGTGAATGGAGCGCCTGGCGCAGCTGTGCTTCCGTGGCCTCCAACCGATCCACGCACGGGAAGCGGAGGCCGGCGGGTGGGACCACGTGACCGTGCTGGTCCACCTGGGCCACCAAAACCGGCCGGGATTGGTCCCCGCTGGCCAGGAGCATGTGCGGGCCGGCAAACAGGGTCACCCCCGCCCGGCGGGAGATCTCCCCGGCGGGCAAAGCCACCGGGCGCAAGCGCCGGTCTTCGACCCGGAGCGAGCTGGAAAAAACCAAAGTGGTCCGCCCTTCCGTGCCGGGGCGCTGGTGGAAGCGGTAATAGCCGTTTTCGAGGAGGACCGGGGCTTGGTTTCCCTGGTTGTCCACCCGTTCCGCAAGCCCGGCCCAGGCTGGGCGGCGGAACCAAATTTCGGGAGGGATGGCTGGCCGGTGGCTGTGGAGCGGATCGATCCGGATGCGGCATTGCATCCGGCCCGGGCCGGACTCGGCGGTGGTGATGGCCACCTGCCACAAGCCGCCGCTGGTGGGCACGGCCGCCACGGCGTCCATGGGGAAGTTCACAAACACCCCGCGGGGGGAGCCAGCCACGATATGGCGCTTGAGCGTGTGGAGCCCCAGGAGCCCGTGGAAGGTGCAGCACCAGACCGCCTCGGTGAACCGGGGCCGCAGGAGGAGCGGCCCTTCGGCATCGCCGGCAAACTCGTGGTGGCCGTAGCCGCCGTTGGCGGTCCGGTTCATGGCGTAATGGTTGCCGAGCAGCCGCTCGGTCATCTCGAGAAAACGTGTTTCGCCGGTCAACTCCCACAAACGGAGGTTCAGGCGGAGCCAATCGGCTTCGCTGCAGCCTTCGTCGGTGCCATGGCTTACCCGGAACTTTTCGCCCACCCCGCCCATGGGCCAGACATAGCCCCCGGCCACCGCCTGTTGCCACCGGGCCAGCGGCCGGTCCAGGTATTCCCGCTTGCCCGTGGCTTCGTGGAGGAGCAGGAGGCCGTAATGCGTGATGAGGTTGCCGTGGCTGTGGTCGATGGGCAGCGTGTCGAACCGCTCGAAAAACCGGGCCATCCGTTCCGCCTGTTGCAGGTAGCGCTCGTCGCGCGTGGCCTGATACAGGAGCGCCAGGCCCTCGATGCCGGGGAAATAATCGGTGGGATACCCGGCGGCATACGTGCCGGTCATGCGGTATTCCGCTTCCCGCGCGGGATCCAGGAAGCGGCCGGCCGTGGCGATGTAGAAATCCCCCAGCCGCCGGGCGGCGGTGAGGCAATCCTCCCGCCCAAAAGAGCGCCAGGCTTCCAGCAGCCCCACCAAAAGGCGGGAGTTGCCCCAGAAGATCGGCAGCAGGACGGCGTTGGAATTCTCCGGCTCCAGCGGCTGGCTCCAATCCACCTCCCGGCCGAAGTGGCCATCGGCCTTCTGGTATTTTGAGAAATCCCGGAGCACCTCCGCGAGGGTGGTGGGCGTCATCGTGCCCGGGGGGGAAACCAGGCTGGCAATCTGAATGAACCGCCCGGAGATGTCGCCACTGTAATTAACGAAGATGCGGTTGGTTTCGAAGGAGAAATCCGAGCGCAGGTAGGCGGGGGAGTCATAAGGCGGCAACCCCAGGCGCCGGACCCCGCGGTCATAGGCTTCCCCGAGCGGCCCGCGCAATTGCACTTCGCGAGCGGGAGGCAGCCACCAAACCACAGCCGGCTGGCTGGCAGCGGCCGCCGCGGAGGCCGCCAGCACCAGGAGGTTGAACACGGCGAGCCAGGACCGTTTCCCGGCGGAGTTCTCAAAGTTTCGTTTCATGGCATTGGATCGGATTGCGAATCACTATTTAGCGCACCGGGCCGGATTAATAAACTGGAATGTGGAGGATCAGAGCGCCGGCATCATTGGCGGGTTCGATGCTGGCGCCATTTTTATCGATTAACACCCGCGGTGGGAGGGGTGGTAAATTGGAACCATGAAAACGAACACTGATCTGCGTGGAATGCTGAAAGCCCGAGTGCTGGTGGTTTGCCTGGCGATCGCTGCGATGGCTGGTTTCGTGATCTGGGCGGATGAAACCCTGGCCGCCCAAACCGGGAAAGCCGCCACCGCCCAAACCGACAGCCCGCAAGCCCCGATGGCCTTGCCGGTGAATGGGACCCTGGGCGATTTCATGGCGATCTTCCATTATTGAACGGCCAGCCGGGAGCTTGATGAAGCCCCACCCCACCGCTGCAGAATGCTGCCCGCCAACCATACCGTGGCGGGGGGGCAGCTCCCGGTTGGAGTGCCGGGCACCGGTTCCGCCCCGGCCAGAGGCAGGCCAGGCATCCAGAAAGGCTCGCGGCCGGGGATTTTTTCCTGTTCAAAGCGGGGCAGGAACCGGGTATCCTGGCTGGGCCTGAGGTTTGTGGCGCGGAGCGGTCAACCCGGCCCCGGTCCATCGGCAACAACGGCCCTGGCACTTGGAAAAACTTATGAAGCATTATTGGTTTCTGGCCCTGACGGTGGCGCTGACCAGCGCCCGGGCGGGCGATCTGGCCTTCAGCGATCCGGCGAATACGCCGCCCCCCCCGGCGGGAGCCATCGGCTTCGCCGACCGTTCGCCGGAGCTGGACGCCCGGCCCGGCTTCCAAAAACCGCCGGCGGGTTTCGGGGTGGTGCCGTTTTTTTGGTGGCTCGGTGATCCGCTGACGAAGGAACGGCTGGGCTGGATCCTGGAGCAGATGGCCGGCCTGCCCATCTCGGGTTACCAGATCAATTATGCCCACACCGACCAGGGTGGCCGGACCTGGGGGTTGACCACCCCCAGCGAGCCGCCGCTGTTTTCGGAGGGGTGGTGGAAGCTGACCGGATGGTTCATGCAGGAGGCCAAAAAACAGGGGGCCGGCATCAGCCTCAGCGATTATACGCTGGGGTTCGGGCAGGGCTGGTGCGTGGATGAAATCCTGTTCGAGCACCCGGAAGTAACCGGCAGCCAGCTGCGCATGGACCGGGAGGGCCGGGTGAAAGCGGAGCGCGTGCCGTGGTCGCTGAATCCGATGCACCCCATGGCGGGCAAATGGTACGCCGAAAAATTCTTCGGCCAGTTCGAGCGGCGTTTCCCCGGCGAAAGCGGGCGGGGGTTGAATTTCTTTTTTTCCGATGAGCTCCAGTTCGGCATGAGCGGCCGGATCTGGTCGGCGGATTTCGCCGACGAGTTCAAAAAGCGCAAGGGCTACGATCTCACCCCGGAGCTGCCGGGGCTGTTCAAGGACATCGGCCCGCGGACGCCCAAAGTCCGGCTGGACTACAGCGACGTCATGGTTTCGCTGACGGAGGAGAATTATTTCAAGCCGGTCTTCGACTGGCACCAGCAGCGCGGCATGATCATGGGCTGTGACCACGGCGGCCGGGGCCAGGACGTGGTGGAGTTCGGCGATTATTTCCGCACGCAGCGCTGGATGCAAGGCCCGGGGGCCGACCAGCCTGGCCTGGGCAAAAACCTCATCAAGACCAAGGTCGCCGCGTCCATCGCGCACCTCTACCTGCGCCCGCGTGTCTGGCTCGAGGGCTACTACGGGAGCGGCTGGGGAACGACCACCGCCGGCCTGGTGGACGCCACCCTGGCCGATTTCGTGATGGGCTATAATCTGCTCGCGTTGCACGGCATGTATTACTCCACGCACGGCGGCTGGTGGGAGTGGGCGCCGCCCGACAACACCTTCCGCATGCCGTATTGGAAGCACCTGGGCGGCTTCCTGGAGTGCGTGCAGCGCCTCGCCTACCTGTTCACCCAGGGCCACCACCGGTGCGATGTCGCGATCCTCTACCCGGTCGCCCCGGTGGAAGCGGGCCTGGGCGGCGCGTCAGCGGTGGAAACCGCGTTCACCGCGGCAAAAAATTTGTATGCCCGGTCGGTGGATTTCGATTTCATGGATTTCGAGTCGCTGGCCCGCGCCCGGGTTGCCGGCCGGGAGCTGCAGGTGTCCGGCGAAAGCTATCGCGTGCTGATCCTGCCCGCGATGAAGGCCGTGCGCCATTCGACGCTGCAGAAGGCCCTGGAATTCCACCGGGCGGGCGGAGTAGTGATCGCCCTGGGCGCGCTGCCCGAAGCCAGCGACCGCGTGGGCCGGGAAGATCCGGAACTGGCGGCGATGGTGAAGGAAATGTTCCCCGGCGGCCCGGACCAGGACGTTTTCGCGAAACTGCCGGACCGCGACTACACCGGGCCGGGATGCATCCAGCACCGCCGGCTCGGGCCGCGCGACCTCTACGCCATTTACCGTGCGCCCCAGGGATCCGAGTGCCGCTTCCGCGCCACGGGCCGCGTGGAATTGTGGGACCCGTGGACCGGCGCCGTGCGCCCGCTCGCCGTCACCTCGCAAACCGCCGGGGAAACCCGGCTCCGGCTCCCGCTCACCGAAAATGAAATCCAGCTGATCGTGTTCAGCCCGGGCGCGCCGGAGATCGCCGCCACCGCTCCGCCGGAAAAACCGACCAGCGTGACCCGCGTGGAAGGCAGTTGGGAATTCGAGTTGCAGCCGTCCTGCGACAACCGCTTCGGCGATTTCCACTGGCCGCCAACCCCGGGGATGATCGGCGCCGAAATCCGGCGGCCGTGGTATTGCGAGGGGGGCAGCACCAACGGCCCCTGGCGCCAGGTCACCTGCTCCTTTGGCCCGCAGTTCATCCAGTCCGCGTCGATGCCCCCGGCGGCGGATGGCAGGCCGTGGGAATTCTCCTGGCGCTGGGGTCTCGAAAACGATCCCGGCCACCAGGGATATCACGGTTTGAAAGAGAATGTGCACGACGAGTTCCTGGCCATCGGCAAGGCCCGGCGGGGTGGGGGGCACATGCCGGACGTGGTCAGCTACGAAGCCACCGGGGATTGCTTTTTCTCCACGGCGGTGCTGGCTCCGCGGGAAATGAAGGCCCATGCCCTCACCGGCCCTCTGAAGCCGGCCAAAGTCTGGCTGAATGGCGAGCCGGTCACGGGCGCCACGGTCCAATTGAAGGCGGGCGCCAATCCCCTGGTATTGCAATACAACCAGCCCGGCCGCACTTATTTCGTCCTCTCCACCGGGCCGGCCGCGGAGCCGCTCCCGGAGCCGCCGGGGACGGAGAACGGCCAGCCGAAATTCCGGCTCAGCAGCCTGGCGATGAGCTGGTGGACGAACTCCCAGGTGCTGCCCTTCGACGTGCGGCCGGCGGAGACGAATCCGCTCGGATGGTATCGCTTTACGTCGCCGCCCGGCCTGCGCGCCCTGCAGGTGAAAGCCTGCGGCCAGGTGCAGGCCTGGGCCGGTGGCCAGCCGCTGGCGGCCGCGGGGAGTGGCCGGTTCACGGTGCCCGAGCCCGCCGCCGGGCCGGTCACCGTGCTGCTGCGCATCGAGCAGCAACGCGGCTGTTACGGCGGCGCCGCGCTGCCGGAGCCCATCCAGCTGGATTGCGGCCCGGGCCGGATTCCACTGGGTGACTGGTCGCAGATTGACGGCCTGCAAAGCTACTCCGGCGGCGCCTGGTACCGCAAAACAGTGAACCTGCCGAAAGCGGATGCCCGGCGGGTGCAGCTGAACCTGGGCAATCTCACCGCCTCCGCCGAAGTGCGCGTCAACGGCCGCCGTGCCGGCCTCCTGGTCGCCCCGCCCTGGTCGCTGGACATCACAGCCTTGGTGAAGCCGGGCGAAAACCGGATCGAGGTGCTGGTCTGCAACACCCTGGCGAACCACTACACGACGGTGCCCACCCAATATCGCGGAGCGACCGTCTCCGGCCTGTTGGGGCCGGTGACCATCGAGTGCTGGTAGTTCCGCCGGGCCGGTAGGAATCCGGTTCCCACCAGGAACGCCGGGGGCAGCCGGGCCCCCTCAGCTTGCGCTCCCGCCAGTGGGCGGGGGGATGCGCGGCGGCGGGGCTATCGGCGCTCCAGGGTGGCGGCCAGCTCCGCGAGGCGGCGGCCGTCGCGGCATTCCTCGTCCGGGCTGGCGTAAACGGCGTCGAGCAGCCAGGGACGGTCCGGGGCGAGCGGGAGCCAGCGGCGGAGTGCCGCCGACGGGGCGGCCTCGCCCAAGGGGGCGTGCGCATCCCAGGTCTGGCCGGACCAATCCTTCCGCGCGGAACTCAGCAGCCAGACCCCGATTTTGCCCGCCAGCAGCTTGGTGATCTCCGGGGAGGGGCCCTCGGCGCCGAGCAGCGCCGGGCTGACCGCCAGCCGCAAATGGGCGGCGCCGATCTGGTCCACCCACCGCGCCGCCTCGGCCAGGCCCCAGGGCGGCTTGCCCGCCGCCAGGCGCAGGTGCAGGGTGATCTGGCGTTCCCGGGCGAGCTCCGCCAGCCGGCGGAGGGTTTTCTCGAAGCCCTGCCGGCATTGCTCCTCGGTGAAATTATTCTCCGGATGCCGGTGCAGGCTGAAGATCAGGTCCCGGGCGCCCACCAGCGCCATCTTGTCGAGCAGGGCGGTGACGGATTCGAGGCTGCGGGTGTAATCCGGCTCCAGGTTGTCCAGCAAACGCAAGCCGGGGAACAGGTTGATACCGGAGCTGAGGTCCACCATCACCCGCAAACCCTGCCGCCGGATCCAGGCGGATTCCTGGCGCCATTGCGCGGCCTCGCGGCCGGCCAGGCAGGACCAATCCACCACCACGCCGTCGAAGTGTTCGAAAAAGCCGGGCCGGGCAAGAATCTCCCGCTGGAGCGAAGCCGCCTGGCGCAGCGGCAGAAAACGCCCGTGGGGGGCGGGGGCGGGCGGGACATGGGGAATCTCCCGCACGCCCTCCTCGCGCACCCGCACCACGAAGATCCGGATATCCCCGCCGGCGATGACGTTTTCCGAGCCGGCGCCGGGCGCGCTGGCCGGGATGCCTTCAGGCAGCCAGCCGGGGGCCGTTTTTTCGGAGGTGTCCAGCGGCAGCTCACGGATGGATTCCAGGGGGCCGCAGCGGGAGCTGATTTTGAAAGGCAGCGGGCGCCAGGCGTTGTTGGCGAGGCCCAAGGTGTAAACCCCCGGGCCTTTGCGGCAGGTCACGAGGCTCAGGCCGGGATTCCCAACCTCGAAGAGCTGCTGCCCGCGGAAGGCGGTTTCCAGGGCGGCCTTCATGCCCGCGCCCAGCCGGTATGGTTTGGGCAAGGGCTGGTCCACCGCGCTGCGCAGGCTGGTTCCGGCCGGGGAGGTGAATTCGATCCCGGAATCGGCGGCCACCACCGTCAGCCGGCCTGCGCCCACCTGGCGCTCGCCTGCGAGGGCCTCCCCGTTCACGCCCGCCAGCCCGCCCGGCAGGCGGGCCAGGTTGCCGGTGGTGATCACCAGGTGCCCCCCCTGTCGCACATAATGCTCCAGTTTCGCGCGCAGCTCCAGCCCCCCGGCCAGGTCCCCCGCCGCCACGACGAGCGGATAGCGGTCCAAAACCCACTCCGGGGCGTCGCTCAGCAGGCAATCGGCGATGTCCCCGTAGGGAGTGGGAGTGATAAAGCCGGATTCATCGTGGAAATAGGAGGAATCCTGGTAGCCGGGATAGAGCAGATCCAGCACGGCATCCGTGAGGAAATCGCCCGCCTCGTAGGGGCGGTTACCCCAGACCCGGTAAATCTTGTCGGAATAGAGGTGCCGGGGAAAGGTCCAGCCCGCGAAAAAATCCAGCAACAAGGCCACGGGCGTGTGCTGGACTCCCGGCTGGCCATGCTCCTCCACCCAGCGCCGCGCGCCCTGCTGGATCTTGCCGATGGGCGATAGCTGGTCCCCCTCGAACCAGCCGTTCTCGAAGCCCACCACCAGGGAGTTGTAAAGGAGGTGGAGGTACATCAGTCGTTTCATCAGGCTCAGGCTGGTGCCTTTGGTGGGGCCGAAAGCATACCCGTCGCTGTGGCCGGAAGAGCCGTAGGTTTTGTAGCCCCAACGGTTGTAGATGGAAGCGTTGCCGAACCAGGGAACCCCGTATTGTTTGCCGGCCCCGCGGATGAAGGCGTAATAGACCTGGTTGTTCGGCAGGCCCTGGGCGGTTTCCGCCCCGATCAGGGTATAGGTGCCTTCCTTCAGGAAGTAGTGGCCGTAATTCAGCGAGACCAGCGTGGCGTGCTTGTGGCCGAGGTCGTCCCCCATCCGCTCGAAATGCCGCTGGAAATTCAGGTACTGCTCGAACCGGGTGGCCGAAGCGGGGGTCATCTGGTTCGCGTAACCGCCGATATAGCGGCCATCCTGCTCGCCGATATCCGTCCCCAGCCAGCGCTCCCCCAGCTTGGATTCCAGGATTTCATAAGCCGTGGCCGGAGGCCGGAACTGCTGCCAATATCCGCCCGGACCCGACCCCGGCACATAGCCCCACACGTCGAAAAGATACAGATCCCGACGGCGGATTTCGTCCGCGAAGGCGTCCAGGTTCCGGGCGAACAGGATCGGGTAGGCGGGCCAGATCACATCCCCGAGCCGGTGGGTGCGCGTGAATTTCTCCAGCTCCGCCTCGTAGCCCACCACCAGGCCATCCTGCACGTTGAACCCCCGCGCGGAGGTGAACTGGGTGCGGTGGCGGAAGGTCTCCCAGGTGGGCGGCTTGACCTGGCGGCGCAGGTAATCGGGATGTTCCCGCGGCTCCAGCAGGTGGCTGTAAACCCGGTGGAGGGACTCCGGTTCGGCGGCGGCCGGTTTCGTAAGGCTGGCCGGGCTGAGCAAAGCGCCGGCCACCAGGGTCAACCTGATCAGGGATTTCATAAGCGGCCATTATTTTCCGGGCCTGGCCCCAACAAGCAAGGCCAAATTAAAACCGCGAGGGGGCGAGGCGGTTTTCATCTCGGTGACCGCGGCCAACAGTGGCGCAGGACGAAGCTCCGGCCGGTACGACTGGGCCCATTTGCCGGAACATGGCCAAGCTTGATTTGGATCCGGCCGCCCGCTACGATTACCGCACCTCAACCGGTGGCGGCCAAGCCCGTTAGGGCGGATACTTGGAAACCGGGCGGACATCACCGCCCCGCCCGGTTGGGAACGGATATAGTACCATGAAAACGCACTCGCATCTCACTCGGCGCCAGTTCCTGGGCGCGGCGGGAACCGCTGCCGCCTTCACCATTGTCCCCCGCCATGTGCTGGGGGCCGACGGCGCCACGCCGCCCAGCGAAAAACTCAACATCGCCGGCATTGGCGTGGGCGGGATGGGCGCTGGCGACCTCAATGAAGTGTCCCGCGGCAACAACATCGTGGCCTTGTGCGACGCCGACTGGCGGCGGGCGGCGGACACCTTCAAAAAGTTCCCGCACGCGAAACAATACCGTAATTTCCACCAGATGTTCGACGAGATGGGCAAAAGCATCGACGCGGTGGTGGTGGCCACTCCCGACCATTGCCACGCGGTGGCGGCCATGGCGGCGATCCGGAACAAGAAGCACGTTTACTGCGAAAAACCCCTCGCCCATTCGGTTTATGAAGTCCGCCAGCTGATGAAGGCCGCCCGGGAAAACCAGGTGGTGACGCAACTGGGCAACCAGGGCCATTCCTACGAGACCATCCGCAATTTCTGCGAATGGATCTGGGACGGAGCCATCGGCAAGGTCCACACCATCCATGCCGGCTGCACGGCGGTGAATTCCGGCGTGGATCAGCTGCCCAAACTGAAGGAGAAACACGAAGTCCCGCCCGAGCTGGACTGGAATTTGTGGCTGGGGCCGGCCCAGTTCCGCCCGTATCATCCGGCTTATTTGCCCGGCAGTTGGCGCGGGTGGGTTCCGTTCGGCAACGGCACGGTGGGGGATTGGACCTGCCACGTCGTGGACCCGGTCTTTTGGGCTTTGGAGCTGGGCGCCCCCCGGAGCATCGTGGCGCAAGTCAAGGATTGGGACTTCAAAACCCAGGGGGATGCCTTCCCCAAGGGCGAGATCATCACCTATGAATTCCCGGGCAACAGCAAGCGGGGCCCCATCACCATGCATTGGTATAGCGGCACCGAGCGCATCCCGCGGCCGGCCGACCTGGATCCGGACCAGAAACATTACGAAACCGGCGCCGTGGTGCTGGGCGATCAAGGCACCATGATTTACGGATCCCACGGGGCCAACCCGGTCCGCCTCATTCCGGACAAAAAGATGGAGGCTTACAAGCGCCCCGCCAAAACCATCCCGCGGACCAAGGGGCACCACCAGGATTGGTTGAGCGCCATCCGCAACGGCACCAAAGCCGGCTCGGATTTTGCCTACGGCGGGCCGCTGACAGAACTCGCCATGCTGGGTGTGATCGCCATCAAGATGGCCGGCACCAAACTGGCCTGGGATGCCCAGGAGATGCGTTTCACCAATTCGGCGGAGGCCAACCAATTCCTCAATCCGCCCTACCGGGAAGGCTGGTCTCTTTAGTCAGCCAAAACAGCGATGCTGGCCGGCACACCGCGGGGGCGGTGTGGCCGGCCGTCATTCCCAAATCCGACGGGGCCAGCTGCGGCCCATCAACACGACCGTTTTAAACTCGAATGGCCGGTGAACTCATCCAGCCAGGTCCGGATTGCGTCGTCACCGGCCTGGGAACATGGTGCGCTGCGGGAAGCAGCCCGGAGGGCCTTTGGCACGTGGCGCAGGCGGGGCGATCACCCGCCCGCTGGCTCCGCGCCGGCCAGGGAGGCGGTCCCTACCCGGCCTGCCGCGCGCCGGATCCCGTCTTTGCCGCCCCCGTCGCCATCCTGGCACACAAGTCGGATCGCAGTGTGCAGCTGGCCCTGGCGGCGGCCCTCCAGGCTCAGCAGCAGGCCCGCCTGGCGGAATTGGCTCCGGACCGGGTCGGCATCGTGGCGGGCACCTCGCGCGGCCCGGTGGCGAAATGGCACGAAGCATTCCAGCAATGCTCGGAAAACCGCCGCCTGCGGCCCACCTTGTCCGCCCATACCGCCATCGCCAGCCTGAGCGGGGCGGTATCGCTGGCCATCGGTTCCCAAGGCCCCGCTTTTACGGTATCCGCCACCTGTGCTTCCGGCGCCCACGCCATCGCCACCGCCGCCCAGCTGATTGCGGCCGGAGCCGCGGATGCCGTCATGGCCGGCGGAGCCGAAGCGCCGCTGGAGCCCGCCGTGCTGGAATCCTTGGCCTCCGCCGGGCTCCTGGCCACGCACCGGGATCCGGCGCGGGCCTGCCGGCCGTTTGACCAGGGGCGGAGCGGACTGGTTTTGGGCGAAGGCGCGGCTTTCGTGGTGCTGGAATCAGCCGCCTCGGCCCGCCGCCGGGGTGTCCCGGTGCTGGCCCGGCTGACCGGCTGGGCCCTGGGAGCCGAAGGCGCCAGCCGGTCCGCGCCCGAAGCCGGCGGGGCGGGCCTGGCCCGGACGATGACCTCCGCCCTGGCCCAGGCCGGCCTGGCGCCCGGCCAAATCGATTACGTGAATGCCCATGGCACCGGCACCTTGATGAATGACGAGGTGGAAGCGCGCGCGATGTTCCGGGTGTTTGGCGAAAAGCTGCCGTTTATCCCTTGCAGCTCCACCAAGCCGGCCACCGGCCATTG
Organism: uncultured Verrucomicrobiota bacterium; assembly: GCA_903845125.1. Taxonomy (GTDB): domain Bacteria; phylum Verrucomicrobiota; class Verrucomicrobiia; order Limisphaerales; family UBA1319; genus CAIMWS01. The sequence goes on from CAIMWS010000539.1 coordinate 131,940, forward strand.
CCTCGGAGCTTCCGCGGCCATCGAGGCGGTGATCTGCCTGCAGGCGCTGGCCGCCCAATGCATTCCCCCCACGCCCAATTGCGACCACCTGGATGGAGCGTGCCGGCACCTGGATATCGTCCGCCACACCGCCCGGCCCGCAGTGCTGCGCCACGTGATGTCCAACAGCCAGGGTTTTTGGGGCAACCAGGCCTCGCTGATTTTTTCCCGGACGGTTTAAGTGTCGCCCATGGGGCGTGCGCTGCCCATGGGGCGTGCGCCGGGTTGGCACACCATCCGCAAAAACCGGGCCTGGGCGGATGGCGGGGAGAAAATCAGCGGGAATTTGTAATTGGCCCGGGCCGCAAAAAAGCGTAAGGTTGCTACTAACGGAAGGATTCTGGAATAGGACCCGATGCACCATGCTGGTTGTGGATCGGCGGTGGCATCCGGTTATGCTCCATGACTTGTGGCGAATCGGAAGATTGAGTTAAACGAACAGTTAAGAAAGGTGGATTATGAGTACCGTGGTGATTGTCCTGGCGGTGATGGGGATCGTGTTCATCCTGGCGGCCTTGTGGGCCATCAGCATCTACAACGGCCTGGTGGGCCTGCGCAACCGGTTCAAGAATGCCTTCGCGCAGATCGATGTGCAGCTGAAAAGGCGCTACGACCTGATCCCCAACCTGGTGGAGACCGCCAAAGGTTACTTGAAGCATGAGCGCGGCACCCTGGAAGCGGTGATCACCGCCCGCAATGCCGCCGCGGGGGCGCGCCAAACGGTGGCCACGGATCCGGGCGACGCGGGCGCCATGAAGAACCTGTTGGGGGCGGAAACCGCGCTGGCGGGGGCGATGACCCGCTTCTTCGCGGTGGCGGAAGCCTATCCCGACCTGAAAGCCAACCAGACCATGGCCCAGCTCATGGAGGAGCTGACCTCCACCGAAAACAAGGTCTCCTTCGCGCGCCAGGCTTACAACGACTCCGTGATGACCTACAATACCCAGCGCGAAGTGTTCCCCAGCAACATCGTCGCGGGGATGTTCAACTTTGGTCCGGCGGAATTGTTCACCATCGAAAACCCCGCCGAGAAGGAAGCGCCCAGAGTGTCGTTTTCCTGAGCGCTCGTGAATTGAAGGCCCAACCGCCCGCGGGCCATGGAACAGCCGTGACCCGCTGCGGGCGGAGTTCAGCCGGGACGGTCCGGCTGGCTCCGTCCGGCGGCGGCAGCTTCGGAACCACCGGAGGAAACCATGGATTTTTTTGAACGCCAGGATCAAGCCCGCCGTGGCACCAGCCGGCTGGTATTTCTATTCGGGCTGGCCGTGGCCGGGATTGCCACCGCCGTTTACGCGGCCGTCTGGCTGATTTTCATGTTCAGCGGCGCCGAGCATGGCCGCACCGAACCCGCATTCTGGCAGCCGGACCTGTTCCTCTACACCACCGCCGGAGCCTTGGTGGTGATTTTGGGCGGCAGCCTGTTCAAGATTGCCGAGCTTTCCCAAGGCGGCCGGGCAGTGGCCACCATGCTGGGCGGGCGGCCCGTTTCCGCCAATCCTTCGGACCTGGACGAGAAAAAGCTGCGCAACGTGGTGGAGGAGATGGCCCTGGCTTCCGGCACGCCGGTGCCCGAGATCTACCTGCTCGAACAGGAAGACGGCATCAACGCTTTCGCGGCCGGGTATTCCACGAAGGATGTGGTGATTGGCGTTACCCGCGGCTGCATCCGGAATCTCAGCCGCGATGAGCTGCAGGGGGTCATCGCCCATGAATTCAGCCACATCCTCAATGGGGATATGCGGCTGAACCTGCGCCTGATGGGAGTCGTTTACGGCATTCTGTGCCTGGCCATCATCGGGCGCATCCTGCTCAACACGCGCGGGCGCAAAAACCCCCTGCCCATCCTGGGGCTGGCCTTGGTGATCATCGGCGGCATCGGCATGTTTTTTGGGCAGCTCATCAAAAGCGCCGTCTCCCGCCAGCGGGAATTCCTGGCCGACGCCTCCGCCGTGCAGTTCACCCGCAACCCCCAGGGCATTGTGGGCGCCTTGAAAAAAATCGGCGGCCTGGTCCAGGGCGCCCGGTTGCAGGCGCCCAATGCCGAGGAGGCCAGCCACCTGTTCTTCGGCAACGGCATCGCCTCCAGTTGGTCCAGCCTGTTCTCCACCCACCCGCCGCTGGCGCAGCGCATCCGGGCCATTGACCCCGCCTTCGACGGCCACTTCCCCGAGGTGGCGCCGGCCAGTCCGGGTTCGGCCTCCGGCTGGTCAGCCGACGAATTCGTATCAGGGCTGGCCCCGGCCCAGCCGGCGGCCATCGACCCGGACCATTTTATGACCCAAGCCGGCCAGCTCACGCCCGGGCATGTCCGGCAGGCCCAGTCGCTGCTGGCCAACATCCCGGAGCCGGTGACCAGCGCCGTGCGCGACGCCGATGGCGCCGTAGCCACCCTGTATGCCCTGGTGCTGGATCCCGATCCGGCTGCCCGCGCGCCGCAAATGCAGCTGCTGTCCGCCGCGTGCGATCCCTCCCTGGTGGCGCTCACCCAAAACCTGTTCGACCAGCTCCAAGGCCAGCCGGAGCGGCTCAGGCTGCCGATCATCGACCTGGCCATCCCGGCCTTGCGCTATCTCGCCCGGGAGCAATACGCCCAATTCATGCGCAACCTGCAGGGCTTGATCGAAAGCGACCAGCAAATCAACCTCTTCGAATACACCGTCCAGGTGATTCTGCGCCGGCACCTGGAACCCTATTATGAAAAATCCCGGCTGCGGGTTAACCGCTACCGCTCACTCCAGCCGGTGCAGGAGGATTGCGCGGTGCTCCTTTCCGCCTTGGCCGCCCTCGGCCAGACGGAGCCGGAAGCCATCGCCGGGGCCTTTGAACTTGGGGTGCGCCAGCTGGATCTGCGCGGGGCCCGCCTGCAGCTGCTGGGCAGCCAGGACTGGGATCTGAACCGCGTGGATACCGCGCTGAACCGCCTGGCGGAACTTTCGCCCATGCTCAAGAAAAACCTGCTGTTCGCCTGCGCCCACACCGCCGCCGCCGACGGCCGCCTGGAACCCATGGAAGCCGAGCTCATGCGCATCATCGCCGACGCCCTGGACTGCCCCATTCCCCCCATTTTGGAAGCCATCGAAGCGGTCTGAGCCGGATTCCCCCAGGGGGAGGCAAGGGATGGGGCCGCCGGTTTTGGCGCCAGCCACGCAGTGAGGCAGGAGCAGCCCCTTCCGCGGTCGGTAGGCCGACGGCTCAGTGGCGGGAGGGAGTCCGCAGCGGGCGGCGCGGGCCGGTTGGCGCCTCCCCTCCACGATGCGCCAGGCCCATTTCAGTTTTTGTTGCCGGGATCCGGCGCCCACTCAAAGCGGGCGACCGTTTCCGCATCCCGCACGTAAAGGCTGGGGCCGGAAAAAATCGGGAAAGCATAGATCGGCAGCTCCGAAAGCGCGTGCCGGGCAACCGGTTTAAAGCGCTCGCGGCCGGGTTGGAAAAGGATCAACCCCGACTTCTCGGGCACGACCGCCAGGACCGACCCCAGATCCACGAGGGAACCGAAATTGCTGACCCGGTTGGTGTCGTGCCAGGCTTTTTGCCCCGTGGCGGCGTCGAGGCAAAACAGCTGCCCGCGATCCGAAAGCGCGTAAAGCGATCCCTCCTTGACCACCGGGGTGTTATACACCGTGCCGAGTTGCTCGTTGCGCCAGAGTTCCTGCACCGCCCAGGCATCGCCTTGTTTCACGATCTGAACGGCCCGGGTGCCCATCCCCTGGCCGGTCACGAACAGGCGGTCCCCATCGACCACCGGCGAGACCGAGCTCCAATACCCGGGCTTGGCGGGGGTGGGCAAGCTCCAAAGGCATTGCCCATTGGTGAAGGAGAGGCCCACCAGGCCTTTCTCCGTATGCACCACCACCTGGGTAGTATCCATCACCGTCATAAGCGACGGAGAGGAGTACGAGGGGCCGTCTCCGCGCCACTCCCAATCCAGATTCCCGGTCGCCAGGTTGAACGCCGCCACCACTCCCTCACCCTGGCCGCCGAGATGCGCCACGCACCGGTTTTCCGCCACCAGCGGCGACATGGCCGTGAAAAACAGGGGCAGCGGCTGGCGGAAACGGTCGTTGCGCCACAGGACGCTGCCGGTGTCCGCCGCCAGGCAGGTGATGACCCCGCCCACTCCCAATATCAACACCTTGCCCCGGGCCACCGCCGGCGAACTGCGTGGCCCCTGGTATTTTTCCGCCGCCCCGGTCACCGCCTCGGCGGCATAGGCGTGGCGCCAGACTGTTTCGCCGCTGGCGGCCAGCAGGCACTGCGCCACCTCCTCCTGGCCCTGCCGGCCGAAAACAAACAGCCGCCCGCCCACCAAAGCCGGGGTGGCCTCGCCCAGGCCAATTGGCTTGCGCCATTTGAGATCCAGCGCGCCGGCCCAATGGGTGCGGCGCTCCAAACCGCTCACCTTGCCGTCCCGGGTGGGGCCACGCCATTGCGGCCAGTCCTGGGCGCCCAGGCCGATGGGCAACGCCAGCAGGATCCAGCACCAACCGGGATGCAACCTGGGTCGATCATTCATAATTGCGCAGAAAGGCTGGCCCGCCGCTCCCGCGGATCCCCCGGGGATCAAGCCGGGCGGCCAGGCCGGGTCCAAGCCATGGGCTCAGGGCCGCTGGCCTTAAATTTTATCGAATTGTTTCAGCACGAAATCGCGCACCGCCGGCACCTCCGCCAGGGACAAATGCTCCACCACCAGGAACAGTTCGCGGTCCAGACGGGCCAGGTGGCGCAGGTACCGCGGATAATCGAGCACGCCCCGGCCGGCCGCGGGCAGGTCCGTGTCGTCGGCGCTGGCGGAGCCTTTCACATCCTTGGCGTGGGCTACGGCGGTTTGTTTCCCCACGCGCTGGAACAGGTCGTCCAGCATCGGCCCCATTTGGGCCAATGCGGATTTGCGGAAATAATTGCACGGATCCATCACCAATTTGAGGCCGGCCGAGGGCACCTCCCGGAAGAGGCGCTCGGCGCGCTCCGCGGAGTTGATGATGTTTTTCCAGTACGGCTCGATGGTGACCGTGGCCCCCTGTTTTTCCGCCTGGACGGCCAGGTTCAGGAAGGCCGCCCGGCATTCGAGGTAAGCCTCTTCCGTGGCGTTTTCGGGGGCGTCATTCCACTCGGATTGCCGGTTGAAGGTGCCCGTCTCGGTGGAGATCAAAGGCGACCCCAGGCGCCGCCAATTATCGATCAGGAAGCGCATCCGGCGGGCGCCTTTCTGGCGGGCTTCCAGGTCGGGCGCCACCACATTATAATAACCGTAGAGGCCGGCTATTTGCAGCCCCTGGCGCTCCAGGCAGCTGGTGATCCGCCGCACCACCTCCCAATCCGGCTGCGCGGGATCCAGCCGGGCATCGGCGAAGGCATATTCCAAAACCACCCCGGCGAAGCCATCCGCTTTGATCCGTTTGGCCGCCTCCTCCAGCGGCAGCGCGGAATACACCCCGGAAAAAACCGCCAGCTTCAGGTTCTTTTTGGCTTTGGCCTGGAGATCCTCTTCGGCCCAGCCGGGCCAGGGGGCAGCCACGGTGGCGGCGCCAGCCAGCTTCAGCCAGTCCCGGCGTGAGAGTTTATCGTATGTTTTCATGATTGAGTGAACCCACCTTACGCTGGGAGGAGCCGTTTGGGAAGCCCGGAGCGCTGGTGCGAAACGGGCCTCGGCAAATCGAGAATCCAAACCCCGGCGGCTGAAAAACGCACTTTAGGGTTCCGGGCGCCCCAACCGCCGGTGCGGGGCGCCCCCTGGGAACCCGTTCCGCGGCTATTTGGCCGTCAAAACCACCACGGTGTCGATGGCGTCGGGCAATTCCGTCCCCACCTCGATTTCGACCTGGCCGTTCGCGATTTTGACCGGCAGGGCGGCCGCGCTTTTTTCCGCCAGGAAGCGCGCCGCATACTGCCTGCCAGCCTGGGCCGGCACGGTGACCACTCCGCTGGTGGGAGCTTTGAAGAAATGCAGGAATAACTGGTCCCCCTTCACCGTGATGCGACCCCATTCCACCGCCCCGATGGGATTGGCCGAGGTGGCGTAGATGGACTCGCCATTTTTCCGCATCCACGCCCCGATCTCCTTCAACCGCTGTACGCTTTCCTCCGGCACCGAGCCATCGACCTTCGGGCCGACATTCAACAGGTAATTGCCACCTTTGGAGGCGATATCCACCAGGTTCCGGATCAGCGTGGAGACCGGCTTCCAATTATTATCGTGCGCGCTGTAGCCCCACGTATTGTTCATGGTCATGCACGTTTCCCAATCCACACCCGGGATGCCGGTGGAGGGGATCGATTGTTCCGGCGTGGTGAAATCCCCCTTGCTGGTGTCGAAATTCTTCAGCCGCCCGATCGGGTCCTTTTCCAGGTCCGGGGTGTTGTAAAGCCGGTTGTTCATGATGATGTTGGGCTGGTGTTTCCGGACCATGGCCATCAATTCGTTCGCCCGCCAAGTCTCCCCCTCCGCCTGCGGCTTGCTGTAATCCCACCATAAAACATCGACCTGACCATAGTGGCTGACCAGTTCCAGCGCCTGGGCGTGCAGGTAATCCTGGTAGCGTTTCAAGACCCGTCCCTGGTCGTGATCCCCCTCCGCCTTCTGCAGCGGGTGCGGCAACCCCGTCCCCCGCACCGGGAAGTCCGGGTGATGCCAGTCGATGACCGAATGGTAGTACCCCAGCTTGAGGCCCTGCGCCCGGACCGCCTCGGAAATCTCCTTCACCAGGTCCCGGCCAGTCACATCATACGCGTCGAAGTCGGTCACGGCGCTGTTGTGCAAAGCGAAGCCTTCGTGGTGCTTGCTGGTAAACACCAGGTATTTCATGCCGGCCTCCTTTGCCAGGGCGGCCCATTGGCGGGCAAAATCGGGATTGGGCTTGAAGCGGGGAATCATCCGCCGCCCGTACTCCGCGGTCGGCACCCCGGCGTAGTGCTGGATCCATTCCACGCCGCCGCCATATTTCCTGCCATCCCATTCCCCCGCCGCCCCGCTATACAAACCCCAATGCACAAACAGGCCAAACCGTGCTTCCCGCCACCATTTCATCCGGGTATCGCGTTCGGCGGTGGTTTCACCCAGGCATTGGACAGCCAGCGCCGCCAGGCAGGCGGACGCCATAAAAAAACGGAGACTGTTTTTCATAATCATGCGGCCATCTTAAACAACCCGCCAATCCGTGCCAAAATAAATTCCTCGCCCGCCGCCAGGGGGCCAGGCACACCGCTCCCCGGCCGGCTAGCGGAACCAGCCCAGGCGTTCATGATAACAGCGGTAGAACAGGCCCATGATCCGCATCTCGACCGTGAGGCCATACAATCCCACGAAGTTCAAAATGAGGCTCGGGAAAAAGTAAAACGGCAGCAGCTTCAACATACTTTCGCAGACCGCCCGGCCGGCGAGCACCACCAGGAACAGCAGGCAGGCCGTCACATAGGCTCCGGGCGCCTTGGAAATGGAGGCGAAGACGAGGAGTGGATTCAATCCCGCCAGGCTGTCGAGCATCGAAACCGTCAGCAGGATCATGGGCAGGCAAAATACTCCCGCCACCATCATCCCGATGCCCAAGGCCGGAGTGTAGTTGAACGACACATACATCCCGGGCCCCAGGCAGGCGATCCAGATCACCAGGAATTGATAAAACGGCACCAGGATATCCTGGTGGAACTCCGTGACATCCGGAAAACCCGGCAGCACATCATTCCCCTGGGCGCTGCTGACAATGATGTCCCGCATGAAGGCGAACAAAAACCCGAACGTGATGGCCAGCAGCATGAAAATGCCCGCCAAGCCGAAAATAAGAGCATAGGCCGCCACCTGCATCCCGAACTTGAGCAGGCTGAAAAAGATGGCGCCGACGATCAGCATCAACAGCCCGCTTTGCCGCAATGGGTAGCCGAAGGCGCCCGGCAGCATTTGGTAAAAGGTCCGGGGTCCCGCGGCCCTGGCCGCCGCCCCAGCCGGTGGCACACAGACCGACCCGCATTGCGGGCAGACGGGGTACTCTTTCATCCCCGCCCGCCGCCGCTTGACGCAGGTTTTGCAGAAATGCAGGGCACACCTTCCGCAGCGCCACTCCGCGGCCACCCCGGGGTGATTCACGCACTGCAGGCCACCCACCCCGAGGCCAGGAACCGGCGGAGCGGTGTGCGCGATTGAACCGCCCGGAGCCATACCGCCCGCTGGGAACGCCTCCAGCCCCCCAATGGCGCATTCCACGGTGCCGATCCGGATCTTCATCCCGGGTTGCAGCCGGATCTCCAGGATCGGCTCGTCATTGATATAAGTCCCATTCGCTGAATCAAGATCCCGCAGCACGGCGGCCCCGGATGCCACGTGGATTTCACAGTGGTTTCGCGAAATGGAGGGATCGGCAATGACCACGTCATTGTCCTCCCCACGCCCGATTCTGGTAACCCCCATGGGTAATTCGATTTCCCTGGGACCGGCGGAACTGCACTGTAGTATCTGGAGCAGCATGGCGCTTTATCGTTATTGTATGGGTTTTATTGACGGCCAAACTGTATCAGCAGGCACGGGGTTTTCAACCCCATAATGAGCATCGATAAGGCGAAGCAATTCTCCTGAACACTACTCCTAATAATACCCATCCCTGGCTATCCCTGGTGCCCGCGCTACCTCATTTTTTTCTCAAGTCCCTATACCCTCCTGCCGATAAAAAACTGGAGAGATTTCCGAGGCGAAGAACACATTAGTGAAAACAGATGAAAGATATGCATAAACAGAACTATATGTTACTAGTGGCGGCTGCCTGGCTCGTTTTGCCCCGCCTTCAGGCGCAAGAGATTGACGCTTCCTTGCAGGCCAAAATAGATGCCCAGGTTAAAACCATCGCCGTTTGGGCTGCCGACCCGGCGATTGTAAAAGCCGTCAAGGAGCACAACGCCAGCTTACCCGCTGAGCAATCAGCCATGACCCAGGACAAGTGGAAATCGCTGTCAATTTTGGATCCACTGGTGCGCAGTTTCAGCAAGAACGATGCCGGGCAATTTCTGAAAACCAAAAAATCCGACCTCATCTCCGAGGGGTTTTTGTCCGGGGCGGATGGGCTCAAAGTAGCCTTCCTCGCCAAGCCGACCAATTGGAGCCACAAAGGCAAACCCAAACATGACGTGCCCATGACTGGCAAAACCTGGCAGGGCCCGATTGAGACGGACGAATCCAGCGGGGTTCAACAAATCCAGGTGGCGGTGCCGGTATTGGACGGGGGCAAGCCGATCGGCTCCCTGGTCATCGGCTTGAGCATCGCCAAACTGAAGTCCTGAGGCCGTCCTAAAACTGAATCATTCAAACCTGCTCCCGGCCGTGTGGAAGCCCAATTTCAGATCGCTATATGAAGCGCTTTAATATCCCCAAACAATTGGCGGTCCTGACGTGGTCTTCAGGTTTGTTGATCGCCCTGGTGGCAGTGGCTGCTTATAGTTTGCTACAGTCCAATTTAAAAGAATCATCCACCCTGGCGCGCGGCATCTTAACCAAGTCCAATACCGGTTACGTCCTCCTGGAAAAGGTCGGCAAAATGCAAACCACCCTGGACTCACTGGTGCGGATTAAAGATCCCGATGAAATTGAAAAGAAAATCAAGGAGTTCGACACGGCCAAGACCAATACCTTGTCCGCCATCGAAAGCCATGGGCCAGCCGGCCGGGACATGCTCGAGAAATTCACCTGGCTGTCCAAAACCAACCAGGTCTTGCTCGATAAATTGCTGACCGGAGATAATAGCGCCGCCAATGAGATGCTCATTACCTCCGCCATGCCCATGCAGGAGGCCTTGGAGCAGGAAATCCGCAAATACAACCAGTCCCTCCAGGAGGGGGTTTTGAAAAACCTGGATGAAAAGCAAACCCAGGCCCAACATGGATTGATCTGGCGGTTCACAATCCTGGGCGCCGTCTGCGTGGGGTTGATCGCCTTTGGCTGGCGGCTCCGGCGGCGGATTACCGAGCAATTAGGCAAGGTGACCCACACCTTGAATGAGGCGAGCCGGGAGATGATGGAAACGGCCAGCCAGGTGAATGCCACCAGCCAAAAGCTGGCCGATGGCGCCAGCGAGCAGGCCTCGGCGCTGGAGGAAACCAGCGCCTCCATGGAGGAAATGGCGAGCATGACCCGCCAGAATGCGGACCATGCGCAAACCGCCCGCGAATCCGCCAATCAGACCCGGAAATTAGTGGAAACCGGAGCGGTGGAGATGCGCGAAATGAGCCAGGCGATGGCCAACATCAAGCAAGCCAGCGATGGCATCTCAAAAATCATCAAAACCATCGATGAAATAGCCTTCCAAACCAACATCCTCGCCCTGAATGCCGCCGTGGAGGCCGCCCGCGCCGGGGAAGCGGGCCTGGGCTTTGCCGTGGTGGCCAATGAGGTTAGGAATCTGGCCCAGCGCTCCGGCCAGGCGGCCCGGGAAACCAGCGAAAAAATTTCCGATTCCATCGCCAAAAGCCAGCGCGGTGTGCAGATCAGCCAAAAGGTGGAAACCAACCTGCAGGAGATCCTCAACGGGGTGCGCCGGGTGGATCAATTGATCAACGATATTGCCACTGCTTCCAGCGAGCAGCGGCAGGGTATCGACCAGGTCTCGGCAGCCATGGTCCAGATGGAAAAAGTGACCCAGAGCGTGGCCGCGGGCGCGGAAGAGACTGCCACCGCCATCACCCTGGTCCGGCAGCATGCCCAATCCCTGGAGGAGGTGGTTGAATCCATGATCGACATGATGGGGGAATCCCATCAGGCCTCCGCGGCCGCCTCCAAGCCAATCCCGGAGACACCTCCGGCCATGGAATTGGCCAAAGAAGGCCTGCCGGCCGTGGGTGCCGCCCCAGCCCATTAACCGTCCCCTGGTGGCTTTCGCGGCGGTCCGAAGCGAAATCGGCCAGCTTGAACCCAGCCGTATCCCGGCCTTTCCAAGGGCAGGGATGCAGCTGAGGCGGTTTCAAATAGCATACCGGCTGGCCGTGCCCTTGAGTTGAATTTGTTCCACCGCGCGCCAGGCCTGGTTTTGGCGATCCGCGAAGCCACCAAACCGGGCGCTTTTTCCCGGCGTGCGCGCTTGACAGTCTTCACCACCGGGGTGGTAGGATTGCCCGGCTATGAAAACCAACTCTCCGACTGGAGCCGGGATCAATCCTCCCGGCAGCTATTCCGCCGTAATTGCCCTCTCCACGGCCTTGTGCGCCACGCTGGCGGCGGCCGCGGATGGCCCCACGCTCCCGGGCATTGGCGCGGCCATGCGGGAGATGATCGCCCAGCACGAAATCGCCGGCGCCGTCACCGTGGTCGTCAGCCGGGACCAGGTGCTCCACCAGGAAAGCACCGGCCTGGCCGACCTGGCCACCCAGCGGCCGATGGCGCCGGACACCCTGTTCTGGATCGCCTCCATGACCAAGCCGGTCACCGGCACGGCCATTCTCATGCTGCAGGATGAGGGCAAGCTCAACGTCGCCGATGAGGTGGCCAAGTATCTGCCCGAGTTCGCCCATTTGAAAACCCCCTCGGGCAAGCCGGCGAAACTGACGATCACCCAAATCCTCACCCACACCTCCGGTTTGGGCGAAGCGAGCGGCCCCCGGGCCCAACAGGCCAAAAAGCTGGCCGACCTCGTTCCCCTCTGGCTGGCCGCGCCCATGTCCTACGAGCCGGGCGCCCGTTGGCAATACACCCAAAGCGGCATCAACGCCGCCGGGCGCATTGTGGAAGTGGTGAGCGGGATGAGCTTTGACGCCTTCCTCCAAAAACGGCTCTTCGATCCGCTGGGGATGACGCACACCACCTTTTACCTCACCCCCGAAGCGCGCGCCCGGCTGGCCACCAGCTACGCCAAAAACAAAACTTCCGGAACGCTGGATCCAGTTCCGCCCCGTCCTGAATTCGGTCCGCGCGACCGCCCCCCCCAGGGCAACGGCGGCCTCTATTCCACCGGCCCCGACTACGCGCATTTTTGCCAGATGCTGCTCAATGGCGGCGAGTTGAATGGCCGCCGCTATCTGACCCCGGCCGCGATGAAATTTCTCTCCTCCCCGCAGACCGGAAACCTGCCGACCGGGTTTTTCCAGAACAGCACCTTCGGCAACCACGGCGCCAATTACGGCTGGGGCATCGCCACCTGCGTCCTGCGCACCCCCCACGAGGGGGTGGCCGCGATGCTCTCGCCCGGCAGCTTCGGCCATGGCGGCGCCTGGGGCACCCAGGCGTGGATTGACCCGGCCAAAGGAGTTGCCTATGTGCTGATGGTCCAGCGCTCCAATTTCCCCAATTCCGACGCCAGCGACGTCCGCCTCCGGTTCCAACAGGCGGCCGCCAACGCCCTGGCCAGGTAATCGCCACCGCCGTCCCGGCAAACACCCCTCGGAGGAATCCTTTTTCCGAGGGGTGTTTTTCTTTGGGGAGGTCATTTATTCGTGGCGAACCACCCGTGGATGGTTTACTTATCTTTGGCTTTTTTTGCAGGCATGAAGCAATACCATCAACTGTTGAGCCTGGTGCTGGAGCAGGGGCGGCTGAAGCCGGACCGCACCGGCACCGGCACTTACGCCTACTTTGGCGGCCAGGCCCGTTACGAACTGGGCGCGGGCTTTCCCTTGGTCACCACCAAGAAAGTTCACCTGAAGTCCATCATCCACGAGCTGCTTTGGTTCCTCAAAGGGGACACCCGCACCGGCTACCTCCATGACCACGGCGTGACGATCTGGGATGAATGGGCGGGGCCGGACGGCGACCTGGGCCGCATCTACGGCGCCCAATGGACCGACTGGCGCGCCCCGGGCGGCTCCTCCATCAACCAGATCGACCAGGTCATCGCCCGGATCAAAACCGATCCCGCCAGCCGCCGGCATATTGTCACCGCCTGGAATCCGGGCGAGCTGGACCAGATGGCGCTGCCGCCCTGCCACGTTTTGTTCCAATTTTACGTCCTCGAGGGGGAGCTGAGCTGCCACCTCTACCAGCGCAGCGCGGATTTGTTCCTGGGGGTTCCTTTCAACATCGCTTCCTATGCCCTGCTGACGATGATGGTGGCCCAGGTTTGCGGCTTGCAGCCGGGCGTCTTCGTGCATTCGTTTGGCGATCTGCACCTCTACGTCAACCACCTGGAGCAGGCCCGGTTGCAATTGTCCCGCCCGCCCCGGTCGCTGCCCCAAATGCGCCTCAATCCGGAGGTGCGCCACCTCCGCGATTTCCGCTTTGAGGATTTCGAGCTGACCGGCTACGACCCCCACCCGGCCATCAAGGCGCCCATCGCCATATGAAGCCGTTCAAGGCCATCGCGGCCATGGCGGAGAACCGGGTGATTGGCCAGGGCTTGCGCATCCCGTGGCATTTGCCCGAGGATTTCAAATGGTTCAAGTCCCTCACCGTCGGCCACCTGGTCGTCATGGGCCGTCGCACCTTTGAATCGATCGGCCGTCCCTTGCCCCGGCGCACCACGGTGGTTCTCACCCGGTCCGGCCAGTCGATTCCCGGCGTCCTGACGGTGGCGGACTGGCGCCAGATCCCCGCCGTGGAGGATGCCCGGGAAATTTTCATTTGCGGCGGCGCCCAGGTTTACCAGCAGACTTTTCCCTACTGCTCGGAGGTGTTCCTCACCGTGGTCAAGCGGAGCGTGGAGGGCGACGTGTTCCTGCCCCCGTTCGAGGACCTGTTCCACCCGCCCGAGCTGCTGCGGGACGAGGCCGAGTTCCGGATTTTACACTACCGCCGCCGCGCGCTTCCCCGCCCGGCGGACCGCCCCTCGAATCTTTGAACCCGGTGTGATATATTGACCCTATGAAGGCCATTCGCCTGGTTGCCCACGGAGTGCCGGGGCGCTTTGAACTGGTGGACCTGCCCGTCCCGGAGCCGGGGCCGGAGGAGGTGCTGGTGCAGGTGGCGGCCTGCGGCTTGAACCGGCTCGATTTGTGGCTGGAGGAAGGCGGCCTGCCGATCCCGGTCCCGCTGCCGCGCATCCCCGGGTGTGAAATCGCCGGCCACATTCAGGCCCTCGGCGCGGATGTGGATGAATGGCAGCTGGGGGACCGCGTGGCCATCCAATCCAACCTCTTTTGCGGCCATTGCGAGTTCTGCCTCCGCGGGGAGGAATCCCTCTGCCTGGAGGCCTCCATCCTGGGTGTGCAATGCGATGGCGGCTTCGCCGAATTCGTCCTCGCTCCCTGGCCGGCGCTCGTCCGGCTGCCGGACCCGGTCGCTTTCACCACTTCCGCCGCCTTGACCCTGGCCGGCAGCACCGCCATGCACATGCTCACCGACCGGGTGGAAGTCCCCTCCGGCGCCTGGGTGCTGGTCATGGCCGGCGCCAGCGGGGTGGGTTCCGCCGCCATCCAGATCGCCCGGGCCCTGGGCGCCCGCGTGATCAGCACCGGCTCCACCGCCGCCAAGCGGGCCCTGGCCACCGAGCTCGGCGCCGAATTCGTCGTGGACGCCTCCCAGCCGCATTGGTCCGGCGAGGTCCGGAAGATCACTGGCCGGCGGGGGGTGGACCTGGTGGTGGAGCACCTCGGCGGCAAAGTGCTGGAGGAAGTGTTCCTCTGCCTCGCCCGCAATGGCACCGTGGTGACCTGTGGCGCCACGGCCGGACGCCAGGCCCAGCTCAACCTGTGGCCTTTCTTCGTCAAACAACAGCGGCTGATCGGCAGCTACGGCCGCAACCGGGCGGACCTGGCGGCGACCCTGGATTGGGCCGCCCAGGGGAAGCTCAAGCCGGTGATCCAGGAAACCGTCCCCCTGGCCGGCATCCCGCAGGCCTATGCCCGCCTGCGCCAGCGGGACGTCCTCGGCAAAATCGTCATGGCCCTTTGACCGGGGTGGCGGTGGCGACGGGCCGCCGGCTTGGGCGTCCGCGGGCGGCTACGGATTTTGATCCAGGCAAATGCGCACGGCCTCCGCCAGCGTCGCCAGGTCAAACGGCTTGGGCAACCAAGTGATCCCCGGCCGGCCCCCCTGCACATTGCAGGCCACGTGCCCGCTGGCAACGATGACTTTCAGGCTGGGTTTCATTTTTTGCAGCTGGTCCGCGAGTTCCAGGCCGGTCATACCCTCCGGCATCGCCTGGTCCGTCAACAGCAGCTGGATCTGGCTGCCGTGGGTCCGCCATTGTTCCAAAGCCGCCGGGCCGCTGGCCGCTTCGCAAACCCGGTAGCCCAGCCACCGCAGCGTTTGCGCCGCCGCCTGCCGCACCACGGGGTCGTCCTCCACGAGGAGTATGGTTTCCCCCCCGCGCCGGATGGGCGGGGCCAGCGGATCGGGATTTTCCGCCCCGGCGGGGCCAGCCGCTGCGGGCAGATAGATCCGGAAGGTGGTGCCATGTCCCACGACGCTGTCCACCTCCACCCAGCCCTGGTGTTGGGCGACGATGCCGTGAACGGTCGCCAGGCCCAGGCCGGTTCCCTTGCCCACCTCCTTGGTGGTGAAAAACGGCTCAAAAATCCGTTTCAGGATCCCGGCATCCATGCCGCAGCCGGTGTCCGCCACCTGGAGGACCACAAAGGCGCCCGGCCGGCGCTTGGGATGGGCGGCGGTGTTTTCCTCGCTGAGGGATTCCCCGGTGATGGAGATGGTGACGGGTCCCCCAAGGGGCATGGCGTCCCGGGCATTGACCACCAGGTTCAGCAGCACCTGTTCCATCATGCCCTCGTCCGCTTCCACCGGGGATTGGAGGAGCCGCTCCTGGAAGCGCAGGTCCACGCCCTGGCCGATCAATCGTTTCAGCATCGTCAGCAGGTTCCGCACCACCTGGTTGAGATCCAGCCGGGTGATCGTCATCACGGACCGCCGGCTGAAGGCCAGCAGCTGGCGGGTTAGCTTCCCGGCCCGGCTCATGGCGGCGTCCAATTCCTGCAGCGCCTGGCGGGTCTCCTGATCATGGCCGGGATTCATTTGCAGCAATCCCAGCTGCATTTTCGCCGCCGCCAGGAGGTTGTTGAAATCGTGCGCCACGCCGCCTGCCAGCTGGCCGACGGCCTCCAGTTTCTGGGCCTGGCGGAACTGGGCTTCGAGCTGGGCTTCCCGGGTGACATCGAGCTTGATCGCCACGTAATTCACGGTCTGACCGGCGGCGTCCCGCAGGGGTGAGATGACGGCGTTTTCCTCGATCAGCGCGCCATCCTTGCGCCGGTTGAAAAAATGGCCGCGCCAGGCTTCGCCCCGGGCCAGCGTGGCCCACATTTCGCGGTAGAACGCCGCGGAATGCTGCCCGCTTTTCAGGAGGCGTGGATTGCGGCCCAAGGCCTCCTGGCGGGAATAGCCGGTGACCCGTTCGAAAGCCGGGTTGACGTAGCAGATCAGCCCCTGGGTGTCGGTGATCACGATCACCTCGGCCGCTTGCTCCACCACCAGCGCCAGCCGCCGGATCTCCGCCTCCGCCTGTTGGCGCCGGGTCACATCCCGGTCCATGCCACGGTAGCCCTGGAACTCCCCGCCCGGCCCGAACACCGGCACGCCGCTGGTCTCCAGCACCACCCGGCGGCCTTCCTTGTGGAGGTTGATATTCTCCAGGGCGGCGAACGGCTGCCGGCGGGCGGCCAGGCCGGCAAAAATCCGGCCGATTTTTTCCGCCTCGCCCGCGGGCATGAGATCGAAGGGGGTGCGGCCCACCACCTCCTCGGGCGAATACCCCAATAGCTCCCTCACCCGGGGGCTGGCATAGGTGTAGCGCCCCTCGGCATCCACCTCCCAGATCCAGTCGAAGGCGGTTTCCACCAGGGCCCGGAAGCGGGCCTCGCTCTCCCGCAGCGCCGCCTCCGCCTGCCGCCGCCGCCGCCGCTCCCCGGCATCCCGCAGCTCGCGCTCCACGGCCGGCCCCAGCCGGGCGAGCTTCCCTTTGACCAGGTAATCATGGGCGCCGGCCTTCAAGGCGGCCACCGCCGTCTCCTCCCCCATGGTGCCGGAGAGGATGATGAAGGGCAGATCGTTCCCGGCGGCCTGGAGCACCGCCAGGGCCTCCGGTGCGCTGAACAGGGGCAACGTATGGTCGGAAAGGATGCAGTCCCAAGCCGCGCGGTGGAGCGCCGCGTGCATGGCCTCCGCCGTATCCACCCGTTCGTGGTGCACCTCGTAGCCGGCCTGGCGCAGGGTACGGACCGCCAGTTCCGCGTCGTCGGGGCAATCCTCCACAATCAGGACCCGCAATGGCTGGCTCATCGGCCCGCCTTTCCGCGGCCGGCGCCGGCCGGCGCCCCGCCCCGTGAGCTGGATTTCCGGTTGGATTTATTACTCATGTTTTGGTCTGTGCTGCCAGGGTGAAATAAATGGTGGCCCCTTGCTCCACCGCCCCCTCCCCCCACACCTCCCCGCCGAGCCGCCGGATGATCCGCTGCACCAGGGCCAGGCCGATGCCGGTGCCCGCAAAATCCTCCTGGCGGTGGAGCCTTTGGAACGTATTGAACAATTTGCCGGCCTGGGCCATGTCGAAGCCGGCGCCGTCGTCCCGCACGAAAAAAGCGCCCCGGCCGGCGCCCTCCGCCCGGCCCAGCTCAATCCGCGCCTGCGGGTGGCGGGCGGTGAATTTCCAGGCATTCCCCAGCAGGTTCTCGAGCGCCACCTGCATGAGTCGGGCATCCGCCGGCGCCCGCAGGCCCCCGGCGATGCACCACTCCACCGGCCGCCCCGGCTCCGTTTCCTGCAGTTTTTGGGCGATATCGCGGGCCAGGCGGCTCAAATCCACCTCCTCCCGGCGCAGCTCGCACCGGGTGACCAGGGAAAGCTGGAGCAGGTCGTCGATCAGCTGCTCCATGCGGCGGGCCGCAGCGCAGACCCGGTCCAGGTGGGCACACCCGGCGGCTCCCAAGGCTTCCGCGCCGTCCTCCAGCAAGGCCCGGCTGAAGCCGCCGATCACCCGCAGCGGGGCGCGCAAGTCGTGCGAGACGGAATAGCTGAAGGCTTCCAGTTCCCGGTTGGCGGCTTCCAACTCGGCGGTGCGCTCGCGCACCCGCTCCTCCAGTTGCGCGTTCAGCCGGCGCACCTTCGCCTCCATGCCTTGGCGGACCTGGATCTCCTGCTGCAGTTCCGCGTTGCGGCGCTCCAATTGCGCCACCGCCAGCTTACGCTCGGTGATGTCCACGCTGATGTTGACGTAGTGTTCCGGGTCCAGCAGGAACACGGCCGAAAGATAATGGCGGCCGTTGGCCGGGAAATGGGTCTCAAAGTGCTGTGGGAGGCCCGTCGCGACCACCTCCCGGCAGGTGGGCAGGTAGATGGACATCACCTCCGCCCCGAACACCTCGCGGGCCCGCCGGCCCAGCACCTCCGGGGCGGTTTTGCCAAGCGCGGCCCATGCTCAGGCGATGAAACTCGAAAAAGTGAAATTCATGCTGATGGCGGCCGACATGGGGCGTGCGGTGCGTTTTTACCGCGATGTCATCGGTC
>CAIMWS010000540.1 GCA_903845125.1 uncultured Verrucomicrobiota bacterium
CCGACCAAGCACCAGTATGATTCGGACGCCGCTGCCTGCCTGAATTTCCTGCGCCAATACGATCTGCTCAAAGACTTCAAGCTGAACGTGGAGACCAATCACGCCACGCTGGCCGGCCACACCATGCAACACGAGCTGGAGGTGGCCATCGCCGCCAAGGCTTTAGGTTCCATCGACGCCAATACCGGAGATCCG
Source organism: uncultured Verrucomicrobiota bacterium (assembly GCA_903845125.1). Taxonomy (GTDB): domain Bacteria; phylum Verrucomicrobiota; class Verrucomicrobiia; order Limisphaerales; family UBA1319; genus CAIMWS01. The sequence continues at coordinate 196 of CAIMWS010000540.1, forward strand.
ATGCTGGGCTGGGATACAGACCAATTCCCCACGGACGTTTACCTGACCACCCAGGTCATGCTATCCATCCTGAAGATGGGCGGATTCACCACCGGCGGCGTCAATTTCGATGCCAAGGTCCGCCGGGAAAGCTTCGAGCCGATCGATTTATTCTATGCGCATATCGGCGGCATGGACACCTTCGCCCGCGGGCTGAAAATCGCCGCCGCCATCCGCAAGGATGGGCGCCTGGACGAATTCGTCCGTAATCGCTACAGCTCCTGGGATTCGGAACTGGGCAAGAAAATCGAGAAGGGCAAGGTCTCCTTTAAGGAGTTGGAAGACTACATTGAGAAGAAAGGCGAAGCTGCGCCCAACGCCAGCGGCCGCCAGGAATACCTCGAAAACCTGATCAACGAGTTTATTTGATCGGCCACGCCCCGCGTGGGGATTGGAAACGGTGAAGGAATACCCCTTCACCGTTTTTTCATTCATTCAGGCCCCAATGAACCGGTGGCCGAAGCGGGGGATCGGCAGCGGGGCCCGGGCCGATGGCCTCGGCCGAGCCAGCCACCACACCCGGAATCCGCAGGTCGTCCACCGTGATGGCTGGCGCATCAGGGGCATCCTCGCCGATCAAAACCCACCGGGATAAGAAATCCATCTGGGCCAGGGAGGCCACTTCCTTGAGGTAAAGATGCATGGGGGTGGCTCCGCCGGATTGCCCCTCATGGCATTGCAGCAGGGACAGCAGCCCATTGGGCCGGCCGGCGCGCTGCTTAAGCCAGATTTTATTGAGCATCTGGAGTTCAGGCGTCACCTCCAAATGCGCATAAGTCGCGAAGACGATCAGATCCGCCTTGGCGGCCGTGTGCGCGGCCAGGCTCAGGATCAGTTCATCCTGAAGGAATTTGAAGCGCCACCAAGTGGCGTCGAATTCGATTTCCGTGTCGAATTTCTGGGATAGCATCCGGTCCAATTGCAGCAGCGGCTTGCAGGTCACGGCATCCTGGTAAAAGTAAGCCACACGGCATTCATTTCCGGTTTCATCCCAACCCTCCTTAAAACCAATCGGCGTTAACTTTTGTATCATGACCAACTCCTCATTGGCTGGTGGTTCTCCGCTCTTTTGGGCCTCCTCACAATCTCGTCCATAAAAGGGGAATGTCAAAAGGAAAAGTTATTCACCATTTGCCGATAAGCTAATACTGCTAATGTTGAACGGGTTGCGGTGCAAAGCCCAAGGCACCGGTTGGCATGAAAACTTGGCAATCCAAATTCCCAGCCAACAACCCGGCCTCACGGGGGCAGTCAGGCGTTCGCCCACGGAAGTCGGCGAGGATGCCGAAAGAGCGGTTGATAGCTGAGGGCGCAATACTGAAGGGCAGCGACGCGGCCAGCAGCGGGCCTGGCTGGAAAGGCAGGGGGCGGGAAATAGCGCAAAATTACGTGAGGTTTATCGTTAGCGTAATCCTGGGTTCAAGGACTATCGGCTGGCCTGGGCTCCCGGCGCGGAGTGCCGCGTTGATTTCGCAAGAGCGATCTCTGTGCGAGGCGTTGCCAACAGGGTATTTGTGCGTTTTTCCTGGGAAGCTTAAATGGGACACTTGATGAATCAGGGTGCTCCATCCGCAGTGGTTGTCCGGGCCTGACTACCGGGCGCACAGGAAGAACTTCGGGCTGCAACACGTGGCCTCGTTCTACCAAAACGGCGTGGCTTGGGCGCAATGGGCGGGGGGCGCAGTTCCCGACAACAATGACAGACCGTGCCGGAGACTTCCACAAGCCGCCGAAATGGTATAATCCCGAGCGGATCGGCGGAAGCCAAGAACAACTGGCCGTGGGGTGGATTCCAGGCAGGAGATTCCAAAAAAGGGGGGGAACGACACCGCTTTACGTATCAACGGTTCTCGTAATCCAGTTTCATATGGGTTGAAAATCCAGATGGTTCATGGGTTGGCAAGAACTTCACCAGTGTTACGCCAAACGTCTGCCAACAAAGTGGTTAAGGTGATACGACAGGGGGGATGCTGATTCAAAGCAAGGCCCTGTCCAAACTGACGGGTTGGTCGTCAATTCCTGATGATCTCCAACCCAGCCCTGATAAAAACCATGGAAGGTTAAGATGGTCGGGGCGGTGAGATTTGAACTCACGACCTCGTGGACCCGAACCACGCGCGCTAGCCAGGCTACGCTACGCCCCGACGCAGGGCATTAAACTGCCTTGAGGGCCGGATAAATGCAAATATAAATTTTTACTTTCAAGCGGAGGGGGGATCGTGCCAGTGTCGGTGTGGTAGGCGAGCTGGCCAATTCATCTGGCGCATGATCGGCACCATTATCAACGTAATAGCCATTCTGGGTGGCGGGGTGGCGGGCTTGAAAACCGCCAAAAACTTTACTCCGGCACGGCAGATACAGATTAAAAGGATACTCGGCATCCTGACAGTGTGGTTTGGCTTGAGCGCCACCTATCACGGCCTGGGGGGTGGGATCCTGCCGGTGATCAAGCAGCTGACGATCCTGGTTTTATCCATGATGATTGGGAAGGCCCTGGGCCGCGGGATGCGCCTGCAGGAGGCGCACAACCGGCTGGGCCAATTTGCCAAGCGGGTGCTAACCGCTGCCCAGCCCGGGGCGGTGCCCTGGGGAGAGGGATTCATCACCTGCACGATCCTGTTTTGCGCCGTGCCGCTGGCCTGGCTGGGAGCGGTCCAGGAAGGCCTCTTTCAAAATCCGCGCCCCCTGCTGGTGAAATCGTGCATGGATGGCTTATCCACGCTTTACTTCGCCCGGGTATTTGGGTGGAGCTCCCTGCTGGCGGGCCTGCCCGTCCTGGCCTGGCAAGGCACCCTGACGCTGGGTGCCATCATGCTGCAGCCGGTGCTGCAGCAGTCGGTGCTGCTCGATTCCCTCAACGCCACCAGCGGGATGCTGATATTCAGCGTATCCCTGGTGATCCTGGAGCTGCGTAAGGTGGAGCTGGCGGAGTATCTGCCCAGCCTGGCAGTGGCGCCGCTGCTCACCTGGATCATGCGCTAATCCGCTTTCGGTTTTTTGGGATTGAGCGCCTGGTCGAACCAGCCGCTGCCGAAAGCGCTGGCGGAGTTGCCCGGCCCCTTGGCCTGGGGCTTGGACCCGGTAGCGGATTTATCTTTCGCGCCCGGTGCGCGGGGGGTGAGATTGGGCTTGGCCAGCATCGACAGGCCGATCCGTTTACGCTCCAAGTCCACTTCCACCACGGTGACGGTGACCCGCTGCGAGACTTTCACCACCTCCGAGGGGTCTTTGATGAAGCGGTCCGCCAGCTGGCTGACGTGCACCAAGCCATCCTGGTGGACGCCGATATCGACAAAGGCGCCAAAGGCGGTGACGTTGGTTACAATGCCCGGCAGGCGCAGGCCGGGCTTGAGGTCGGTCATCTTTTCGATGCCCGTGGCGAATTGGAACACCTCAAACTGCCGGCGCGGATCCCGGCCCGGCTTGGCCAGCTCGTTGACGATGTCCTGGAGGGTGGGCAGGCCGGCGGTTTCGGTCACGTAGCGGTCCAGCTGGATGCGCTGGCGGAGTTCCGGCTTTTTCACCAGGTCGGCCACGGAGCTTTTCAAATCAGCCGCCATCCGTTCGACGATGGGATAGCTTTCCGGGTGGACCGCGCTGGCATCCAGGGGATTGGCGGCATCCCGGATGCGCAGGAATCCCGCCGCTTGC